>PLYS01000042.1 GCA_003153455.1 Betaproteobacteria bacterium | reverse complement strand
GCAGTCGTCACGCCGCTGACACTCGGCACGCCGTATTCGTACAAGGACCTCACGCCCATAGCTAAGGTCTTCTCGGAATATCAAATGATGGTGGTTCGCACGGAATCGCCGATCAGGAGCCTCAAAGACGTCGAGGCCGCGTTGCGCAAGGACGTGGGAAGCCTCAGTTTTGGCGGCGCCTCACTCGGCAATTCAGACCATATTGCGGTGGCCCTCTTCGCTAAAGCAATCGGCGTCGACCCTACAAAACTCAACTACATTCCGTATTCGGGCGGCGAATCCAACCCGGCGATTATCGGCGGTCATGTCGATGTTGGCATGGGTGGGCTGGACCTCATTACCCATGTCGAGTCGGGTCGCATGCGCGTCCTCGCCATTAGTTCCCCAAAGCGGCTGGGTGGCCGTTTCCAGAAGCTGCCGACGTTTACCGAACAGGGGTATGACGTCATCAACGAGAATTGGCGCGGGATTTTCGGGCCGCCCGAAATGCCCGCTGGCGTCGTGCAGTACTGGAAAAACGCGCTGACGCAGATGGTGCAAAGCGCTGCCTGGAAAGCCGAGCTCGAGAAGAACCAGTGGGTGAACACGTTCGAGACAGACGGTTTTCGCGCCTCGCTCGACAAGGACAACCAGACCTATGGATCGTTGCTGAAGCAACTCGGTTTGCTGAAGCAGTGATTTGCCGTACGGGCCATTGAATTAAGGAGGAGCAGCATGAACGAGCGGAAGATCGATCGGCGGACAGTTCTCAAGGTGGCAACGGCACTCGCGGCGACAGGTCTGGCCCCCAGCATGCTGTTCGCGCAATCGGGTTCGGGCGGCCGGGACGCGGGAGCGGGCCGTTCCGCGAAGGCGTTGCCGGCCCGCGGCGAGTTCGTCATCCGCGGCGCCACCGTTTTGACCATGGACGCCGGGACCGGCGATTTCGCGCGCGGCGACGTGCACGTGCGAGACGGCGCAATCGTTGCGGTGGCGAAGGAGATCACCGCGCCGGCGGCATCCGCCATCGATGCCCGCGGCATGATCTGTATGCCCGGCTTCATCGACACGCACGTGCACCTTTGGACGAGCGCACTCCGGGCTGTCATCCGCATGGACGATCCCAAGTTCGGCTACTTCCCCGTCACCAACCGCCTTGGTCCCCATTACACGCCCGAAGACAGTTATCACAATGTCCGCCTTGGACTTGCCGAGGCCATGAGCGCCGGCGCCACCACCGTCCATAACTGGGCGCACAACGTCCGCTCGCCCCAACACGCCGATGCCGAGATGCGTGGCATGCGGGACATGGGGCTGCGCGGCCGTTTCTCCTACGGCCCGGCGCAGAACATGCCCAACGACCAGCCCATGGATCTCGACGGTCTTGCCAAAATCAAGCGCGAGTGGATGCCTAACGACGGCACGCTCACGCTGGGCATCAACTCGCGCAACGTCGGAGCCGACCCCAACCCACTGCGCGGCAACGTCCCGCTCGACATCGTCAGGAAGGAGTGGAGCGGTGCACGTGCGCTCGGTCTGCCGATTACGCTGCACACGTCGGGTCCGAGCCCCATTAAGTACCTGGACGATGCGGGCCTGCTGGGGCCGGACGTGCAGCTTGTTCATCCGCTGCTGACCACCGCGGAAGAACGCCAGATCCTAAAGGACCGCGGCGTTAGTTACAGCACCTCGCCCGTCGGCGAGGCGCGGCGTCCGGCGAGCGCCGGCCTCATCCAGTTCGCGGAACTTCTGGAGGCCGGAGTCAAGGTCAGCCTATCGACCGACAATGCCAGCAGCTACAGTTTCGACTACTTCGCAAGCATGCGCATGCTCTACGCGCTGCATCAGCATCGCGTCGGCCAGCGCGTGTTCTTGACGGCGCAGCGGCTCGTAAAGCTCGCCACGCTCGACGGCGCGATCGATCTCGGAATCGCCGACCGCACCGGCTCGCTCACGCCCGGCAAGCGTGCCGATATTATCCTGGTGCGTACGGGCGACATCAACATAGCCCTCGCGGGTGACCCTTACGAGTCGCTCGTATCGTTCGGGCAGCCGCGCAACGTGGACACAGTAATCGCCGACGGGCGCATCCTGCGGCGCGGAGGGCAGTTCACCGCGCTCGACCACGCCGAGGTCCTGAAGGAGGCCGCCGAAACTGTTGCAGCTCTGCGCGCCCGCGCGAATTGGCCGTGATGACTGGATGCGCATCGAATCGCCTGCAGCACCTTGTTACTGAAAGGGCTGAAAAATGGATGTGAAAGCCGCTGTTGCCCATAAAGCTGGCGCACCGCTCAAGGTCGAAACGGTAAGTCTGGAAGGGCCGCGATCCGGTGAAGTGCTGGTCGAGATCAAGGCGACCGGGATCTGTCACACGGACGAATTCACGCGCTCGGGCGCAGATCCTGAAGGTTTGTTTCCGGCAATCCTCGGCCACGAGGGTGCGGGCGTGGTGGTCGAGGTCGGCCCGGGAGTGAGCAGCCTGAAGCAAGGCGACCACGTCATTCCGCTCTACACGCCGGAGTGCCGGCAGTGCGAATACTGCCTGAGCGGCAAGACCAATCTGTGCCAGGCGATACGCGTCACGCAGGGCCAGGGAGTCATGCCCGACGGCAGCAGTCGTTTTTCGCTGGGAGGCGAGACGCTGTACCACTACATGGGCACGTCGACGTTCTCGAATTACACCGTGGTGCCCGAGATCGCGCTCGCCAAGATCCGCGAGGACGCGCCCTTCGACAAGGTGTGCTACATCGGCTGTGGGGTGACCACCGGGATCGGCGCGGTGATCAACACGGCGAAGGTCGAGCCGGGGGCGAACGTGGTGGTGTTCGGGTTGGGCGGCATCGGGCTCAACGTGATTCAGGGCGCACGGCTTGCCGGCGCGAACGTGATCGTCGGCGTCGATATCAATCCAGCGCGCAAGACGCTCGCCGNNGGTAACGTCGACATCATGCGCCAGGCGCTCGAATGCTGCCACAAGGGGTGGGGCGTCTCGGTGATCATCGGCGTGGCCGGCGCCGGGAAGGAAATCAAAACGCGACCCTTTCAGCTCGTCACGGGGCGCGTGTGGAAAGGCACCGCGTTCGGCGGAGCCAAAGGCCGGCGCGACGTGCCCAAGATCGTCGACTGGTACATGGAGGGCAAGATCAACATCGACGACCTCATCACCCACAATCTCAAGCTCGACGAGATCAACAAGGGTTTTGATCTCATGCACGAAGGCAAGTCGATCCGCTCGGTCGTCACGTTCTGATCGCGCTTCATACGGCGACCAGATTCTCCAACTCCTGCCGAAGTGCTGCCTCCTGCTCGCTGCGAAGCAACTCGGCCTGGTTCACGTCCACAGTGACGAAGCGGATCGGCCGGCCGGGCCTGCGGCGCCCGACGACGGGGATGTCGGCGGAGATCACCGTTGCGATCTTCGGGTATCCGCCTATCGTCTGGTGGTCGACCATCAGAACGATCGGCAGGCCGGAGCCCGGAACCTGGATCGCTCCCGCGACTATGCCGTCGGAGACGATGTCATAGCCTTTCGCATGCGCCAGCGCCGGTCCTTCGAGACGGTAGCCCATGCGGTCGGCCTGAGGCGACACGCGATAATCCGACGACAAAAAGGTCTTCATGGCGTCGTCCGTGAAATAATCGGCTTGCGGGCCGAGGACCACGCGGATCGGCTGGTCAAGGGCGAGGTCGAGAGGCCGGGAAAGCGCATGCTCGGCGCGAACATCCACGCCGGCGAGTTTGAGCGGCACGACGTCGCCCGGTTGGAGGCGGCGTCCCTGAAAACCGCCGATGACGCCGCGGACATAGGTCGAGACGCTGCCGAGAACAGGCGGAATATCGAGGCCGCCCTCGATCGCGAGATAAGCACAGACGGAATCACGCAGAGCCCCGATCCGAAATACCTCCCCTCGCGTGAGTCTCACGCTCCGGCCGGCCGGAATGATCCCCGCATCGCCGGAGCGCATTTCGATACCCGCGGTGCAGCCGACGAGGGCGATGCGCACGGACTCCGCCATAACCTTCAAAGTCGGTCCTTGCAGCAGCATCTCGAGCGCCGCTGTGCACGGCGGATTGCCGACGAGTGCGTTCGCGAGGTTGAGGCTGATGCGGTCGAGCGGGCCCGAAGCCGGCACGCCGATGTCCTGATAACCGATCCGTCCCAGGTCCTGGACGGTCGTGTGAAGACCAGGTGCGATTACCTCAAGCGCCTGCATCATGCTGCTATCGTATCGCAGGGGACTTGGTAGGCATCGGCCGCGACCGCAGCACGAATGGCATCGAATTCGCTGACGGCGATCGGCTCGAATCGAACCGCGTCGCCGGGGCTGAGCAAGGCCGGCCGAGGCCGGCGCAGATCGAACAGGCGAATGGGTGTCGCGCCGATCAGATGCCATCCGCCCGGGCTCTCCAGCGGATAGATGCCAGTCATGTTGGTGGCGATTGCGATCGACCCGGCCGGGACGCGGATCCGCGGATCGGCCCGCCGCGGCAGGACCAGGGGTTCCGGTAGATCGCCCATGTAAGGGAACCCGGGCACGAAGCCGAGCATATAAATGTGAAAGCGCGTGCTGCTATGGAGGCGAATAATCTCCTCGGTGCCGAGGCCGGCGCGTTGCGCCACCTCCGCGAGATCGGGGGCATGGCTCGCCGCGTAGCAGGCCGGAATCCGCCACAGCTTTACCGCTTTCGCTTCGCCGCCGCTGCGATCCAAGAGCTTTTCCACCGCGGCGGTCAGACTCGCGCCGGTGGTGGCGAGCGGATCGTAGTGAATCATCAGCGAGCAAAACGTCGGTACCGTTTCGACGACGCCCGGCAGGTTCGCCGCACGCACCAACTCACTCAAGCGCAGGACACGATCGCTAACGATGCGATCGATGCGGTCGCCGAACTCGACAATCACCGCGGTATCGCCCGCGGCAAGAAACCGCACGTTCACCCTGGGACCGCTCTACGGCGCCCGCCGCCTGTCCGGTATGAAATCAGTTTTTCGAATGTGCCCATATATCAGCCTAGAAAAAGCTGTTCACCGCGAAGGACGCCAAGGACGCCAAGGAAATCAATGGCAACGTGAACCTGGATGCAATCACCAGATTGGTGATCTTGATGACAAGGCTTGTACTTTGTTTTCCTTCGCGTCCTTGGCGGTTCAAATGCTGGACCTAGGATTAGGCTTTCACTGGCGGCTTGGCGGCGAAAGCCGAGCCGCGAATGCACATGCGGCCGCGCGGGTCCTGCCAAAGTTTTTCGTCCGTGTGCAGCTTGCCGAGCGCGCGCGCGATCGACTGGAAATCGTAATCGGAGAACTGCTCGGCAATCTCGGAGTAGTACCTGGGCTCTGTTTCGATCAGCGCGTGAATTTTCTGCGCGAGATCATTGATCTTGCCGGCCGAAGCGTTGACCGTGGGCGGCGCCTCGTCGGCTTTGCCTCCAACGTAATCGCCGATCCTGGCACGGTCTGCGTAGGCGTAGGCGATGCGCTCGAAGCGCTCGTGGGGTATGCCTTCGCCGATGGTTGCGTCGATGCCGACCTTGGCGCCGGTCGGCACTACGCCGGACGGCATCACGGGCAGGCTCGGATCGAGCGGCTTGGCGCGCGCGCCAGGAATAACGAACACGTCGCGGTCGCCTTGCACTCGCGTCGCGATTGCCCATTCGACATCCATCGCATTGAACACGTCGATGTCATCATCGACCACCACCACGTGCTTCAGATCCATCACCGCCAGCGCCGCCAGCAGCGCGTTCTTGCTTTCGCCGGCCTGCTTCCTGATCGAGATCACCGCGTGCCACATAGCGCAACCACCGAGCGTGACGTTGATATCTTTCACCTGCACGCCGGCGTTCTTGAGTGCGGCACGAATCGCCGTATAGCGTGTCGGGGCTCCGAGCCATGTGTTCTCCCACGGCATGTGCAGCGCGTAATAGATCGCGTCGCGGCGCTGGGTGATCGCTTTGATTCTGACGAGCGGGTTCCAGTGCAACCCGCCCATCAGCCGCGTGAATTCGCCGAAGCGTCCTTCCGGCCACACCCAGCCGGTCGGCAGGATTTCGGCTTCGAGCACGATTTCAGCGCCGGCGATGCACGGCAGGTCGATGGTTTCGCAGGGCGCGAGTTCGACCGGCGCGCCGCGGATGCCGCCTGCCACGCTCATCTCGTCTACGCCGAGCGGCGCGCGGAAACCCGAGCCCATGATCTCGAACGGGTGGGTGCCGATGGAAATCGAGATCGGGCAGGGGCGGCCGGCCTCGAGCGCACGCTGCGCGAATAACCGCATGTTGTTGGGCGTCACGATGTCGATGCCGGTCAGGTTCTTTTCCTTGACCAGAAAACGGTAGATGCCGGAGTTGATCCCGTATTCGGGATCGCGCGCGATCACCACGCCCGCAGTGATCATCGGGCCGCCGTCGTAGATCGAACTCATCGGGATAGGCAGTTTGAAGAGATCGACCTCGTCGTCAAGCTTGATCACCTGCTTGTGGGGCGCGGTCTCCACGTGGCGCGGCGCGATCGGATGATCGATGCCCTGGCGCAGCCTGGCTTCGATCTCCGGATACTTGCTGCAGCCCATGCTCATGGTCGCGCGGCGCTGGGTGCGCAGGATGCCCGATACCACCGGCATGTCGTAGCCGATCACGTTATGGAAAAGGAGCGCGTGCTCGGACTGATCGACAAGTGTTGCGATATGGCGGATATCGACCGCCTGCCTGATATCAAGCAATTCCTTTTCCTGGCGCAGGCGCTCGAGGAATTCACGGAAATTCTCGTTCATCGTCCTTCCCTTTTGGTTTTGGCGCTGCCCTTGGCGAGGAGCCGCCCGCATGCCTTGTCAGCGCGCAATGTTGCGAGATGTTATCACGATGAATGTTGCGCCGGCCCGGCATGCGCCCGACGACGGGGTTGAAGATGCCGTCGGCCGAATTCACTTTGGTGTAGAACGCCGATGCCACGAGTGCTATGCTTGGCCGGGCATCCGATCCGACATCCCATGGTTTGATCAACACTGCAGCGTGGGAGTTACGTCGTGCGATTGCAAATAACGGCATGGGGGGCAGGATGGAAGCAAGTCGTGTGACAGCGCTGGGCGCCTGCCTGATAGCGGTTCAGAGCCTCGCGGCCTTGGCCGCCGTTGCGGGCAACCCCGCCGGGCAGTCCTTTCCCAACAAGCCGATACGTCTCGTCGTCCCGGTTCCGGCTGGCGCCGGGGCGGATTTTGTTGGGCGCACTTATGCTCAGCGTCTCGGCGCGGCATTCGGCCAGCAGGTAGTCATCGATAACCGTGGCGGTGCGGCAGGCATCATCGCTATGGAAACGGTGGCCAAGGCGCCGCCCGACGGTTACACGCTTATTCAGGCGACCATTGCGACTATGTGCATCATGCCGTTCATGTACGCGAAGCTGCCGTACGACGCAATGCGCGATTTCGAGCCGGTGTCCATAACGTCGCTCAACCCGCTCCTCCTGGTCGTGCATCCCTCGCTGCCCGTGCATTCCGTAAAGGAATTGATCGCCTACGGCAAGGCCAACCCCGACCGGATTTCTTATGCCTCCGTGGGAAGTGGTAGCGTGCAGCACCTTGCGGGCTACGTGTTCGCCAAGGAGGCGGGCATCTCGGCCGTGCACGTACCGTACAAGGGTGCGGCGCCGGCCACCGTGGATCTCCTCGCCGGACAGGTGAATACCGCGTTCAGCGGCGTAGGCACCGTGGCAGGCCACCTCAAAGCGGGGAAGTTGCGTGCGCTCGCGATCACCGGCAAACGGATGGAGGCATTCGCCGACGTTCCGACGATACAGGAAGCCGGCGGCCCGGACGTGCAGATGGGATTGTGGAACGGAATACTGGTGCCCGCACACACGCCGGCCGCTATCGTCCGGCGGCTCAACGCAGAAATCGTAAAGGCGGCAGGCTCGCCCGAACTCAACGCGATGCTGGCCACCCAATCCACCTCGCCGACCAGCAACTCGCCGGAGGAATTCGCGAAGCTGATTCGCGAGGATCAGGCCCGCTTCGCCAAGATCGTGAAAGACTCTGGCGCGCGCGCGGACTGACTGGTTCGGTAATACGCGGCAGCTTCTCGCCAGTCGTCACCTGTCAATCGACCCTCATCTCGGTTCGCGCATTGGAATAAGGAGCATCATGACAAACAGAAACGTAGCGCCCGCGGTCCAGCCTGCCGAAGATCGGATCATCACTACTGACAGCTTCGTCGCGCATGTCTCGACCGTGCACGCGACGATGGGCCAGACGGTCGGTTTGTTCGTGAGGGAAAAGGCGCTCGCCTCGACACTGGCGGCGGCTGGCACCCGCAAACCACAGGTGGTTCTCATGGTTCACGGCGGCTTTGG
>PLYS01000009.1 GCA_003153455.1 Betaproteobacteria bacterium | reverse complement strand
CACCGCGAGCACGCGGTCGAGCCGGATCGAGCCCTCGTCGCCGCCGGCGATGACTTGCAGCCTTTGACCGCTATTCGAAGCCTGTTCCAAAGAAGTGCCACCTTGAAGAGTTTTGCCCTTGAAGAGTTTTGCATGACAGAGACCGTCATACCCGAACCGACCCCGGAGCAGGCCGCGCTGTTTGCGCGGGTGCGGCGGCTGATGCTGATTGCGGGCCTGACCACGGCGCTGGCGGTAGCGGCCGTTCTGATCGCCATCGGCTACCGCCTTTTCCGCGCCGAGGGAAGCGCTGCGGCAACCGATACCACCTCGCTGCTGCCGAAAGGCGCCCGCATCGTCTCCACGGCCGTCGCCGGCGATCGCCTGGTGGTGACGCTGGATATAGGTGGCGCGACCGAAATCCGCACTTTCGATGCGCGGACGCTGAAAGCCACCGGGAAACTGAAATTCGTCAGCGAGCCCTAGCTCGTCATGGGCCAAACCCGCCTTGCAGCGAGCCGATTTCGAGGCTATTCCCTCAGGCCAACGCTCCCTTCGTCTAGCGGTTAGGACACGGCCCTCTCAAGGCTGAAAGACGGGTNNCTCTCAAGGCTGAAACAGGGGTTCGATTCCCCTAGGGAGCGCCAGCGATTTCAATGTGTTAGTTGTTGGTTTGGGATTGATGGCACTGCCGTCTTCAACTTTTCTCCAAATCGCCAATTCTTCAAGCATCAGGCCTCGCCGCTCGAGCACGGCATTGGAGGTTAGTCCTGGTGCTGCGGAACGACGGCATAAAGGCCAAGGGGTGCTTCATCGAGCCTTCCGCGGTTCGCCTCAATATAACCCATGAGTTCAATTCTAAAGTCATCGAGCGTAAATTCGTTCAACGCAACAGACTCATTGAAATCCTCAAGGTCAAGAACCTCGTCCTTCAGCCGCAAAAGCTGCTTGTCGCGGTACCGCAAATCGTCCTGGATGAGATCCTCGATGTCCTTTGATTGAAGAATATTGTCCTCCGCGGTCGCCGAAATATCCACGAGCGCCATGCGTGCCTCGACGCGATTCTTGAGATTGATATATTTGTTGAGGTCGGGCGTGGGCCAGAAATTCACTAACTGTATCTCGCGGTTAAGGCTGCCGATACGATCGATGCGTCCAAAGCGCTGGATGATGCGAACCGGATTCCAGTGAATGTCGTAGTTTATTAAATAGTCGCAATCCTGAAGGTTTTGGCCCTCAGAAATACAATCGGTCGCTATCATAAGGTCGATCTCGCCATTCTGCGGCATCGACTTGATCTTCGAACGCTGCTTTGCGCGTGGCGAAAAATTAGTGAGAATCTGGGAAAATTCAGCCTTCCCGAAGGTTGTCCGGTTCGGTTTTGAACCACCGGAGACTAGCGCAATATGAATTCCGAGCGTCTTGCGAGCCCAATCTTCCAATGACTCGTAGAGATAGGCCGCAGTATCGGCAAACGCGCAGAACACAACGACTTTGCGGTTTTCTTCACCTTGAATGTTGAGGGCCGGATTTCGCACCTTACTTTCAATCAATTTCTTAATTTCTGCCAGCTTGGCGTCCCGTGAGGTGTCAACAGATTTGGCGTTGTCAGAAAGCAGCGAAAGTTGTTGCTTGTCAGTAGCGAGATCTTTGAGCCAGCGATCCACATCGAGGTGCGCCATTTCGAACTTGAGCTTGGTGCCGACCTGAAAGGCCTGCGTGAGGTCTTCGTCGTCCTCATCTTCGACTGCAAACAAGTCTGGCTGCAACGCATCTGCCGCTGTTTGAGCGTGAAGCTTATAATCGCGCAACCGCTTCTCAAGCTGCTCAATTTTCGCAACCGTTCGTTCCATTGTGATCGCAAAGGCGTGAACTGAGCTCTCTAGCCGCTTGAGGAAGTTCACCTTGATCATACCGATCAGAAATTTTTCGCGATTGGCTTGCGAGAAATTTACAATCTTCCGCTCTTCGTATTGTGTGACGTATCCCGGCAAGACATATCGGGATGGGTTGAAGAGCGGTACCCATCCGTTAGCGGCCGCCTTGTGGATCAAGTGAGGGTGTGAGTCATGTGACTATTCACAGGAATAGTCACATGACGAAGGGACGGGTCGAGGTTATCACCTCGGTTGAGCGGCGGCGGCACTGGAGCTCGGCGGAGAAACAGCAACTGGTTTCGGCGTCGCTGGAGCCCGGAGCCAGCGTATCGGCGGTGGCGCGGGAAGCAGGGATTCATCCCGGCCAGCTGTATGGCTGGCGGCGGCAAATGGGTGTCCGGCCGCGGATCGGTTTTGCGCCGGTGCGGATCGCGCCGGAGGCCGCGCCAGCCGGCGTGGTTGATCGCGGGACGATCGAGATCGAGTTTGCCACGGGCGCGCGGATGCGGATCACCGGCGCGGTGGACGCAGCGGCGGTGACGGCGGCGGTCGCGGTACTGGCGGAAGGTCGGCGGCGATGATCCCTGTGGCTTCGGGGGTTCGGGTGTGGATTGCGACCGGCCGCACCGACATGCGCCGCGGCATGAACACGCTGGCCCTGCAGGTGCAGGAAGCGCTCAAGCGTGATCCCCATGGCGGCGATCTCTACGTGTTCCGCGGCAAGAGCGGAAAGCTGATCAAGATTCTTTGGTATGATGGCCTCGGCATGTCGCTCTACGCCAAGCGGCTGGAGCGTGGTCGCTTTGTCTGGCCACAGGCGTCTGACGGCGCGGTGGTGATCACGTCGGCACAGCTCGGCTATTTGCTTGAGGGCATCGACTGGCGCAATCCGCTACACAGCTGGCGGCCATCGGCGGCGGGTTAAGTGCGACGCGTTGACTCATCATGGCAGAAAAAGCTGCGAATCACTGGGGACTATGATCGAATCGCGTTGTGGCAACGACAGCTGATCCTCTTCCCGACGACAACGATGCGCTGAAGGCTGCGTTGATCGAGACGCGCGCCAAACTCTCCGGCGCCGAAGCTCTGATCGAGCACCTGCAACTTTTGATCGCCAAGATGAAGCGCGAGCTGTTCGGGCCACGCTCCGAGCGCAGCCAGCGCTTGATCGATCAGCTCGAACTGCAGCTCGAGGAATTGGCGGCGGCGGCCGGCGCGGATGAGGCCAAGGCGGAAACTGCCAGCATTCCGGTGCAAGGCTTCACGCGGCACAAGACGCGCCGCAATTTTCCCGATCACCTGCCGCGCCGGCGCATCGTTCATCCCGCGCCGTCCTGCTGCCCATGTTGCGGGGGCACCAAACTTTCAAAGATCGGCGAGGATATCACCGAGACGCTGGATGTGGTGCCACGGCAGTTGTTCGTGACCGAACATGTGCGGGAGAAGTTCAGCTGCCGGTCCTGCGAGAAGATCGCCCAGCCGCCAGCTCCCTTTCATGCGATCGCAAGAGGCTTCGCCGGGCCGAGCCTGCTGGCGATGGTTCTGGTCGACAAATACGCCAATCATCAACCGCTCAATCGGCAGAGCGAACAGTTTGCGCGCGAAGGTGTCGAGCTCTCGGTCTCGACCATGGCCGATCATGTCGGCGCCTGCGCGGCCGCGCTGCTGCCGCTCGCGGAATTGATCAAGGCTTACGTGTTCGCCGCGCAGCGGCTCCATGGCGATGACACCACGGTGCCGGTGCTGGCCAAGGTGAAGACCAGGACCGGGCGGCTGTGGACCTATGTGCGCGACGATCGGCCCTTTGGCGGCGCCGATCCGCCCGCGGCGGTGTACTTCTACTCGCCCGATCGCGGTGGCGCCCACCCCGAGCAACATCTCGCCGGATATTCCGGGATTCTTCAGGCCGACGCCTACAGCGGCTTCAACGCGCTGTACGAAGCGGATCGCAAGCCTGGCCCGATCACGGAAGCCGCATGCTGGGCGCATGCGCGACGTAAGTTCTTCGAACTTGCCGACGTCGCATCGAAGGCGCGTAACAACAACTTGGCCGTGATCTCGCCGATCGCGTTTGCGGCCGTGCAGAAGTTCGATGCGATCTTCGCTCTGGAGCGCGGCATCAACGGGCTGTCGCCCGAGCAACGCCTCGCCGTGCGCCGCCGAGATATTGCCCCGCTGGTCAACGAGTTCATCGCGTGGATGAAGCAGGAGCGAGCGAAGCTGTCGCGCCACAATGCCGTCGCCAAGGCGTTTGATTACATGCTCAAACGCGTCGACGCGTTTACCCGTTTCCTCGGCGATGGGCGCATCTGTCTGAGCAACAACGCAGCCGAACGCGCGTTGCGCGGCATCGCACTCGGCAGAAAAGCTTGGCTGTTTGCCGGTTCCGACCGCGGCGGCGAACGCGCCGCGGTCATGCTCACGCTGATTCAGACCGCTAAGCTCAACGACGTCGACCCCCGTGCCTGGCTCTCCGACGTACTGGCACGGATCGCCGATCACAAGATCAACGATCTAGCCGCGCTGCTACCGTGGAATTGGCGCCTCGCCAGCATGGACCGCGCCGCCTGACCAGCCCAGCGCCTGCTATCGAAAATACTCGGCGATCCGCGGCCCTTATCGGATGGTTACCCTGCATCGTGGCAGCAACCGCGTTGTATACCTTGATCCATGACGCTCGAATTTCTGGTGTGAAGGCGTCGCCTAAACCTTTATTCAATGCCCACAACAGGACTTTCCC
>PLYS01000530.1 GCA_003153455.1 Betaproteobacteria bacterium | reverse complement strand
CGCTTGACGAGGCATTGAAGCCCGACGCGGAACAGGCGCCCGCCTTACCCGACCCAACTGTTCGGCAGGAACTCGTTGCCGCGTTGCGAAATTCCCAATCGCTCGGTGACGTGGATCGGCGGCGTGCCGATCTGGAGCAGAGAATCAGTGAACTTGAAGGCCAACTGGCGCAGGCGCTATTGGCATTGGGAAGTGCATCCGAACCGGCATTGCGCAGTGCACAGCCCCTGCCGGATGCAGAGATTTCGCACACGAAGCAGGAACTGGCAAAGGTCTCCGACGAGCTGCGCGACGCTCGGAACGAAGAGCAACGCGTGGAACTCCATCTCGAAGAGCAGCGACTGCGCCAACGGCAGCTTGCCGCAGAGGGCGAAGTGGTAACTGCCGAAACGCTGCGCCTCGCGCGCGGCCGACGCGACGAAGGCTGGACACTGGTCCGCCGCGCCTATGTCGAACGCAGCCAGGACGCGGATGAGCTCGCTCGCAGCTTCGATCCCGGCCGGGCGCTGCCGGAGGCATTCGAAGCAGCCCAGAGTGAGGCTGACCGGCAGGCTGATCTGTTGCGCGCCGATGCGAATCGGGCGGCAGTCTTTGCTGAATGCTCGGGACGGATCGCGGACATGCAAACACGCCGTGGCGACCTCGATAGCGCGGTCAAAGCGCTTATCGCGCGCAACGATACCTTTCGCGCGGCATGGCTCGAGCGGCTTGTCCAGGCAGGGCTGCCCGGCCTCGAGCCGGATGCACTGAACGAATGGCAGGTCCGGCGACACAATGCACTGCAGGTCGCGGAGCAACTGGGGGTCATGCGCGCGGACCGCGATAAGGCGCTGGCCGAGTCGGTGCGCGCATGCTCGAGAGTCGCAGCGGCGCTGCGCGCCGTTGACCAGCCGGTAGCCGATGATGCCGGTGGTGACGCCACCGCACTGCTCTCACTGATCAAGCAAGCGGATCGCTGGGAAAAACTTGCTGCCCGGACCGAAGCTGAACATGCCGAACACGCCAAGGTCACGCGAAAGCAGCGGGCCGAGCGCGAGAAGGTCGGCGGTCAGATTGCCGCTACCGAAGCCGAGCTCACGCGCCATGTCACGGCGCTCGAGGGGTGGCATGCGCGTTTGTTCATGCCGGTGGACAGTGCCCCAGAAGCCGTCAAGGCGCGCCTTGACGAACTCGATGGACTGGCGCGCCAGTCGTCGGCATTGAGCGACGCGCAACTGCGCCGCGCCCAGCATCAGGCTGTCGTCGATGATCTCGCAGCTCAGGCTGGCCAGCTTGCACGACTGCTGGACGAGCCGGTGCCCGAGGCAGTCGATGACTTTGCGGATCGCCTGCGCAAGCGCCTCGCCGTGTCACGGCAGAGCAATCAGGAGCGCACTGCGTTCATCCGTGACCAAACCCGGGCGCAGGAGAAAAAGCGGAGCGCTGAAGTCGAGCAGGCCGCGCAGACGTCCGTGCAGGCCCGGCTGTGTGCGGCTGCCGGTACCGCGACCATAGACAAACTTCCGGAACAGGAAGACGCGGCGGCTCGCAAACGCGAGGCGCAAAAGCAGCTCTCAGCGCTGCGTCAACAGTTGGCGAAGGCCTCGGCCCGCTCGGAGGATGAGCTGCGCAAGAGCCTCGTTGGGCTCGATGCAATCGCCATCGAGAGTGAACGCGAGCGTTGCCGTGCCGAAATTACGCAGCGGGAGCAGGATCAGACCTCCGCGCGTGAGGCGGAGGAGCAGGCGCGGCATGCGCTTGAAGCAATCGACGCATCGGATCGGGCAGCCGCGGCGCGTGAAGGCATGGAGTCGGCAGCCGCACGCTTCAGGGGAGCGGTGCGGCCTTGGGCGCGATTACGGCTCGCGCACGCGCTGCTGCAGGAGGCTCTCAACCGCTTTCGCGAACGCGCGCAGGCGCCTATGGTGGCTGCTGCTTCCACCTACTTCTCGCTCATGACCGGGGGACGTTATGTGCGCCTGGAGGCCGACGAAGAAGGCGAAAAACCCGTCCTGCGTGCCGTGCAGGCGGACGGCGCCAAGAAAGGTATCGAGGCCATGAGCGACGGAACGTCCGACCAGCTCTACCTGGCTCTGCGGCTGGCGGCGCTGGATCTGCGGCGTGTATCCCACCCACACATGCCGCTCGTGCTTGACGACGTGCTTATTACTTCGGACGATGAACGAGCAGCNNTAATTGACGTAGCGCGCGGAGTCTTGAACGATCAGACTCTCGCCGTCCATTCTCTCTGAAATATCGCAATGCCTACCGGTATTTCCTAAACTGCCCGACCACCACTCCGAATATCTCGACGTCGCCCTTCGGACGGATGACGGGATAAGCCTTGTTCTCCGGTCGCAGCACGACACGGCCTTTCTCGCGATCTAACCGCTTCAACGTGAACTCGTTGTCCAGGATCGCGACGACGATGTCGCCGACGTTAGCGGAACCGCGCTTCTCCACGACGACCGTGTCGCCCGGGTAGATGCCGGCGTCGATCATCGAGTCGCCCTTCACCTTGATGAGGACGGTCTTCGACGGATGGGAAATCAGATACTCATCGATGGTGATCGTGTCGGGTGCAGTGTCGGGCACGGAGGTTGGCAGGCCGGCTTGCACGCTTTCGGCCACGTTGCGCTCGAAAAAGCGGCGCCCAGGCTTCAGACGCCGGTCCGGCGTGCTTTCGACAAAGCCCTCGGCCTTCAGCCGCAGGACCAGACCCGCGACCGATGCCTTCGAGTTCAGCCCGACGAGGGAGCCTATCCTCGCGTAGGACGGCAGCACTCGATGCCGGGCGTAATAGTCCTGCAATTTCGCCAGGTATTGACCATCGTTTGTCATGGGGATAGGATACCGAACGATCGTTCGATGGTCAAGACGGTGAGGTCGGNNGGGGGGCGACTTTTCGATCGGGGCGTGGACCGCATCGAATTCACGCTCAACCATCGTGCTCGACCGCAGCGTGTGGTATACAACCGCGACGGCTATATGGTCTCATTCTTTTACGCGCTCTAATTACCCTGCTTATAGAGGTGGCAGTTCACCGCGTGCGTCGCGGTGAGTCGCGTAAGCGAGGGATAGCGCTCGCGGCATTCAGGCATGACCCGCGGGCAGCGCGGATGGAAGTAGCAGCCAGCGGGCGGGTTGACTGGCGAGGGCAAATCGCCCTTCAAGCGGATGATTTCGCGCCGCGCCGCGGGATCGATCACCGGCACCGCCGATAGGAGCGCGCGGGTGTACGGGTGCTGCGGCGATCTCAGCACCTCATCGACCGTCCCTGTTTCGACGATGCGTCCCAGATACATCACCGCGACTTCGTGGGCGAGGAACTCGACCACCGAGATGTTGTGCGTGATGAATAGATAGCTAAGCCCCATCTTGTCCTGCAGCGATTTGAGCAGGTTCAGGATTTGCGCCTGTACCGACACGTCGAGAGCGCTGGTCGGCTCGTCGCAGATGATGAGCCGCGGCTCTACCGACAACGCGCGCGCGATCGC
>PLYS01000217.1 GCA_003153455.1 Betaproteobacteria bacterium | reverse complement strand
CAGATCGGCGGCGACCTCTACGACTTCTTCTGGGGCGAGGATGGCAGGCTTTACTTCGTCATCGCGGACGTTTCCGATAAGGGGGCGCCGGCGGCGTTGTTCATGGCACGGACGAAGACCATGATCCGGATGGTTGCGACGCTTTCTCGTGGGCCGGCGGGTGTGCCGCTGGAACCGGACCTGATTATCAAGAAGGTCAACGAGGAGCTGTGTCTCGACAATCGACAGGGGATGTTTGTGACCGTGTTCTTCGGCATCCTCGACCCGGCAACAGCCCTGGTTTCGTTCTGCAATGCCGGGCACAACCCCCCGTATATCATGAGTGGCGCGCACGGTGTCGTGGCGCTTGACGGTCCGCGCGGCAAGCCGCTTGGCATCCGGTCGACGTTCGCCTACGCGACCGGAACATGCAAGCTCGATCCGGGCGACTGCCTGTTCCTCTTTACTGATGGCATAACCGAAGCCATGGATCCCGCAGGCGACTGGTTTACGGAAGAGCGCCTCGAGGAGACGCTCCGGTCACTTGCCGGAGAGCCTGCCAGCACGGTGGTCGGCAAGGTTGTCGCAAGAGTTCGGGAATTCGCCGCGACCGCCCCGCAAGCCGACGACATCGCGGCCATGGCGATCCGGCGCAGCGGGTGAGCATGATCGAAATCACCATCGTCAACCAGAGCAGCGAGCTCGCGCGCGTGGCGGGCCTCCTCGATCGGCTTGCGGCCGAGCGTCATCTTGCCCCGGGGATGGTCGCGGATATGCAGGTCGCCCTGGACGAAGTCCTGACTAACATCATGAAATACGCGTACACTGATAATGCTGAGCACGAGATTCATATCCGCTTTCGGGTGTTCGATAACGTTCTCGAAGCGGTGATCGAGGATGACGGGGCGCCGTTCGATCCGCTGGCGATTTCGGCGCCGGACCTCAGCACGCCGCTGCACGAGCGCCGTGTGGGCGGCGTCGGGATACACTTCGTCATGAACCTCATGGACGAGGTGACCTACGACCGCGTCGGCGAGCGCAATCGTTTCGTGCTCAGGAAGCGTTTTAAGACATGAATAGGGAAAATCAATATGGAGCTGCGTGAAGAAAAAGTCGGCGAAGTGTCCGTGGTGGAGGTCAAGGGACGCATCGACAGCACCACCGCGCCGGCGCTGGGAGAGCGACTGCGCGCCAACCTGGAGGCTCCGAAAGTCCGCGTGGTGCTCGATCTCAGTCGGCTCGAGTACATCAGCAGCGCAGGGTTCAGAATACTGCTGCTTGCCGCAAAGCGCGCCGACGAGACTGGGAGCCGGTTGGTCCTGTGCGGCGTCGCGGGCAAGGTGAAGCAACTCTTCGACCTGGGCGGTTTTCTCGATCTGTTCACCATCGTGGGGTCGCGCGAAGAAGGCATCGCCGCAGCGGGCTGAGCGCTGCTGCCGCGTCATGCGCAAGCCCACCGGCATCGTTTACGCCGTCAACGAGGCGCCACCGTTCGGCGTGGTGGTGCTGAGCGCTCTGCAGCAGGCGGGGCTGATGTCGATCAACCTTATCTACATCATCCTTGTCATGCGTGAGGTCGGGGCGACGCCCGAGCTTACCGAGAGCGTCATGAGCATCTCGCTGCTGGTCCTCGCTCTGGGGGCCGTTTTGCAGGCGCTGCCGCGCGGGCCCATCGGATCGGGCTTCCTGTGCCAGCCCGTGCCGACAGCGGTGTATCTGGTACCATCGCTGATTGCGGCTAAAGCGGGTGGCCTATCCCTCGTGTTCGGCATGACCGTGTTCGCCGGCCTCGTCGAAGTCGCACTTTCGCGCGCGCTGCGCAAGCTGCGTCCGCTGTTTCCTCCCGAGATTGCGGGGCTGGTCGTGGCGCTGATTGGCGTGGCCACAGGGGCAGTGGCGATACGCACTTTCCTCGCCGCTGGCACCTCGACAATTCCCGGGGCATCCGACGCGACCGTCGCCGCCGCCACGCTCGGCACGATGGTCGCGCTCAATGTATGGACGCGCGGGGGACTGCGCCTCGCCTGCGTCCTGATCGGAATGATCGTGGGCTACATCTTGACGGCCATCCTCGGCGGTTTCGGGCATGCCGATTGGGAGACCGTGGCCGCAACGCCCTGGATGACATTTCCCCGCTTTGATCACGTCGGATTGGCGTTTGATACAAGTCTCGTGATCCCGTTTGGGGTCGCCGCAGTCGCTGCAACCCTCAAGGTCATGGGCAACGTAACGACGTGCCAGAAGTTGAACGACGCGGACTGGGTCCGCCCGGACATGACCTCGATCGGCCGCGGAGTTCTCGCCGACGGTTTGACCACCGTGGTCGCTGGCGCGGTCGGTACCACGGGCGTAAATTCCGCCACGATGTGCGTGGGGCTTGCGAACGCGACCGGGGTGGCGAGCCGGCAGGTAGCCTATGCCGTCGGGGCGGGGCTCGCGATCCTCGCCTTCTTCCCGCAACTCGGTGCAGTGCTGTCTATCATGCCCCGTGCCGTCGCCGGCTCGGCGCTACTGATTGCCGCCAGTTTCATTTTCGTCAACGGGTTGGAGATCATGACCTCCCGTTTGCTCGACGCGCGCCGGACCTTCGTTGTCGGCCTGTCCTTCATGGGCGCGCTTGGCGTCGAACAGTTTCCCGGCGCCTTCGCACGATTTCCGGGTTGGATTCAGCCGCTGTTGGTGAGCTCGATTGTCCTCGGGCCGGTTTTGGCGCTTCTGCTGAACGCAATATTCCGTTTGGGAGTCCGAAAGACGCAGAAGATGGTGGTGGAGCCGTCCCGCATCGATTCCGCGGCAATCGAAGATTACATGGAGACGAGTGGCGCAGGGTGGGGAGCGCGCCGGGACATAATCGATCGGGCGAGTTTCAATCTTTCGCAGTCGATCGAAGTCATCGTGGAAAGCTGTGATCCGCAAGGTCCGCTGGAGATCGAGGCAACGTTCGACGAGTTTAATCTCGACCTGAGAGTCTCTTACGTGGGTCCGACACTTGAGCTGCCTGAGAAGCGGCCGAGCAACGAGGAGATCATGGCAAGCGAGGAAGGACAGCGGAAACTGGCCGGGTTCATGCTGCGGCGTTACGCCGACCGGGTGCAGGCGACGCACAAGGCAGGACGCTCGACGATACTGTTTCACTTTGACCACTGATCCATTACTCCGACGGGCTGGAAAAACGTAAATGAGAAAACCTGCCAACCTCATCTACGGGGTGCACGATACGCTGCCGCTGCACGTCGCCGCGTTAAACGGCGCCCAGCACGTGGGGGTAATCGCGATTAACCTGGTCTATCCATTACTGGTGTTCCGCGTGGTGGATGCGCCAGTCCAACTCGTTACCAATCTGCTGGCGATCGGAATGTTGGTGCTCGGGGTCGGGACATTTCTTCAGGCGTCGCGTCTCGGACCCGTAGGCTCAGGATACATGTGTCCCTCGACGTTTACCGCGACTTATCTCGGCCCGTCGCTACTCGCGGCGAAAGTCGGCGGGCTTCCCCTGGTGTTCGGGATGACGATCTTCGCTGGCGTCCTGGAGGCGGCGCTTGCGCCACTCCTCAACCGGTTGCGATCGATCTTTCCGTCTGAAATCTCAGGATTGGTAATCTTCATGATCGGATTAACTGGAGGAATTGCCGGGCTTCGATCGTTGTTCGGGGCGCAAGCCTTGCCTGTGACCGAGGTGGAATGGACGGTGGGAGGACTCACTCTAGCGACAATGGCCGCTTTGAATGTTTGGGGCAAGGGAATGGCGCGTATGCTTTGCGCGCTGATCGGGTTGGTGACCGGCTACATTGCGGCAGGTTTCGGGGGACTCATCGACGGCAGCAAGATCTTCGTGGTCGACGAGGCGCCGTGGATCGGACTGCCGGCTTTCGGCCAGGTGTCGTGGTCGTTCGATGTTTCGTTTGCTGCACTGTTCGCCATCGCCTCCATCGCCGCCGCCATGAAGGCCGTTGGCACAATTACCGTCTGTCAGCGCATGAATGATGCAGACTGGGTACGACCTGATATGCGCTCAATAATGCGCGGGGTGCTGGCCGATGGTGCATCAACGGCTCTTGCCGGGGTCGCCGGTGCTGTCGGCACAAACAGCTCGACGCCGTCCGTTGGACTCGCCGCGGCGACTGGGGTGGCGAGCCGCAAGGTGGCGTTCGCCATCGGAACGATTTTTCTGCTCATGGGTTTCTTCCCTAAACTGCCGGCGTTGCTTGCGGTGATGCCGCGTCCGGTGATCGTGGCCGCGCTGCTGTTCGCCGTGAGTTTCATCATCATTAATGGGCTGCAGGTGATGAGCTCGCGCATGCTGGATGCGCGTCGGACGCTGGTCATCGGACTGGCGATCGTCGCCGGGGTCGCAGTGGAGGTTTTTCCGATCATAGCAGCGTCAGCGCCGAAGGCAGCAAGTCCGCTGATCGGTTCCTCGCTCGTGTTTTCGACGCTGATTGCGCTGGTACTCAATCTCCTCTTCCGCCTTGGGGTGAAAAAGACCGCCACGCTGAGTGTGGACGGCACGCAGATTGATCCCAAGAAGATAGAAGATTTCATGGAGGCCCAGGGGGCCGCATGGGGCGCACGCCGCGACGTGATCGACCGCGCGAAATTTAACCTTACGCAATCGATCGAGACGATTGTAGAGGGCTGCGAGCCTCAGGGACCTCTTGAGGTCGCGGCATCTTTCGACGAGTTTAATCTTGACCTTCGAGTCATGTACTCCGGGCCGCCGCTCGAGCTCCCGGAGAAGCGCCCCACCAACGAAGAGATCATGGAGTCTGAAGAGGGGCAGAGACGACTGGCAGGCTTTATGCTGCGTCGCTACGCCGACCGCGTCGCCGCGACGCACAAAGCGGGCCGCTCGACGATCCTGTTTCACTTTGATCACTGAGGAACGCGTGGACATATACGCGTTCCTCGACTGCCTGCGGACGCGGTGCCGAACCCCGGTGCAAAACCAGGCCGCGGCATCTGCTTGAGTTCGGCGCCGGCAGCCATCAGCCCAGGCGCATTGCACACGAATGGAGAACGCGCCCGATTACTTCGGAAGCGGTTTCACCACGAGCAACAGATCGCCCGGATTCACCTGTAGGGAGTTGGCGGCGCTTATCCTCACGACCTCGTATTCTCCTCCGGCGTAGAGTTTCTCTCCCTCGCGGTTGAAAGAGTCGAGGGTCAAGGTGATGAAAGTTTTCATCACTTCAAGAAGCCCGAACGGCCGGTCGGTTGAGATGTGGTCTCCTTCGCGGACCAGGTCCGGTTCGCTCGGCGAAACCGCGCGGTAGAAGATGCCGGCCTGCGGCGCCAGCACGCGGAGTTCATCGCTCCCGCTGATCTCAATCTTCTCTCGGTTCATCTTCCTTGGCGGCAACGCGGCGGCGCGCTCGGTCTCCTCCAGCAACTTATCCACGTCGAGGCGGGCGATGAAGCGCGGCAGATACGTCGTATCGTACTTTCCGCCGCGGAAGACATCGTCCCGCAGGATGGCGCGAAGCAGTGCGAGATTCGTGTACACGCCTTCGATACGGACGCCCGAGAGATACTCTTCCAGCTTCGAGATCGTATCCGCGCGGTCCTTTCCATGCACGATCACCTGTACGATCATGCTGTCGTAATAGGGAGAGATGACCGAGCCCGACCGTATCGCGCTGAGCAGCGTGACCTCCGCCCGTTCAGGCAGCACGCACTCCGTGACGGTTCCGGCATTCGGCGAAAATGCCAGCGTGCCGTCCGCACCGCGTACCGGCCGATCCGCGTTGACTCTCACTTCCATGGCGTAGCCGGTCTCCCCCGTCTTCATGCCGCTGATGCTGCCGCCCGCGGCGATCTCGTACTGCGCGTCCACGATCGCCACGCCGCTCACGAGTTCGGTGACCACGTGCTCGATCTGAAGACGCGTGTTCATCTCCATGAAGTAGAGAGAATTCGACTCGAGGTCGTAAATGAACTCGACGGTACCCGCGCCGATGTAGTCGATCGCGTCCGCAATCGCCTCCGCCTGACGGAATGCCGCTTCGCGAAGCGATTCCGGCAGCATCGTCGATCCCGACTCTTCGATGAGCTTCTGGTTGTTACGCTGAACGCTGCAGTCGCGCAGCCCGAGCACGACGGTCTTCCCGCCGCGGTCCCGCAACAGCTGCACCTCGACATGCCGTAGCGATACGATGCACCTCTCGAGGTAGATGTCACCGTTGCCGAACGCGCTGAGCGCTTCAGCCGAGACCGTGGCGAACTTCTCGCGCAGCTCTACCTCGTCGCGCGCAATGCCGATTCCCTTGCCGCCGCCGCCGTACACGGCCTTCAGAATGACCGGATAGCCGATACTTCCCGCGATCTCGGCGGCCGCGGCGGCGCTGGTCACGACCCCGTGGCTGCCCGGCACCACCGGTATTGCAAGCTGGCGCGCGGTCGAGATGGCATTTGATTTGTTGCCCACGCGCGCCATGCTGGTCGAGCGCGGGCCGACAAAGACGATGCCGCGCCGCCGCACGAGCGCCGCGAAATCGGGATTTTCCGACAGGAATCCTATGCCCGGATGGAGCGCGCCCGCGCGCTCACGCTGCGCGATCCTCACCACGCTCATCGCGTTCAGATAGCTCTCCGACGGCGTGTTGCCACCGAGACAGACAAGGCGATCGCGCTCTTTAAGAAGCCCCGCCGCGAACGAAGTCATGTCGGCGTCGGACTGCACCAGAATCACGTCCAGCCCGCGCGCCTTCGCGCGTTCGATCAGCTTGGCGCACGTGCAGCCGCGCGAGTGTATGAGCACGCTCGTGAACGGCCTGCAGAGCGCTTCGTCCTCGTCGAACGGTTCGGTTCCCGCCGCGGGAGCGGGCAGCATATTCCAGCGTATCGCGTGCTCGATCACCTCGGCGGCGGACGCCTGTGCCACGGGAATGTCGGGATCGATGGCGCGGAGCTTCTCGTCGATATCCTTCAAAAACGGATGCGTCACCAGTCCTCTCATTGCACCGTCGACCTGCGAAAGATAGTTCGAGAGCGTCGCCGACAGCGGAAGATGCTGCGGCACGACGACCTGTCCGGCAAACGGCATGTTGGTGCCCGAGAAGTAGTACGTCTGCACGAGTGGATGCGTGACAAAACTGGCCTGCGCGCCGCCGGTGCAGTCGCCGAAGCCGAAACAGATGACGGGCAATTCGTGATCGAGGATGAAACGCGTCAGGCGGTCGTTAATGACCGGCATGGAGAAGAGCGCCCCGGCGCCTTCCTTGGTCTGCATGCCGCCTGAAGAGATGAAGCAGACGACGGGCAGTCCCGCGCGGGCGCAGCGCTCCAGCAACCTGCAGAATTTCTCCGCGCTCGCCATGTCGAACGCGCCGGCCTGAAACCCGGCGTTCGAGATGACGACGCCGACGCGGTGCGCGCTTGTTTTGAGCGTGCCGGTTCCGGTCACGATGCCGCACGGCGTGACGCCCTTGTCGAGCGACTGTTCGATCGACTGGCGGAATCCCGGAAAGTGAGCGGGGTCGGAGGTCATGAGATCGGCGTCGAACTCGGTGAATTCGACGAAGAATTCATCGCGGATCATCGAAGTTGTTACGGCTGCGTCTTTCCTGGCCGCGGCCAGCGCTTCGCCGATCAGCAGGTCTTGATACGCCTTCACGAGCCGGTCCCAGAAGTCGCGCATGCCGATATTGCGCGGGCTGATGCGGCCCTTGTACTCGTGCGCATGCCCGCGGGACAGGGCGTACTCGGGAAGCAGCGTCTCGAAGACGAACGTGGCGATGGCAAGGAGCGGCGGGGCGAGGCGGGGGTGCATGAGGAGCTTCCACTCCTGCATCCTCCTGAGCCACGTCGCGCGCTGCGGCGCGTCTCGAAGCTGCTCAAGCCATGCGAAGAAGCGCTCTTCCGTCCGCTCCCGTTCGACGCCGCGCAGCGCGCCCGCCGCGCCCTTCAGGGCGGCGGAAATCAGTTCTTCCAGAGTCTCGCGCGGGATTTCGGTGTCGTTGAGGGCGGTACGGGCGAGGATCGGCATGTTGCGGATGACCGCCTCGTAGACCGAGTCGAACACGACAAGGTTGTCAACAAGGTCGAAGAAATTATTGCGCACCGCCGGTTCGAGCAGAACATCGGTGATGCTTGCGTCGGCCGTCGGCGTTTCGCCTGAAGCCGTACGCGCCTCCAGCCACGCCGATAACGCGCGAAGGTTCGCGGGAGCATCCTGCTTCCACAAATTATAGAGATGAAAACCGCAGACGAGCGTCAGGCGATCGAGCGCACGGAGATAGTTCAGCTGGCGATCGCCGAACACGAGGCGCGAGACGACGCGGCGCGGTTCATTAAGCTTCTTTATTCGCAGGAGATAGGTATTCCATGCCGCGGCAAGCTCCGCGTCGTAGCGGACCGCAAGCGGTGTTTCGATCCACTTCTCGAACGCGCCGCCGGGCTCATCGGCCCGCTGCTCTTGCGCCGACGGAGCGGGTCTTTCCGCTTCGCAAAGCGGGGCATAGCGGTCACGACTGATGAAACGGAGCTTCCTTCGCATCGCAAGATGACGCGTGAAACGGAATACGGTTCCGAATACGTTCGGGTAGGAGGTCGGGCTTGTGCACGAGGAAAGAGGGGAAAGTTCCCGCATTTTCCGAATGACTGCAGACGGCTGGACAAAACGATCGACACTGCGCGTGTAGTGCTCGATACAGGCGCGGTATTCCGCCGTAAACGTGATCGCCGATTCCTCGACGCACGTTATGGCCGACACCAACGCTCGGATAAAGTTATCCGGCGGTTCATCCGGTGCGTAATCAATGACGCCGTCGATGTATCCCTGATGGCAGAGTTCGCACGCCGACACGCCGACCATCCTTGCGCACTCCTGCCACGACAACCCCTGCTTGCGCGCGATGCTGGCCAGTCCGCGCGGCTGGATCGTGTTGAAGCTCCCGTCTCTCACGCTCAGGAGAATATTGGCGGTTGCCAGCGGAATCGCTCCTCCCGAGTAGCCGTTTCCTATCACGACCGCCACCACCGGCACATCGATCTGCGCCATCTCCGCAATGAGATACGAGATGCTGTGCGCCTGGTTGCCGCGGTTGGCCTGCTCGCTCGCGTCCGCTCCCGGCGTGTCGATGAGCGTGACGATCGGGAGTTTGCAGGCGGCGAAGGAACGGCATAGCACGCCCGCCTCGCGGTGGTGCGCGGGCATCCAGACGCCGTTCGCGGCTGTCCGTTCCTGAGCTATGATACCGATTCGCCGCTGAGAACCTCCCGCAAGCCTCAGCTCCACCTCCGCGGCATACAGTGGGCCGCGGTCGATGACGCGCACTGTCTCGCCGGGCAGCGACAGCAGAATCGCCCGTGCCGAAGGACGGCGCGGATTCTCCGACGGCGACACTGCCCGCGCAATGTAGTCGGCAATAGGCATCGACTGGAGTTCGGCAAAGCAATGCTCCACAGTTGCCCGAGGAACCAGTCCTTCCACCTGCCGGTCGATGGTTTCCCGATCGAGAAACGGATGATGGCCGCCCTGCCTGGCGAGTTCCTCGGCTATGGCAAAGAGCGGCTCGATGTTCGGCTCGCTTGTCGTCATAAGCGGTTGCTACTGTTCTCCGCTCAACCGCGAAAGTACGTTAAGGTCCTCGAGCGTTGTCGTGTCGCCCGTGATCTCGGTGCCGGCCGCGACCTGCTTCAGGAACCGCCGCATGATCTTGCCTGACCGGGTTTTCGGCAGCGTCTGCGCGAAGCGAATCTCATCCGGTTTCGGTATCTTGAACATCTTTTCTCCTTCCAGTCAGTTAAGTTTAACCTTACTTCCTGGAAGACGAAATTTCGGGGGAACCTCACTCCGATTGAGATCAAATGGCCGTCTATAGTCTTTCCTTTAAGGCCGCTGCCGATCTCGATCGAATCCACGAAATCCAGATACTAAATATAACGTCTTAATCAAATAATGCCGCATATTGGTTAGGTCACGTTGCGAAGCTACGTGACAGCGATGTCAGGTGACCTGCGGCAACCTGACCTACGTGGTCATCGGTAGTGCGGCATTATTTATGTCGTCCCGTATGACGCGCAGGCGATACGCGCGTGAGCTAGGCCGCGGCGCGCGAGGCGCGTTTGCGATCGTGTTCGAGCAGGAAGCGCTTGCGGATGCGGATCGACTTCGGGGTGATTTCGACCAGCTCGTCGTCGGCGATGAGTTCGATCGCGGATTCGAGCGTGATCTGGATCGGCGGCACCAGGCGCACCGCTTCGTCAGTGCCCGAGGCGCGCACGTTGGTGAGCTGCTTGCCCTTGATCGGATTGACGACGAGGTCGTTGTCGCGGCTGTGGATGCCGATGATGATGCCTTCGTAGAGCGGATCGCCGGGGCTGACGATCATGCGGCCGCGTTCCTGCAGTTTCCACAACGCATAGGCGACGGCCGGGCCGTCCTCGGCGGAGATCAGCACGCCGTTGCGGCGCTCGGCCATGTCCGGTTTCATCGGGCCGTAGTCGTCGAACACGTGGCTCATGACGCCGGTGCCGCGCGTCATGGTCAGGAATTCCGACTGAAAGCCGATCAGTCCGCGCGCCGGGATGCGGTAGTCGAGCCGCACGCGGCCTTTGCTGTCGGACTGCATGTCCTGCAGATCGCCGCGGCGGCCGCCCAGCGCTTCCATTACCGCGCCCTGGCTCACTTCCTCGACGTCGACCGTCAGCATTTCATACGGCTCCTGTTTCACGCCGTTGACTTCCTTGATCACCACGCGCGGGCGGGAAACCGCAAGCTCGTAGCCTTCGCGCCGCATGGTCTCCAGCAGGATCGTAAGGTGCAGTTCGCCGCGTCCGGAAACTTCAAACACGTCGGCGTCGGCGGTCTCGACCACGCGCAACGCGACGTTGCTCATGATCTCGCGCTGAAGGCGCTCGCGCAGCTGGCGGCTGGTGACGAACCTGCCCTCGCGCCCGGCGAGCGGCGAAGTGTTGACCTGGAAATTCATGGTCAGCGTCGGTTCATCGACTTGCAGCAGCGGCAGCGCTTCGGGATGCTCGGGATCGGCGATGGTGACGCCGATGCCGATTTCCTCGATGCCGTTGATCGCGACGATGTCGCCCGCCAGTGCTTCATCGGTGACCACGCGCTCGAGCCCCTCGTGTACCAGCACCTGATTGACCTTGGCGTTGACCGGGGTGGAATCGGGACCATGCAGCACCGTCACCAGCTGGCCGGTGCGGATGCGGCCGCGGTTGACGCGGCCGATGCCGATGCGGCCGACGTAGCTCGAATAATCGAGCGAGCAGATCTGCAGTTGCAACGGACCGTTGGGATCGTCGGCACGCGCCGGCACGTGCTTGAGGATGGCTTCAAAGAGCGGCGTCAGGTCCCGGCCGGCGCTTGCCTCGCCGGCGTTGAGGTTCGCCTCCTGTTTGGGAGAGGCGTTGGGCGTGAGGGGAGAAGGGCGGGCAATCGGTGCGTCCTTCAGATCAGTTACCGCCCAGCCTTCCAGCGCCGATGCGTAAATGATCGGGAAGTCGAGCTGCGCTTCGGTCGCGCCTAGCTTGTCGAACAGGTCGAAGGTATGGTTGACCACCCAGTCGGGGCGCGCGCCGGGACGGTCGATCTTATTGACGACAACGATCGGTTTCAGGCCCAAAGCGAGCGCCTTGCGCGTGACAAAACGCGTTTGCGGCATCGGGCCATCGACCGCGTCGATAAGCAGCAGCACGCCGTCGACCATCGACAGCACGCGCTCGACTTCGCCGCCGAAGTCTGCATGGCCGGGCGTGTCGACGATGTTGATGTGCGTGTCGTGGTAATTGACCGCGCAGTTCTTCGCGAGAATCGTGATGCCGCGCTCGCGCTCGAGATCGTTCGAGTCCATCACGCGCTCGACCAGGTGCTGGTACGCGGCGAACGTGCCGGACTGGCGGAGCAGCTTGTCGACCAGCGTGGTCTTGCCGTGGTCGACGTGGGCGATGATGGCGATGTTTCTGATTGCGCGCATAAGAAAGTGTACCTGGGTGAATCCGAAAAAGCCTATAAGTATAGCATGGTAACGTGCTATTTCATTGATTTACTTCAGAACGCGCACCTTGGGTCGGAGACGAGCAATGGCATTCGCAACAGGCCGGACGCTTTCTCGAAGGCGGGCGCTACGAGTCGCGCGTTCCGGACTTCGATCCGCGCGAGCTGATACGATAAAATGCACGACATGAAACCCGGACGCAACGACCCCTGCTCCTGCGGCAGCGGCAAGAAGTACAAGCACTGCTGCCTGCGCGCCGAAAGCGCAGCGGTCGAAACGCCGGAGGAATTCCTGCGACGCCGCATCCGCGCGGTCATAGGCGATCTCGCTAAACGGCTGCTGCGCTTCATTGACGGCCAATTCGAGCCGGGGCTCATTCAAGAGGCATGGGAGGATTTCACCGGCGATACGGAGCCGTTCGATCCCAAGACGCTTCACATAGTGGTATTCATGCCGTGGTTTTTTCACCATTGGTATCCGAGCCGGTCCAACACGCGGTTTCCCGATCTCGCCGCGCGCAAGGCGACCGTCGCGAGCGAATTAATCCTTCATCAACGCCGGCTTCTCGACCCGCTGCTGGTGCGCTACCTTGAAGCCTGTGCCGCCGCTGCGTTCAGCTTTCACGAGGCGGTACGCGTCGAGCCCGGCCGCGGATTCCTCCTGCGCGATCTGATGCTCGAAAGCGAGACGTTCGTGATCGAGCATAGCGCATCGCGCAGCGTCCATCCGGGGGACATGGTGTTCGCGCAGATCGTCGGAATCGACGGGCTGGCAATGCTCGAAGGCTGCGGGCCTGTGGCTTTCCAGCCGCTTGAGAAACCCGGGATCATCAATCTGCGTAAGACTATTCGCGGCCGCGGTGACGTTGTGGGAGAAGCGCGGCTCAAGGAACGCAGCCTCGAACTGATCGATCTTTATCTCGAACTCGCCGAACGCAAGCTGCATCCGGTGATGCCCGAGTTGCAAAACACCGACGGCGAACCGGTCGAGCTTCACACGCTGGTGTTTAGGATCGATAACTCCGAAGCGGCCGCCGCGTCACTGGACGCGGCGCAGCTCGCCGACGGGGAGGATCTGGTGCAGGACGAAGCGCGCCGGGGCCCGGACGGCAAGCTGATCGAGGCCGGCTGGACGTGGCGGCGCGCCGGCAACGCGGTACACAAGAGCTGGGACAACACCACCCTCGGACACATCGAGCTGGCGGGCCGGCAGTTGAAGGTCGATGTCAATTCCGCGGCGCGCGCGTTGCGCGCCAAGGCTTTGGTCGAGCGCCTGCTCGAAGGTAATGCGAGTTACCGCGCGACCGAGATCGCGTCCACCGAGGCGATGTTGGCCAAGGCCAGAGGCCGCCCGGCGCATAAGGACGACGGCGAGCACGAGCGACTGATGCAGAATCCAGAGGTCCGCCAACAGCTCGCCGAGATGCTCATGCGCCACTACACCGATTGGCTCGACACCAAGGTGCCGATGCTGGGCGAACGCACGCCGCGGGACGCGGTCCGGGACCGCGACGGGCACGAGGCGGTCGAAGCACTTATCGCACAAATGGAGCGCGACGGGGCCAGGCAGTCGCCTCCGCTCGATTCCGCGATTCCGGCCATGCTGCGCCGGGAACTTGGGCTGGGCTGACGAACTCGGACAACGACTTGCGGCGCCGGCTGAGCGAGAGTAATCTCATGACTATTACATATGGTCATGAAAGGATCGACGATGGAAATCTCAGCCGCGGAATTCAAAGCCAAGTGCCTCAAGCTCATGGACGAGATCGCCAGGACGCGCAAGCCGATCGTCATCACCAAGCGCGGCAAACCGGTCGCGAAGCTGGTGCCTGCGGATCCCGCGCCGCGCAAGCCCTTGTTCGGCTGCATGGCGGGCACTGTAACGTTCGAGGGCGACATCCTGGCGCCGCTCGATGTCGAATGGGAGGCCGAAGCGGAAACCGAGCCGAATCTGTATCCGCGCAAACGTCAGGGCCGCCGTCGTGGCTGAGACGCTGCGCTATCTGCTCGATACCCATGTATGGTTCTGGCTGGTCCGCGGTCGGGAAGGCCGGCTGGCAGCGAGAACGGCCGCCAAGCTGGAACAGACCGCGCTCGGCGCGCCCCTCGGTGTGTCGGTGATATCGATCTGGGAAATCGCGCTGTTGGCAAGCAAAGGCCGCATCGGCCTGGGAATGCCGGTGCACGAGTGGGTTGTATCGGCGCTCCATCGCCCTGGGTTTTTGCTGGTGGACCTGGAGCCCGCAACCGCCATCGAAAGCTGCAATTTACCCGCTGGATTTCACGCCGATCCGGCTGACCGTTTTCTCGTGGCGACCGCGCGCCTGAAGAACGCGGTCATCGTGACGCGCGACAAGCGGATTCTCGAATACGGCAAACGAGGGCACGTCAAGGTAATGGCAGCTTGAGTCGCGGGCTCGCGGGAAACGCCGCCTGCGGCACTATCACGACTCAGGATTTCACGATGAAATGCCATTAGACTGAGAGGAACAAGAAAACCGCAGGCAAGGGGAGGGGACCGTGGAACGCTTTCACCGCTATTACGCTTTGCACCAGCTTCTCAAAGGGCGCCGCGTGCCGGTGGCGCGGGCCGTGATTCAACAAAAGCTGGAATGCTCGCGCGCGACCGTCAGTCGCATCATCGAAGACCTGCGGAACTTACGGCGCGCCAATCGAATATCTGCGTGACGAAAACGGCTATCGCTACGCGCCGGGCAGCACGTACGAACTGCCGGGTGTCTGGTTCAATGCCTCCGAACTCTACGCACTGCTGGCCGCGCAGAAACTGCTGGCCGACGCTGAACCTGGATTGCTCGATGAAACGCTGCAGCCGCTGCGGCACAAGATCGACGAAATTCTCAGGACCGAGCATCTGGGCGGTGGCGAACTCGCGCGCCGGGTGCGCATTCTGCGCATGGCCGGACGCGGAACCGGGCCGAGTTTCATTCCCGTCACCAATGCGCTGATGCAGCGCAAGCGGCTCAAAATCGAATACCACGGACGCATACGCGGCGATGTCACCGACCGCGAAGTCTCTCCGCAACGCCTGGTGCACTACCGCGACAACTGGTATCTCGACGCGTGGTGTCATCTGCGCAAGGGTCCCCTGCAATCGTTTTCCGAGGCATGCGTGCCTCGGCCTCATTGAAGCGGACACCGAGCGTGCGCGCCGTTGATACCAATGTGCTCGCGCGCTATTACCTGCGCGAGTCGAATAAATTCGCTATTCCGCCTGTTTCCTTGTATAGTGCGCGCACCTCGAAGCAACTCAGGTTGCGTAAATTCGAGTTGCATCTGTCCCTGACCCCTTCGTTTTCAGCTCCCTTCTCTGAATAGCTGCTTCCGCCACGGTTAGCGACGATACCCGTGCGCTGGCGGCCTTTGCCTGCCTTTTGCAGCAGCTTTTTGCCTGCGCGTTTGTTGTGCTGTACCTCTAAGAGAGTATTTTGATGTCATTTCAATCCCTGAATCTGAATTCCGCCATTGTGCAGGCGCTGACTGCGGCCGGTTATACCGAGCCGACACCGGTGCAGGTGAAGGCGATACCCGAAGCGATTGCCGGCCACGATCTGATGTGTTCGGCGCCGACCGGCACCGGCAAGACGGCGGCCTTTGTGCTGCCGGCGTTGCAGCGCCTGGCGCAACCCGCCAAACCCGGCCGCGGTCCACGCGTGCTGGTGCTGACGCCGACGCGCGAACTTGCGCTGCAAGTCACCGCTGCGGTCGAGAAATACAGCAAGTTCATGAGCCGCGTGCGCACCGGCACGGTGCTCGGCGGCATGCCGTATCCGAAGCAGCGCCGCTTGCTCGATCAGCCGCTCGACATTCTGGTTGCGACTCCCGGCCGCCTGATCGATTTCATCGACCAGGGCAAGGTCGATTTCTCGCGCCTCGAAATGCTGGTGCTCGACGAAGCCGACCGCATGNNCATGCTCGACATGGGCTTCATCAAGCCGGTGGAAAGAATTGCCGGAGCGACGCCCGCCGGCCGCCAGACGATGCTGTTTTCGGCAACGCTCGACGGCAGTATCGCCACGCTGGCGAAACGCCTGCTGCGGCAGCCGAAGCTGATCGAATGTGAAGCGACCCAGGCCAACCACGACAACATCGAGCAGCGCCTGCATTACGTCGATGACGGCAGCCACAAGCACCGCCTGCTCGACCATCTGCTGCGCGATGCAGACGTCACGCAAGCGCTCGTGTTCACCGCCACCAAGCGCGGCGCCGACCGGTTGGCCGAAGCGCTCCACGGCAAAGGCCACTCGGCTGCCGCTTTGCACGGCAACATGAACCAGTCGCAACGCAACCGCACGCTTGCCAGGATGCGCAGCGGCGATGTGCGCGTGCTGGTCGCAACCGACGTTGCCGCGCGCGGCATCGACGTGCTGAGCATCACGCACGTGATCAACTACGATCTGCCGCGCGTCGCCGAAGACTACGTGCACCGCATCGGCCGTACCGGCCGTGCCGGCGCAACGGGCATCGCGATATCTTTCGCGGCGCCTGACGAAGGACAGCAGTTGAAGCAGATCGAGCGCTACACGGGGCAGCAGATCGAGCGGCACGTTGTCGAAGGGATGGAGCCGAAGGTCAAGCCGCGCAGTGGCGCACCGAGCGCCGAGCGCAAGCGTTTCGGCGAGCAGCGCAAACCGCGCCCTGCCGGCGGCAATACGCGCTGGAGCGGCGGCAAATCGTTTGGCGGGAACGGCGGGCGTCAGTCACGCGATGGTGGCGGCTTTGGCGGCAACCGCAGTCGCGGGCGGGGATAACGCGGGGATCGAGCGCTGGATTCCGGTTTTCACCGGAATGACGATTAAGGCTGGTGCCAAACAGGTGCCGGCCTTTTTTATACCGCAAACGGTTGACGCATTTTTGCGGCAACGCCAGAATCACGGTCAGGCTTCGATTCGGGAGGAGTCATGCATCTGATTACAATAGCAGTGGCGGGAAGCATGTTTTTCGCGGTCGCGGCACAGGCGCAGAATGCGCCGGGCGGCTCGGCCGAGCGCGGCGAGAAAATTTACCTGCATCAGATGTGCCACAACTGCCACGGCACGGTCGGGCAGGGTGGGGGGGTGGCGGGGCCCAAGCTCGCGCCAAATCCTTTCCCATGGGGCGCGTTCGCGCAGCAGACGAGAAAACCGCGGCAGGCGATGACGCCCTACTCCGAGAAAGTCCTGCCCGAGCAGGACCTCGCTGATATCTACGCCTATATCGTTTCGATCAAGCCCGGCCCTGCGGCGAAGGATATTCCGCTGCTCAGCGGTTTCTAGTGCGCTGTTGCCAGAACGTAAGCCGGCATGCCGGGAACTCTGGATCGCGGATGCATGAGCGAAATGATTTGACTTGGCGGGGTTAACCCCGTATAACGGGGGCGCAGGATCGTCAAGCAGTGAAATTGCCAGTCCGTAAGTTGCCGCTAACGCGGTACCCCTCAGGTCATCGTTATTTTCCTCTTGAAGTTCTCGCAATCGGGCGCAAGCCCATTTTTAATTTTTTCAGGAAGAAACAGACATGAGTAACGGTACCGTTAAATGGTTCAACGACGCCAAAGGCTTCGGTTTCATCACTCCCGATGACGGCGGCAAGGATCTCTTCGCGCATTTCTCGGCGGTCCAGGGCAACGGCTTCAAAAGCCTGAAGGAAAACCAGAAGGTTTCCTTCGACGTCACGGCCGGACCCAAAGGCGATCAGGCCACGAACATCAGGGCGCTTGATTAAGAGCGTACTCTGAAAAAAAAGCCCGGGCAACCGGGCTTTTTTTTGGCAAGCGGCTGACTTATGAAACGACCGTTCAATGCGGAGCCGCATCCAATGAGAAAGAAACATGGCAAAAAATCCAAAGCCTGAACCAGACGACAAGGAACAGTCTCAGCGGTTTGTTGAGACTGCGAAGGCGCTTGGCGTTGATGAGAGCGGAAAAGCATTTCAGAGCTCTCTTAAGAAGATTGTCCGAGACGAAAACGTGCCAACCGAAGCAACTCATAAGAATGCTTCGGATTGAAGCTGAAAGTCATTTCTGAACCAGGCCCTTGCCAATCATCCCAAACCAAATCATGTCCCAGCATTTCTCGAACTAAAACATCCCCGTAATTCTGTTCTGAAAAATACCTTCGAAACGAAAACGCGCAAGCGTCAGCAATCTGAAGTAACGGGGCTTCTTCTTTCCCTGCAAAATGGACGGTGTCAATAATCTTATCGATCTGTCCTGCGTTAACCTGCGTAATCTCGCCGGACATAATTTCATTTTTCGTTGGCCTGATAAATTCCGACGTTAAAGGAATATCTAGATTGGGAATTTTTAGCGCCTGTTTCAAAAATTTTCTTTTCTCTGGAACGCCTTCTGCCACGACGGTCGCTACTTCCTCCGGTTTTGCCCAATCTCTGATGTATTTGTTTGCTCTTGACATACAGCATTTAAACGCCAAGACATGATGAAAATCGTGCAACTTGATAAAGTTTGGGTCGACGGGAAATTGAAAACTACGTTTCTGGGTCCCTATAGAAATCGCTGTTTGCAACTTTCTAGGAATCGCGGCGACAGCGCCGATAAACTTGATACGTGATTCTCTTGACCAAGTGTCGTCCAAGTGCCGATAACCAGACCAAATCGTCTTTGCATGGAATATGAATCCTTGCCGTAACGCTGGCGGGACATGTTCGTCAAGCATCTTCTGCAGCATTTCGGATGCTAGTCTCCAATGGGAATCGGCGTGAATAATCACCGCAACAACAACGGTCACTGGCTCCTTTGCTGAGGTACCAGCCTCATCGGTATATATGTAATACACGGATGCGCTCCCCATTAACGGGTTACCGAATAACGCATGAAGCCCCATATTTGGACGGCACATAGTACCGCCTATTTGGGTACGGCAATTACAATATCGCCCTTTCTTAGCTTTTCTTCAGCGTCCCTGGCAGACCACGTCGATCAGCGCCGGCGCTCCACTTTTCACCACCGCCAGCGCGCGCTTCAAAACCGGACCGAGCTTGGCAGGATCGGTGATCGGGCCTTCCGCCCACACGCCCATGCCTTGCGCGAGCTTGGCGAAATCGACGTTGGGATCGGTGATCTCGGTGCCGATGCGCGCGGTTGCCTGCGGCCGGTTGTGAATCGCCGCCATGCGCTGCACGTGCATGATTTCCTGGTGATAACAGCGGTTGTTGTGCATCAGCATGAGCAGCGGAATCTTGTGATGCGCCGCGGTCCACAGCACGCCCGGCGCGTAGAGCGTATCGCCGTCGGTCGAGAAGGTGACCGAGATGATGCCTTTGTCCTTGTTCGCGAGGGCGGCGCCCATCGCGATCGGCGCGTAGCCGCCGAGGCCGTAGCCGCCGTTGCCGCCCAGCATCTGGTAGTGCTCGGTTGCCGGCCACAGCCGCCGCGCCCACTGGACGCGGTCGCTCACCACGAGCGACCATTTCTCGTTCTGGATCACATCCCACATTTCCGCCGCGAGCCGTCCCGTCGAGACCGGGGCTGCGTCCCAGCCGAGCGCGGCGGCTTCCTTGTCGCGCTGTTTCATCTCGCGGTGCATTTTGGCGACTGTCCTGGCGCGTTCGGCGAACGCGGTCTTGCGTTCCGATGTCGTGGCGCGTTTCACTGCGTCGATAAGGTCGGGCAGGGTTGCTTCCACGTCGCCGCCGATTCCAAGGTCGGCCGGCATGAAGCGCTGGTTGTCCTGGTAGTTGGATTTCAGGTACACATCCTGCATCGAGATCGTGATGATCTTCGCGTCCGGCTTGGTGACCGGCCGATAGGTCTTGTAGGGATCGGCGAACGAGTTGAGGGTGCCCCACGGGTCGCTCACTTCGAGCAGCAGGATCACATCGGCTTCGCGCACCAGCGTCGGCCGCATGAAACTGAGCTCGAGGTCGTGAGTGGTCGGGAAGTTCATCCGTCCGCCGAGGTCGACTACCGGCGCGCCGAGCGCTTCCGCGAGTTCGACCATTAACTTCACGCCATTCTGGGAACGCACCGCGCGGTCGGCAATGATGACCGGTTTTTGCGCGGCAACCAGCAGCTTGGCTGCGTCGCGCAGGGCGGAAGTATCGCCCTGCGGCTGCGACAGACGCGTTACTTTCGGTATACGCAGTTTTTCGGCGTGTTCGATTTCCTCTTCCTGCAGGTCCATGTCGATGGAGATCATGACCGGCTCCATCGGCGCGGTCATTGTGTACTTGTAGGCGCGCACGGTCGATTCGGCAAAATGCTGGAGCGACGCCGGTTGGTCGTCCCATTTCACGAATTCGCGCACGAGCGCGGCGGGGTCCTGCGCGCTGTGGAACCATTCCACGCCCGGCCGCCGCGTGTTGGCGTCGATTCCATTGCCGCCGAAAATCATCATTGGCACTCGGTCGCACCACGCGTTGTAGACAGCCATCGAAGCGTGCTGCAGGCCGACCGTGCCGTGCACCATCACGCCCATGGGTTTGCCCGAGGCCTTGGCATAACCGTGCGCCATGGCGGTGGCCGACTCCTCGTGCAGGCAGGTGATGATCTCGGGGTTCTTGTTGCCGGAGTAATTGATGATGGACTCATGCAGGCTGCGGAAGCCGGCTGCCGGATTGATCGCGACATATTGGAGTCCGATGGCTTTCAACACGTCCGCCATGAAATCCGAGCCGGGGCGGGTGATGAAAGTTTCGCTCGGCAGTTTGGCGGCGGCAGGTTTCGCCGCCGGCTTCGCGCCTTCGGCCGGTGAGTCGGCGGCAGCGGCAATTCTGGTACCGGCGGCAACCGCTGCGCCGGCGACTGCGGCGCCTTTCAGAAACGAGCGGCGGTCGAGTTTGGCGTCGTTACGGTCCTGGCTCATGCGGGTCTCCCTTCTTGATGCGGTCTCGGCTCAAGCGTAATAGTAATGCATTGCCGGTTGTTTTCGTAGTTCGCCGCGCGACCGCGTTGAAGTGGCTAGTGGCTATCAACCTAAATCCAACATTTGAACCGCCAAGGACGCTAAGGACGCCAAGGAAATCAATGCCAATGTGAACCCGGATGCAATCACCAGATTGGTGATCTTGATGACAAGGCTTGTACTTTGTTTTCCTTCGCGTCCTTGGCGTCCTTTGCGGTGAACAGCTTTTTTTGGGATCAAGCGGTCACACGGGATCAGCGTTGATCGTTGAGGTGGCACGCCGACCAGTGTCCTGGAGTGACTTCCCTGAGCAGCGGTTGCTCGGCACGGCAGCGTTCCATCGCGTGCGGGCAGCGCGGGTGGAAATGGCATCCCCGGGGTGGGTCGATCGGCGATGGAATCTCGCCCTTGATCGGCGCGAAATCGCGGTGGCGCTTGTCGAGCGTCGGCACTTCGGCAAGCAGCGCCTGGGTGTAGGGGTGGTTGGCGTGGCGGAACAACTCGAGCGCCGGCGCTGTTTCGACCACGCGGCCCAGGTACATGATTACGACGCGGTCGGACAAATGCTCGACCACGCTGAGATCGTGACTGATGAAAAGATAAGTAAGGTTGAAGTCGGCGCGCAGCTGCATGAACAGATTGAGCACCTGCGCCTGGATCGAAACGTCGAGCGCGGCGACTGCCTCGTCGCACACCAGCAGCTCGGGTTTCACCGCCAGCGCGCGCGCGATGCCGATGCGGGCGCGCTGGCCGCCCGAGAACTGGTGCGGGAAACGCCGCCGGAACGCGGGGTCGAGGCCGACTTTCTGCATCAGTTGATCGACGTAATCGTCGCCAACGCCGGCGGCGACTATGCCATGCACGCGCGGCGCCTCGCCGATGATGTCGGAGACGCGCATGCGCGGATTGAGCGACGCGTACGAGTCCTGGAACACCATCTGGATCTTGAGTTCGATATCACGGCGCGCTTGCGGCGCCAGCGCCGCGATATCAGCGCCACGCCACAGACGCGTGCCGCTGGTCGCCGCCAGTGTGCCGGCAGCGATGCGGCCGAGCGTCGACTTGCCGCAGCCGGATTCGCCGGCAAGGCCGACCACTTCGCCCTTGGCGATGGCCAGGCTCACGTCGTCGAGGGCATGCACCACGCCTTCGCGCATGCTGGCACCGGCATAGCGCGCGATCCTGGCCGCGAGATCGAGCGGAGTGACGAAGCGCTTCGACACCTCATTCAACTCGAGCAACGGTACGGCGTAAACCGCTGCGTTCGGTGGCAGGATCATGGGTCTACATTTGTTCGGAAACCGGAACGGTTTCCGAAAGCGGATGAAAACAGCGCAGCGTGCGTGCCGCCGACGGACGCGTGATGTCGGGCGCCGTGCTGCAGGCCGCATCGGCGCGCGCGCAGCGATCGCGGAACGCGCAGCCTGGCTTGAGGCTCAACAGCGACGGCGTCATGCCCGGGATCTGGTTGAGCGGCTTGCCGCGCTCATTGCGGCTTGGGATCGATGCGATCAGTCCCGCTGTGTATGGGTGCAGCGGCCGGTCGAGCAGCTCTGCGGTCGGCCCCGACTCGACGATGCGGCCCGCGTACATCACGCACACTTCGTCGGCAAGCCCGGCGATTACCGACAGGTCGTGGGTGATCCAGATCATTGCGGTACCGGTCTCGCGCGCGAGTTTTTGCACCTCAAAGAGGATTTGCGCCTGGATCGTGACGTCCAGTGCGGTGGTCGGCTCGTCGGCGATGATCACGCGCGGGTTGTTGAGCAGCGCAATTGCGATCGCGACGCGCTGACGCATGCCGCCGGAGAGTTGGTGCGGGTAGGCGGTGAGGCGCTCTTCGGGCGCCGGGAGGCCGACGCGGCCCAGCGCGGCGCGTGCCAGGTCGCGTGCCTTCCCGCGGCTGACATGCTGATGTGCATTGACGGTTTCGATCATCTGCGTGTCGATGCGCAGCACCGGGTTCAGCGTCATCATCGGGTCCTGGAAGATCGTCGCGATGCGGTCGCCGCGCAGTTTGCGCATTGCGTCGTCGGATTTGGCGAGCAGGTTTTCGCCGTCGAGCAGCACGCGTCCCGCTACGGTGCGCCCCGGCGGATCGACCAGGCCCATGATTGAAAAGCCGGTCACGCTTTTGCCGGAGCCCGATTCGCCGACCAGGCCCAGCACTTTGCCGGCGTCAACCGCAAAGCTCACGTCGTCAACCGCCTTCACTATGCCGGCTTTGGTGAAGAAGTGCGTCTTGAGGTTTTCGACTTTCAGTACAGCCATTTCATCATTTCTGCAGACGGGGGTTGAGCACGTCGCGTAACTGGTCGCCGACCAGATTGATGGACACGATCGTGACCAACAGCGCGATGCCGGGAAAAAAGCTGATCCAGTACTTGCCTGACAGCAGGTAGGTGAAGCCGTTTGCGATCAGCAGCCCGAGCGAGGGCGAAGTGATCGGCATGCCGAGCCCGAGAAACGACAGCGTCGCTTCGAGCGCGATCGCGTGCGCGATCTGCACGGTGGCGATCACGATCAGCGGCGGCAGGCAGTTCGGCAGCAGGTGGCGGAACAGGATGCGGGGCGCCGACAGCGCGAGACACGCGGCGGCCTCGATATATTCCTTGTTGCGCTCGACGAGTGCCGCGCCGCGCACGGTACGCGCGTAGTAGGCCCATTGCACCGTGACCAGCGCGATCACGATCTTGTCCACGCCCTGGCCGAGCGCCGCGAGCAGGATCAGCGCGATCAGGATCGCCGGGAACGAGAGCTGGATGTCTACGAGCCGCATGATCACGGTGTCGATCCGGCCGCCGAACCAGGCGGCGGTGAGGCCGGCCGTGAGCCCGATCGCGAGCGCGGCGAGCGTCGATACCGCGCCGACGCCGAGGCTGATGCGCAGCCCGTAACAGATCGCCGATAACATGTCGCGTCCCTGGTCATCGCTGCCGAGCCAGAACGTCAGGCCGTTCGCGCTCCTGCCGCCGGGCGCGAGCTTGGAGTCGAGGATGTCGAGTTCCGCAAGATCGTACGGGTTCTGCGGCGAGATCAGAGGCGCGCCGAGCGCGACGATCAGGATCAGCACGAATACCGCGAGGCCGGCGAGCGCAAGCCGGCTTGCGGCGAAATCGGACGCGATACGCTTGAACGGCGATTCGACGACTGCAGCGGCGGCGTTCATGTTTGGGCCCCGGTCAGGCGCACGCGCGGGTCGAGCAGCGAGTACAGCAGGTCGACCGCCAGATTGATGATCACGAACATGAAGACGATGATCAGCACGTAAGCGACGATCACCGGCCGGTCGAGCACGTTGATCGAATCGATCAGCAGCTTGCCCATTCCCGGCCAGGCGAAGATGGTCTCGGTGATGATCGAAAACGCGATCAGCGAGCCGAACTCGAGCCCGATCACGGTCACGATCGGGATCATGATGTTCTTCAGCACGTGCACCAGCACGATGCGCCGCATCGGCAGTCCCCTGGCGCGCGCGAACTTGACGTAGTCCTGCAGCATCGCCTCGCGTGTGCCGGCGCGCGTCAACCGTATCAGCAGCGACAGCTTGAATAGTGCGAGATTGAGCGCCGGCATCAGCAGGTGCATGAGCCCGTCCCAATTGAGAAAACTCACCGGCACGCCGAATAGCAGCGTGGTGTGGCCGCGCCCGGTCGACGGCAGCCAGCCGAGATAAACCGAGAACACCATGATCAGCATGAGGCCGACCCAGAACGTCGGCAGGCTGAATCCCAGGATCGAGCCCGCCATGATGGTTTTGCTGAACCAGGAATCGGGCTTCATGCCGGCGCTCAGCCCCAGTGGGATGCCGAACACGATCGCCATCAGCATCGCGGTGAGCGCGAGCTCGACGGTCGCCGGCATGCGCTCGAAAATGAGCTGGACTGCCGGCACGTTGTACGCGAACGAGCGGCCGAGGTCGCCGCTGAACGCGTTTCTGAGGAAGTCCCAGTACTGCACCCATAACGGCTGATCGAGCCCGAGCGCGGCGGTGGCGCGCGCGATTTCGGCCTGGTCGGCCTGCGGGTTGATCAGGATGTCGATGGGATTGCCGATCGCGAACACGCCGGCGAAGATCAGCACCGACATGATGAGCAAAGCGAGCATGCTTTGGAGCAGACGGCGGATGATGAACACTAGCATGTGAAGGGGGAATTCACTTTTCACCCTTCACGCGCTATTGCGCCGGGCGGAACTGGTGGGCGAGCGTGAACTCGTCGGTGCGCGCGATATAGCTGATGTTTTTTTTCATCGCCCACGTCGCGATCTGGTGATAAAGCGGGATGATGGCGAGATCACGGGCGGCAAGCGCGCCGGCCTCGCGTGCGATCGCTGCGCGCTTCTTCTCGTCTACGGTGCCCAGAGCCTGTCCGATCAGCCGGTCGAGGTCAGGATTCGAATAGCGCCCCCAGTTCCACGCGCCGTACCCCTTGTCGGGGCTGAATGTCCCTGCCAGCGAGCGCAGCGCAAGGTCCGCGGAATACGAGCCCCAGCCAAGCATCGCGAAGCTGAATTGCTGATCGCGCGCTTTCGTCATATAGACGCTGAACGGCATTGTGTCGACGCGGCAGCGGATGCCGACGCGTGCCAGCATCTGCGCGACTGTCTGCGCGACCTGATCGTCGTTGACGTAGCGATTGTTGGGCGCGGCGATGGTGAGCCCGAAGCCGTCCGGATAGCCGGCCTCGGCGAGCAGCTTCTTCGCGCCGTCGGGATCGTAGGCGTCAGGCTTGAGCTCGGCGTTGTGCCCAAAAATCTGCGGGGCAACCACGTTCGCTGCCGGCACCGCGGCGCCTTCCATTACGCGCTCGACCAGCGCCGGGCGGTTGATCGCCTTCGAGATCGCGCGCCGTACGCGCACATCCATGAAAGGATTGGCAGCGAGCGGCCTGCCCGTTTTGTCGGTGATGAGCGGCGGCCGCGTGCGATGCTGGTCGAGATGAAAAAAAATGGTGCGCCACGATACCGCCTGCGCCAGCCTGAAATTCGGGCTGCCGCGCAGCCGTGCGAGATCGGCGGTCGGCACGTTCTCGATCACGTCGACATCGCCGGCAAGCAGTGCCGCGGTGCGCGCCGTATCGGTCGGCATCACGCGGAAGGTGACTTTGTCCCATGCCGCCGGCGCCTCCCAGTGGCCATCGAAGCGCACCAACTCGACGCGATCGCCATGGAGAAATCGCACGAATTTATAGGGTCCGCTGCCGATCATGGCGCGTCCGCTGTCGAAATCCGCAGGGGTTGCGTTTGACGCGGCTTTCTTGGAGACGATCAGAATCGAATTCAGATCCTGCGGCAGCGCGCCGTAGGGCGCCGCGGTCTTGAGCCGTATGGTGTAGCGGTCGACTATTTCCCTGGCCACGATCGGACGTACGTAAACGGCGAAGCCACCGGGGCTGCCGGTAATGGTGAGGGGGCGCTCGAGCGAAAACGCCACGTCCTCGGTGGTGAGCTCCGACCCGTCGTGGAACTTTACTCCCTTATGCAGCTTGAATTCCCAGGTCGTTGGATTGACCGCGCGCCATGACTCGGCGATGCCGGGAATCAGGCGGGCGCGCTCGTCGACGCGCGTCAGCGCATCGAACACGTGCCAGCCGATATTGATATTCGGCTGGGCGGCGACATAGTGCGGGTCGAGTGAGGTAATGTCCGCGCTGAGCGCAATCGTGAGGTCGGCCGCCGAAGCTGTGCCAAACAGCAATGCGATTGCTGCGGCAAAAAAAACCCGGAACGGCATGCAATTCCCCCTTGGAACGAGCGGGTTCAGGATACCGTAAATTCGCCGGGTCATCGACCCTCCTTTTTTTGTCGCGACGCGCCGGCCGGTATTCCTCATAGTCCCCATGCTCGCCGCGCACGGGTGCCATTCGCGGCCGCGATTCGCCGAAAGTTGTCGAACACGCCCTTAAGCTGGTAAGTTATCGTTACACCAGCCCGAGGCCGCCATGATTCGAGCACGCAAGCACACAATTCTTCTCAGTACCGCCGCCATGTTGTCGGCATACGCGTCGTTCACGTATGCGCAGACCGCCTACCCGGTCAAGCCGGTCCAGGTCATCGTCGGCTTTCCCGCCGGCGGCAGTGTTGACGTGATGGCGCGCAATTATATTGCAGTACTCTCCGCGCAACTCGGCCAGCAATTCATCGTCGTCAATCGCGACGGCGCCTCCGGTACCATCGCATTCGCCGCTCTCGCGAACGCGAAACCCGACGGATATACGATTGGAGCCGGCCCCACGACGCCGATCACCAACGCGCCGCACCTGATGAAAGGCATCAAGTACAACCTCGATTCGTTCGAGTACGTGTGCCAGGTGTTCGAGAACGTGTTCACCATCGGCGTGCCGCAGGACTCGCCGCTGCGCAGCATTCAGGATTTCATCGCTGCTGCGCGCGCCAACCCCGGCAAGCTGAGCTATGCGCATTCCGGTATCGGCACCGTGCCGCACCTCGCCATTGCGAGCTTCGCGCTGCGCGTCGGCATTCAAGTCAACGCGGTGGCCTACCGCGGCGAGGCGCCGCTGTTGCCCGATCTTATCGCCGGGCGGGTCGACTTCGGCGGGCCGGCGGTCTCCTCGGTCGCAGGCCGCAGTCAACTGCGCGCCCTGGGCGTATTTGCCGACTATAGGCACCCGGCGTTTCCCGACGTGCCGACCTTTGCCGAGTTGGGCATTCCGACGCTTCCGCCCGGGCTCAACGGTTTGTACGCGCCGAAAGGCACGCCGGTGGATGTGCTGCAGACGCTGGAGCGCGGCTGCGAGGCCGTGACTCAATCGGAAACGTTCCGCGCCGCCGCGCAGAAGCTGCATCAGCCGGTGGTGTTCCTGGACCGCGCCGCTTTCGCCAAGCGCGCCGCCGAGGACTACCGCATCAAAGCCGAGCTGATCAAAACGCTCAACATCAGCGCCCAATAGGAGTTTGTCGGCCTTAGCCCCGACAAACTCCTAATGCAAAACCGGCTCGAGTAGAATTGCGGAAAAGGATAACGGATATGCGAATTTACTCTTTTATGAATGGTCAGCCGGTTTTGCTTTTAGCAGCCTGTACGGAATGTTAAGTCCGACAGGCTGCTAGAGCGACGACAATTACCGTTCCTCACCATGGCTGCAGATGACGCCGGCGCGCCGGTCAGCATCGAAATGATCCGCACGCTGGTCAGTTTTCCGACGGTGAGCCGTGACTCCAATCTCGAACTGATTCACTACGCGCGCGATTACCTGAAGAACCTCGGCGCTGAATTCCGCCTGACTTACGACGACGAGCGGCGCAAGGCCAATCTGTTCGCGACGCTGGGACCTGCGGGCGTGCCCGGCATCGTGCTGTCGGGACACACCGACGTGGTGCCGGTCGACGGCCGGGACTGGACCACCGACCCGTTTCAGCTCACCGAAGAGGATGGCAAGCTCTACGGCCGCGGCACGTGCGACATGAAAAGCTTTGTCGCGGCCGCGCTCGCGCTGGCGCCGGAATTCGCGCGGCGCGGCCTGAAGACGCCGCTGCATTTCGCGTTTTCCTATGACGAGGAGGTCGGCTGCATCGGTGTCGGCCGCCTGATCTCGGATCTTGCGCATGCGGGCATCAAGCCGCTTGCGTGCATCGTCGGCGAGCCGACCATGATGCGGCCGGTGATCGCGCACAAGGGCAAGCGGGGATTCCGCTGTGCGGTACGCGGTTTTGCGTGCCATTCGGCGTATGCACCGCAAGGCGTCAACGCGGTGGAGGCGGCTGCGGAGGCGATCGCGTTTCTCAAACAAATGGCGCGCCGTTATCGCGACCAGGGTCCGTATGACCGCAGCTTCGACGTCGCGCACAGCACTGTGCACACCGGCGTGATCCGCGGCGGAACCACGCTCAACATCGTGCCGCACGAATGCGTGTTCGATTTCGAGTTTCGCCATTTGCCGGGCGACGATCCCGACGCGCTGCTCGCTGAGTTCAAGCACTACGTCGCGGCCACAATCGAACCAGAGATGCGCGCGGTGCATCCTGCGGCCGGTTTCACCATCGATCCGCTTTCCGAAATTCCGTCCCTCGATACCGGGGCCGAAACCGAAGTCGTGGCGCTGGCACAGGAGCTTTCCGGCAGCACTGAGATCGGTAAAGTATCGTTCGGCACCGAAGGCTCGCAGTTCCAGCGCGCCGGCATCCCGACCGTGATATGTGGTCCGGGCTCGATCGAGCAGGCGCACAAGCCCAACGAGTTCGTCGCGATCGATCAGGTGCTGAAGTGCGAGCAGTTCATGCGCCGGCTCATGGGGCGCGTTTGCGCCCCATGAGCCGGCGCGAGAGGCGAGAGGAGAAAAAGCGACCTCCACTCGCCAAGGCTCCCTTGTCAGGCGCTATTGGCAACCCGCCGTCGATCGTGTTACTTGAAACTCACGCG
>PLYS01000360.1 GCA_003153455.1 Betaproteobacteria bacterium | reverse complement strand
CTCCCACAGGGGACTTTCACCCCATAAACTCATGCCCATGTCGGGCGTACACTTTAGGTCGAACGGACGGGCCGCAAGCGCGGTTGCGACACCAAAATCCGCCGTGGCCGCCGTTCACCAACACGTTATGCCTCATTGAGATGTCGTGCATGAAGCCACGAGTAACTGTTATTACGGTATGCGTCGATGATCTGGAAAGATCACTCAAATTCTACCGCGACGGTCTTGGGCTGAAGACAGAAGGCATCATCGGAAAGGAATTCGAGCATGGAGCAGTCGTCTTCTTTGATCTGCAGGCCGGAGTCAAGCTCGCCATTTGGCCCCGCAAAAGTCTTGCCCATGATTCCGGGCTTCCTCTAACGGCGCCAAGTGCCACCGAACTTTCCCTTGGGCATAACGTTTCATCTAAGGCCGAGGTTGATGCGGTTATGGCGCAGGCCAAGAGCGCAGGTGCAGTCATCGTAAAGCCTGCCCAAGACACGTTTTGGGGAGGCTATGCAGGCTACTTTCAAGATCCTGATCAGCATCTGTGGGAGGTCGTTTGGAATCCACAGTGGGCTTTAGCAGAATGAGGCATAACAATTCGCTGCAGGCGCGACGGCCCTGGCGGGCCGCGGCCTGAGTTCAAACGTTAGATTGCAATCCGGTATGAAGTGATGCCTAAAGAAGCCGATCCAAAGCGTAAATCGACCGCAGCATTGTGGTGTCTCACATTTATTGTTGGGGCGGTTCTGGGGTATGTCATTGCATTTTTATGGAGCAATTCGCAGGTTCACATGCTTGGGTCCCAGGAGTTGCGCGGCGAGCTTCGAACCCGCACGGTTTTCGCGCATGCATTTCTCGGTGCAATTGTTGGAGGATTGCTCGTTTCCGGCATAGCGGTTATTCGTCGCAAGCTCAATGATTGGTGTCGATCCTCCACCGATCAGCAGGAACTACCAAAATGAATTGGCAATCTAACCATCGCTTTGAGGCCGACGCGCCGGACGCTTTGCGTCCAGGCGGTCGGCTTCAGCGGCGCGCGGCTCAAGCTCAACGTTAGAGCGCACTTCCGCGCCGAAGTTATTCTGGCTATAATATGGCTAGAATGCGATTTGAGATCATCCTGGCGCCGGAAGTCGTCCAAGATCTTCAGAAATTGAAGGCCAATGTACGGACTGCGGTGAAGGCGGCTCTCGAGACTCATTTGAGGCACGAACCAACCAAGACCAGCCAAAGCCGAATCAAGCGTTTGCGCGGGCTCGCGCGACCGCAGTATCGGCTCAGGGTCGAAGAGGTGCGTGTGTTTTACGACGTTTCAGGCTCCACCGTCGAGGTATTAGCGATCGTGGCCAAATCGGAGGCACAGTCATGGCTGGCGCAGTTCGGAAGTCCCGTAGAAAGGAAGTCCCTTTGTCCAAGGTAAAGGACGACCTGTCTCGTTTTTTGCGCGAAGCCGAGAAACAGGAGATTGTCATTACGCGCCACGGCAAACCCGCTGGAGTGCTTATTGGCTTTGGGTCGGAGGACGACTGGTTCGACTACCGACTCGAAAACGACCCCCGATTTTTGCAACGGGTTGAGCAGGCGCGCCAAAGCCTGCGGGCCGGCCGAGGCGTCAAATTGGAAGACGTAAGGTAACGGTGCGCTCTAACCGCGTGGTGGAATCGACTCGGACCTGATCCTCAGCGTTTGCGCTAATGCGCCGGCATGGCCCTTCCCCTACGTCTGGAATATGCCGGCGCGCTGTATCATTTGACTGCCCGCGGCAACGCGCGGGCCGACATCTTTGTTGATGACGACGATCGCCGCCGGTTTCTGGAACTGCTCGGTAAGGAAATCACCCCGCAAGGCTGGCGCTGTTACGCCTACTGCCTTTAATCTCACTCCTCGTCGCCCTGCCCCCACGCAACGGCATGGATGAAATCCGCGTCGTAGCTGCTGCTAGTGCCGTTCCAACTATCTGCGGCTATCCGGATCGCCTCAATTGGGGAAGATTCCCCGCGCTCCATACTCGCCCCACTTGGCGAAACAAGTTGGAACGGCACTAGCCCTTGTATATGCCTCCAGACACGATGATGTCGCCAAGGCGCTCGCAGTACATCTGCTTCGCCTCGATCTTTTTGGTCACGGGATTGGTGTATTTGTAGTCCTGCCAGTAGCTCGCCTTGGCCTTCGCCATCTCGATGCGCTCGCGCATAAATTCCTTGCCGTCGACGTCCTTGAGATCGATCGTGTTACGGCCGACCATTTTTTCGTTCGCGCCGTGGGCCCACACCTTGCCATCGAGTCCGCAGACCACCAGGTACAGGTCGCGGTCTTTGAATTGGCTCTGCTTGCTGGTGATCTCGGCATAGCCTTTGTCCTTGCCGTTGGCTTTGATGAAGGCCACACCCTTCTTTACCATCGCTTCGGCTTCCTTGGCGCTCGCGTGTTCCACCTTGAAGAAGCCCACCAGTTGCTGCAGGTTCTCCGCCTGGCCGCTCATCTCCTCGGCCGTGGCCGCCAACTCCTCCGACGAAGAAGCGTTCTGCTGCGTGATCTGGTTCAGTTGCGTCATCGAGGCGTTCACCTGCCCGACACTCGATGATTGTTCTTCCGAAGCCGCCGCGATTTCCTGCACCAGGCTCGAGGTCTTCTGGATCGCGGGCACCNNCCACCACCGCGAAGCCCTTGCCGTGTTCGCCTGCGCGAGCCGCTTCAATCGCGGCGTTCAAGGCCAAGAGATTCGTCTGGTAGGCAATGTCGTCGATGATATTGATGCGCTTGGCGATCTGCTTCATCGCCTCCACCGTCTGCTCGACCGCCGTTCCGCCCTCGCCCGCTTGCTTGGCCGCCTGCACCGCCATGCCGTCGGTCACCTTGGCGTTCTCGGTGTTTTGCGTGATCGAGGCGGTCATCTGCTCCACCGACGCACTGGTCTCCTCGACGCTGGCCGCCTGTTCGCTGGAGGCCTGGCTCATCGACTGCGCCGTGGCACTCACTTCCTCCGAGGCCGAGTACAGCGTCTCGGCACCGGATCGCACCTCGCTCACAACCTGGGAGAGCTTGGCCAGCATTGCCTTCATCGCCTCCAGCATCTGGCCGATTTCGTCCTTCGAGGTCTTCTCGATTCTGGCTGTCATGTCGCCCTCGGCCATGCGGCGGGTGACCTCCACCGCGATACGCAGCGGGCCGGTGATGCCGAGCGTCAACACCATCGCGATGATCGCACCGAGCACAACGGCAATGCCGCTCAGGGTGATGACCAGCGCCTGCGCCGAAGAGTAGGCCTGATCCGCCTCTTCGGTGGACTTTTTCATCTTGGCTTCCTGGAACGTGACCAATTCCTGCAGGGCTTCAAGCAGTTTGGCCTGCGCCGGACGGGCCTCCTTAAGCAGTGTGCTCGTCGCATCGGCGTCCTTGCCGGCCAGGGCGAGATCGATGACCTTCTGCCGTCTCGGGTCCAACTCCTTCTCGGCATCCTTGATCCTGGCGATGATCGCCTTGCCGGCATCGCTGTGCACGACTGGCACCAGCTTGTCCTCCCCCTGTTCGTAGTCAAGCTGGTCCTGCTTGAAGCGCTCGATTTCGGCTCGCGGGCTTTCCTTTTCGATCGACAGCAGGACGATGTCGCACAAGGCGATCGCCTGGTCGAGCACATCCTTGCGCAGGGTGGTCGCCCCGCCAACGTTCACGGCGACGTCTTTCACGATCAAGTCGAGGTTCTCCTTGATGTGCCCCATGCGCGAATTGCCCACCCAAGCCACGGCGATGAGCAGCGCCAATACCAGGGAAAATCCCAGCGCCATGCGTACGCCCACTTTCAGGTTCTTCAACATATTGCCTCCTCCGTGTCGGGTCTGTTCGCATAATGGGTATCGACGGTCGTGGTGCGAAGCGATCTAATTCTTCGCCGGTGGCACCGGAGAATCAATGTCACATGTCACACTTGAGGTTTTATACATCGATTCCAGGCGGGAACGGACGGGGCGCCAAACGAAAGGCAATCTGATCGACGACTCCGGACAGCGCGCCCAGCATTGAATGTGGAGCAGCTACCGCGCGACGGCCGGCCAGGTGGCCGCACCGGCTTGGCTGGATGCCGATTGGGTGCTCGGACAGCTTGGTGGCCGCAATCCAAAGGTGGCCTATGAGCGCTTCGTGGCGCAGGGCATGCGCAAGCGCCCATGCCTGCACGTCGCCGCACGAGAGCAGGCCGGGAACCTGCGCCACCAACCGCGCGGACGCATGCGCACTACCCTATTGACTTCCTGAATTTACGGCCTGCCCAACACTCCGGCGGACGCGCCGCAAGTGAGCGCGCGGCTGAATTCGATGGTCGCTCAGAACCGGCCCGGCGCCGCGAAATTCTCGAACCGCGTGTATTGCCCGAGGAAAGTCAGCTTGACGGTGCCAATCGGGCCGTTGCGCTGCTTGCCGACGATGATTTCCGCAGTTCCCTTGTCGGGCGACTCCGGGTTGTAAACCTCATCGCGGTAAATGAACAGGATCAGGTCCGCATCCTGTTCAATCGCCCCGGATTCGCGTAAGTCCGACATCACCGGCCGCTTGTTCGGGCGCTGCTCGAGGCCGCGGTTCAACTGTGATAACGCCATCACCGGCACGTTGAGTTCCTTGGCCACGGCTTTGAGCGAGCGTGAGATCTCGGCGACTTCGGTCGCGCGGTTCTCGGTGCTGTTACCCGTTTCCATCAACTGCAGGTAATCGACGACGACCAAGCCGAGGCCGGGGCCGCCCTGCTGGCGGTGCAGCCGACGCGCCCTGCCCCTTAATTCGGTCGGATTCAGCATGCCGCTCTCGTCGATGAACAGCGGCGCTTCGTTGAGCCTGCCGACCGAGGCAGTGAGTTTTTGCCAATCGTCGTCATTAAGCGCACCGGTGCGCATCTTGTGCTGGTCCACTCTCCCCAGGGACCCGAGCATGCGCATCACCAGTTGCGTACCCCCCATCTCCATGCTGAATATCGCCGCCGGCATCTTCTCAACCAGCGCTACATGCTCTGCAATATTCAGTGCCAATGCGGTTTTGCCCATGCTCGGGCGGCCGGCAACCACCACCAGATCTCCCGGTTGCAGGCCAGATGTCATGCGATCGAGATCAGTGAAGCCGGTCGCTATGCCGGTGACTTCGCTCGGATTGTCGCGCTTGTAGAGCGTGTCGATGCGCTCGACCACCTCCGTCAGCAGCGGCTGGATCTCGCGAAAACCCTGCCGCCCGCGGGCGCCGGCTTCGGCGATCGCGAAGACCTGCTTCTCGGCGTTGTCGAGCAGGTCCTTGGCTGAGCGGCCGAGCGGGCTGAATACCGATTCGGTGATCCCGGTGCCGACCTCGGCGAGCTTGCGCATGATCGCGCGTTCGCGCACGATTTCGGCATAGCGCCGGATGTTGGCGGCGCTCGGAGTGTTGACCGCGAGCGAACCGAGGTAGGCCTGACCACCCACTTCTTCGAGCTTGCCGCTGCGTTCCAAGCTCTCGGCGACGGTCAGCGCATCGGCCGGCTTGTTGTCCTCGATCAGAGCCGATATGTGATGGTAAATCTGGCGATGATCGGCGCGGTAGAAATCTCCGTCACTGACCGCATCAGAGATTTTTTCCCACGCGGTATTGTCGAGCAGCAGCCCGCCGAGTACCGACTGCTCAGCCTCGAGCGAGTGCGGCGGCAGCTTGAGCGCTTCGAGCTGCGGATCGCGTGTAATCGGAGTTACGGACTGGACCATGGAGAAGTTTCGCGGAATCTTTTAAGGTTTGATTTTTTTCAGACCAGGATGACAATGGGAAAAATTACACCACACGTTGCAATTTACAGAAAAAAAAGGGCTGTCGCCAGCCCTTTTTTAAACACACAAAATGCTGTTTTAAATGAGTGACTAAGCTTGCTGCTCGCCGAGCACGGAAACGGTGATGGTGACGACCACGTCCGCATGCAGCGCGATCTTGATCGGCTGATCGCCGACTAGCTTGAGCGGTCCCTGCGGCATGCGGATCGCCGCCCGCGGCACCTCGAAACCCTGCGCCTTGAGCGCCTCGGCGATATCAATGTTGGTGACCGAGCCGAACAGCTTGCCGTCGACGCCGGCTTTCTGCGTGATCTGCACCAGCAAGCCGTCGAGCTTCGCGGCGCGCTCCTGCGCCGCGGTGAGCGCCACTGTCTGCGCCGTCTCCAGTTCGGCGCGGCGTTTTTCGAATTCGGCTATGTTGGCTTGCGTCGCGCGCTTGGCCTTGCCGTGTGGAATCAGGAAATTACGGGCGTAGCCTTGCTTGACCTTGACCACCTCGCCGAGATCGCCGAGATTGGCCAGCTTTTCCAGCAGTATGATTTGCATATTCTGAACCTCGTTTNNTGCTTAATGCAGATCCGTGAACGGCAGCAGCGCCAGGAAACGCGCACGTTTGATCGCGTCGCTCAATTGGCGCTGGTAGCGCGCCTTGGTGCCGGTGATGCGCGCCGGAATGATCTTGCCGTTTTCGTTGATGAAATCCTTGAGCAGGTCGACGTCTTTGTAGTCGATCGTCTTGATTTTTTCCGCGGTGAAACGGCAGAACTTCTTGCGGCGGAACAAATTTTTCGAGCGTTTTTTGTCCTTTTCTTTCTTGTCGTTTTTTTTGCCTTTGCCGAACCTGCCTCTTCCCATTGCCATCGTAATCTCCTTGATTTCGGGTTCTATTCTTTGTCGCCGCCGATCACGTCCATGCTCACCACATGCAGCACCAGCTTGCGATTGCCGAGGCTGCGCCGCGCGAGGAACCCGCTGACCTGCAGTGACCGATTGAGTTTTGCCGTACTGAGTCTGACCGCCATCTCGCCCAGCGCCACCGCCTCGATTTCGCAGCGTGCTTCGCGCCGGCTGCCTGCTTCGTTCTGGATCGACCTATGCCCGATCAACAGATCAATGGCGGGCGTTCCGGCCGGGGTATAACGCAAAGCGCTGCGCTTCAGCAAGCGGCCGTCGATCACGACCTCATTGCGTTTCACTTAGCCGTGGTTTCTGCCGTCGCCACCGCCACCGCCGGTGCCGGCGCGGGCACTGGCGCGGGCTTGGGTGCATCATCCTGAACCTGGGTCAGCGAGCGCGACTTTTCCTCTTTCATCATCGGCGACGGGGTAGTTACGGCATCCGTCATTTTCACTATCAGATGGCGCAGCACCGCGTCATTGAATTTGAAAGCGTGCTCGAGCTCATCGAGCGTCTCGTTGTTGCACTCGATGTTCATCAGCACGTAGTGCGCCTTGTGCAGCTTCTGGATCGGAAAGGCCATCTGGCGCCGGCCCCAGTCCTCGAGGCGATGGATTTTTCCGCCTTTGGAAAGAACCATCGAGCGACAGCGCTCGACCATCCCGGGCACCTGTTCGCTCTGGTCGGGATGAACGATAAAAACGATTTCGTAATGTCGCATCAGTATCTCCTTATGGGCTCAGTTGCGTTAATCGGCCTCCCGTTATGCGTGGACGGTGAGGCAAGGATAACGGCCATTACGCCCTGCAGGGCGTTGACCGAAGGCGCGGATTCTACAGAATTTTCAGGAGGATATCAATGCCGCCCAGGCAGTGCATCCAGCGCAGCGGCGCGCTGGCGTATGGTTTCCCCGAGGCAAACGCCGCTCGCGACCGAAACATTGAGGCTTTCAACCGTGCCTGACATCGGTATGCGCACCAATTCATCGCAATGCTCGCGGGTGAGCCGCCGCATGCCCTCGCCCTCCGCGCCAAACACCCACGCCAGCGCGCCGCTCAACTTGGCGTCATAGAGCTGCGTGGTAGCAGCTTGGTCGGCGCCGACTATCCAGATGCCGAGTTCCTTGAGTTCGCGCAGGGTGCGCGCAAGATTGGTTACCGAGATATAGGGCACGGTCTCGGCGGCGCCGCTCGCGACTTTCGACACCACCGGCGTGATGCCCACCGCCCGGTCCTTGGGCGCGATTACCGCATGCACGCCAAATGCATCGGCAACGCGCAGGCACGCGCCGAGGTTGTGCGGGTCCTTCACGCCATCGAGCACCAGCAACAACGCCGGGCCCGTCAAATCCTCGAGCACCGCGTCCAGATCGTGCCGTGGCTTGGCGGCGAGCATCCGCGCCGCCACACCCTGATGGCGCGCATGCCCGGTCAGCCCGTCGAGACGCTGTGCATCCACCGTAATGATGCGCACTGCATGACTGCCTGCCAGCCGTACCAGATCCTGCGCCCGCGCATCGTTGCGCGTGCCGTCGAGATAGATCTCCTGCACGCCCGCGGCGTGCTGGCGCAAGCCGCTCACCACGGCGTGAAAGCCGTAGACGATATGCGTATCAGCCATAGTGAGATCGTGGTTCGTGGTTCGTGGTTCGTGGTTCGTGGTTCGTGGTTCGTGGTTGGTGGAGTGCGGGTTGGTGGTCAAGTGTTTTCTTCCAGCACGAAATCGATCTTGCTGGTTTCGATGTCGACGCGCACCAGCCGCACGCGCACCCGGTCGCCGATCCGGAAACGCTTGCCGGTGCGCTCGCCGAGCAACTGATGTTTCGCCGCATCGAAATGAAAATAATCGGTGCCGAGTTCCGACACGTGCACCAGTCCCTCGACGAAAATGTCGTCGAGCGCGACGAAAATACCAAACGCGACCGCCGAGCTGATGCTGCCGGGGAACGTTTCGCCCACCCGGTCGCGCATGAAGTAACACTTGAGCCAGGCCTCGACATCCCGCGTCGCCTCGTCGGCGCGCCGCTCCGTCAGCGAGCAATGCGCGCCGAGCTCCTGCCAGCTGCCGGGCTCGTAGCGCTTGCCGCGCAACACCGACTTAATCGCGCGATGCACGAGCAGATCAGGATAGCGCCGGATCGGCGAAGTGAAATGCGTGTAAGACTCGTAGGCAAGCCCGAAATGACCGACGTTGTCCGGGCTGTAGACCGCCTGCCTGAGTGAACGCAGCATGACGGTCTGCAGCAGTTGCGCGTCCGGCCGCTCCTTGGCGCGTTCCAGGACTTTGGCATAGTCGCTCGCGTGCGGCGTATCGCCGCCGCTGAGCTGCAGGCCGAAACCCTTCAGAAAATCGCGCAGCGCCTGGAGTTTTTCCGCGGTCGGCCCCTCATGCACGCGATACAGCGTCGGATGGTCATGGGCGTGCAGGAAGTCCGAGGCGCAGACATTGGCCGCCAGCATGCATTCCTCGATCACGCGGTGTGCGTCATTGCGCCGCACCTGCACGATGCGGTCGATCTTGCCGTGCGCATCGAACAGCATCTGCGTTTCGATGGTCTCGAAATCGATCGCGCCGCGCTTGGCGCGCGCCTTGGCGAGAGCGTGATACAAGCGGTAAAGATTCGCGAGATGCGGCATGAGTCTGGCATGGCTGCGCGCCGCCGCACCCTGCGGGTTTTCCAGCATGTCCGCGACCGCCGTATAAGTCAGGCGCGCGTGCGACAGCATGACCGCAGGATAAAAACGGTAATCCCCGATTTCTCCGTGCGCATCGACCGTCATGTCGCACGCCATGCACAGCCGGTCGACCTCCGGGTTGAGCGAACACAGCCCGTTGGAAAGCACTTCGGGCAGCATCGGGATCACGCGGCGCGGAAAGTAGACGGAATTGCCACGCTCGCGCGCTTCACCGTCGAGCGCGTCGCCAGGTCCGACGTAATGGCTGACGTCCGCGATCGCGACCACCAGCCGGTATCCCTTTCCGCGCGGCTCGCAGTACACCGCGTCATCGAAGTCCTTCGCGGTTTCACCATCGATGGTCACCAGCGGCAGCTGCCGCAGGTCCTCGCGCCCGGCGCTGTCGTCGGCTTCCACCCGCCCTGAAAATTTCGCGCAGACCTTCTCGACGGCACGCGAGAAGACGTAAGGCAAAGCGTGTTTGCGCAACGCGATCTCGATTTCCATGCCGGGATCGGCGTAATTGCCGAGCACCTCTACCACGCGCGCGATCGGCTGCGCGTGCTTCGCGGGTTGCTCGACGATCTCGGCAACCACGACCTGCCCGGCGGTCGCGTCCAGCGCGTCGCCCGGCGGTATCAGCAGGTCCTGGCTGATGCGCCGGTTTTCGGCGACCACGAACAGCACGCCGCGCTCGTTGTGCAGCCGGCCCACCACGCGCTGGTTGGCGCGTTCCAGTACTTCGACTATCTTGCCCTCGGGCCGGCCGCGCCGGTCGATTCCCGATTCGCGCGCGACGACGCGGTCGCCGTGCAAAACCTTATGCATCTCATCCGGTCCGAGAAAGAGATCAGGTCCCTCATCATCGCGGATCACGAAACCATAGCCGTCGGGATGGCCTTGCACGCGGCCGGGGATCAGGTCCAGCCGGGTGACGAGGCAGATCGCATCGCGCCGGTTGCGCATGACCTGCCCTTCGCGCTGCATCGCGGCGAGCCGGCGTTCGAACGTTTCGCGCTCCGCATCGGTAATGCCGAGCAGCTGCTGAAGCTTCGCACTGCTCACCGGCACGCCCTGCGCATCGAGCGTCTGCAGGATCAGCTCGCGGCTCGGCAGCGGCTCGGCGTACTCGGCGCGCTCGCGCTCGAGATGCGGATCGCCGCTGCGCAATGCGTTGCTGCGCGCCCGTTCGCGCGCGCCACCCGACGCGGCGCTGCGCGCGGGTGCGGCGCGAGCGCCGCTGCGCTTGCGGCCGCGTGCCGCGGACTGGGCTTTACGAGTTTTCATTTGACAAAGCAGCCTTTTGTGATTAAATTTGCCCGCCTTGCAGGCCGAGATGGCGAAATTGGTAGACGCACCAGGTTCAGGTCCTGGCGGTGGCAACACTGTGGAGGTTCGAGTCCTCTTCTCGGCACCAGCTTCAATTGGTTCAGGGTTCAGGGTTGAGAGTTCAGAGTTGACTTGCCGCGCTGCGGCGGTGGTCTGGAAACACTGAACACCGAACTCTTAACTCTCAACTTTCATTCAAACGGATGCCTGCGCACGATGGTCTGCTCGCGGTCCGCGCCGGTCGAAATCATATCCACCGGCACTTCGCATATCTGCTCAATGCGCTGTAAGTAGCGTTGCGCCGCTTGCGGCAGCTGGTCATACCGCGTCAAACCCACCGTACTCTGCGACCACCCTGGTATTTCCTCGTAGATCGGTTCGCACTCGGCGAGCGCCTCGGCGCCGAACGGCAGGAGGTCGCGCTGCTTGCCGTCCAGCCGGTAGCCGATGCCGAGCTGCAACGTCTCGACGCCGTCGAGTACATCAAGCTTGGTCACGCACAGGCCGGAGATGCCGTTGATCTGGATCGAACGTTTGAGCGCCGCGGCATCGAACCAGCCGCAGCGCCGCGGCCGCCCGGTCACCGACCCGAACTCTTTGCCGCGCTCAGCCAGATGTTTGCCGATGTCGTCGTCTAGCTCGGTTGGGAACGGCCCCGATCCGACGCGCGTGGTATATGCCTTGGTGATGCCCAGCACGTAGTGCAGCAAATGCGGGCCGATGCCGGCACCGGCGCACGCGGCTCCCGCGACGCAGTTGCTGGATGTCACATAGGGGTAGGTGCCATGATCGACGTCGAGCAGTGTGCCCTGCGCACCTTCGAACAGCAGGTTCTTGCCGGCTTTCTGGGCTTCATAGAGCATGCTGGGCACATCGGCCACCATGGGCTTGATGCGCGCTGCGAGCGCCAGTGTGGTGTCGAGCGTTTGCTGAAAATCGACAATCGGCGCGTGGAAATAAGCCTTGAGCACGAAATTGTGATAATCGAGCACTTCGCCGAGCTTGGCGGCGAAGCGCTCACGGTGCAGCAGGTCCTGCAAGCGGATGGCGCGCCGCGCCACCTTGTCCTCGTAGGCAGGCCCGATGCCGCGCCCGGTAGTGCCGATCTTGCCAGCACCTTTGGCCGCCTCGCGCGCCTGGTCGATCGCGACGTGATACGGCAGTATCAACGGGCAGGCCTCACTGATGTGCAACCTGCCCTTGACGTCGACCCCGGCGCCCTCGAGTTCGTCGATTTCCCTGAGCAGCGCCTCCGGCGACACCACGACGCCATTGCCGATGTAGCACGCGACGTCGTCGCGCAGGATGCCGGACGGTATCAGACGCAGGATGGTCTTCTTGCCGCCGATCACCAGCGTGTGGCCGGCATTGTGCCCGCCCTGGAACCGCACCACCCCTTGCGCATGGTCGGTGAGCCAGTCGACGACTTTGCCCTTGCCTTCGTCGCCCCACTGGCTGCCGATAACGACTACGTTTCTTGCCATTTGACCACTTTCCACTTTTTATTGATGCGCTGAAGGCAGCGATTGCAGCCGAGTTCACCGCGCGATTTTTCGTGCCCCGGCAGATCGACGATCACGATTTCGCCCGCCTTGCGCAGCGTCGCAATGCGCCGCTGCAAGGCGACATCCCGCGGCAAATGGGGCACGATTACCGCGCTGCGCGCTGCCGCGGCCGGTGCCGCCGCCGTGATCTCGCGCAGATCCATGCTGAAACCGGTTGCCGGCCGCGCGCGGCCGAACGCCTTGCCGACTTCGTCATAACGGCCGCCGAGCGCGAGTGCGTTCGACCAGCCGTCGGCGTAAACGGCGAACACCACGCCGCTGTGGTAGTGATAGCCGCGCAGTTCGCCGAGATCGAAGCAAATCTGCGCGCCGGCGTCCCGCAGCGACGCCGCAATCGCACGCAACTGCGCAAGCGCCTGGCTGATCTCGGGATATTCCGGCAGGTGCCGCTTGGCCTGCGCCAGCACTTCCACGCCGCCGGCAAGCTCGGGCAATGACTGCAACGCATTGCGCAAATCACGGTTGAGTTCGCGCACCAGTCTTGCCAGCGCCGGCACATCTTTCGCCTGCACCGCGTGAAACAACTCGGCTTCAGCCTCCGCCTCGACCCCCGCCTTGCGCACCAGCGTGCGGAATACCGCGACGTGGCCGATATCAAGCTGCAACTGCGCGATGCCGGAAAGACGCAGCGCATCGAGCATCAGGCGTTGCACCTCGAGATCGCTTTCGATGCCGGCATGGCCGTAAATTTCAGCACCGATCTGCAGCGGCTCGCGCGTGCGGTTCATCCCCGCCGGCAGCGTATGCAGCACGCTGCCCGCATAGCACAGCCGGTTGACGCCTTTGCGGTTCATCAGATGCGCATCGATACGCGCGACCTGCGGCGTGATATCGGCGCGCACGCCCAGCATGCGCCCCGACAGCTGGTCGACCAGCTTGAACGTCTTCAGGTCGAGGTCGTGCCCGGTACCGGTCAGCAGCGACTCGACATACTCGAGCAGCGGCGGCACCACCAGCTGATAGCCGTGGACCTCGAACAGATCGAGCATCGCCCGCCGCAGCGCCTCGATGCGGCGCGCCTCGGCCGGCAGGATGTCCTCGATATATTCAGGCAGCAGCCATTTACGCATGGTTGCTCATCGGGAAAGGAACAACAACAGCAACCCGGCCAGCATCGAGGTGAGGCCGATAAAACGCAGTTGGCCATCGGACTTTTCAGTGATGCGGCGGAAGGTTTCGCGCCAGAAACCGGGAGCCAGGAACGGCAGCAGGCCTTCGATGATCAGCATCAGCGCCAGCGCGGTCAGCAAGATTTTACTCACGGCGACCCTTCAGGCTCGCGCCCGCCTCGCTACTTGGACGGCTTGCTGTTCTTGAAGTATTTGAAGAACTCCGAATTGGGCTCGAGCACCAACACGTCGCCCTTGTTCTTGAAGCTCTGCCGGTACGCCTCGAGACTGCGGTAAAACGCATAAAACTCGGCGTTCTCTCCGTAGGCGCGCGAGTAGATCGAGGTAGCCTTGGCATCGCCATCGCCCTTGATGCGCTGCGCGTCGCGGTAAGCCTGGGCAAGGATGACTTCACGCTGCCTGTCGGCGTCGGCGCGGATCTTCTCCGATTCGGCGGCGCCGGTCGAGCGCAATTCGTTGGCGACGCGTTTGCGTTCCGCGTCCATGCGGCTGTACACGGACTGGCTCACCTCCAGCGGCAGATCGACGCGCTTCACGCGCACGTCGAGCACCTCGACGCCGATTTTCCGCGCGTCCTCATTTGCCTTCTCCCGCATCAATTCCATGATCCGGTCGCGCTCGCCCGATACCACGTCGTGCACCGTGCGATTGCCGAATTCGGCGCGCAAACCGTCGTTGATGGTCTGCAACAGGCGCGTCTGCGCACGCGATTCCTCGCCGTTGACGCTGATGTAATATTTCTCGACATCCGAAATCCGCCACTTGACGAACAAGTCGACCAGCACGTTTTTCTTCTCGGAGGTAAGAAAACGCTCCGGCTCGCTGCTTTCGATCGTGAGCACGCGCACGTCGTAAAAACGCACGTTGTCGACCAGCGGCAGTTTGAAGGAGAGCCCCGGAGCCTTCTTCAGGCTGACGATCTCGCCGAAACGGAACACGATGGCATTCTGGCGCTGATCGACCACGAACATCGAGAGCGACAGCACGATCAGCAGGATAACCGTCGTGATCAGCACGATACTGATGTTCTGCTTCATCAACGTGGCTCCCGCTCGCGGCCGCGCAACGCATCGCGCGAACGTGATGCCGACGGCAGTGGCTCGGACGCAGGGGTGGATTCGACCGGCTTGCCCCCGCTGTCCGCCGGTGCGCTGGTGGTCGGCGCGGTCATCTGCATGATCTTGTCGAGTGGAAGATACAGCAGGTTGTTGCCGCCGCCTTTCTGATCAATCAACACCTTGCTGGTGTTGCTCATGATTTCCTGGATCGCATCGAGGTAGAGACGGTCGCGCGTGACACCCGGGGCCTTCTGGTATTCGGCGACGACCTGATGAAAGCGGCTGGCGTCGCCTTCGGCGCGCGCGATCACACGCTGGCGGTAGCCCTCCGCTTCCTGGTTTAGCCGCGCCGCCGCGCCGCGCGCCCGCGGAACCACGTCGTTGGCATAGGCCTGGCCTTCGTTTTTCTGGCGCTCGCGGTCCTGCCCGGATTTCACCGCGTCGTCGAATGCCGCCTGCACCTGCTCCGGCGGCTGCGCATTCTGCATCGTCACCTTGCTGATACTGATACCGGTCCGGTAGCGATCGAGGATCTCCTGCATGAGCTTTTGCGCGCTTGCGGTCACCTGAGCCCGGCCCTCATACAGCACGAAGTCCATGGTGCTCTTGCCGACGATCTCGCGGATCGAGGTTTCGGCGGCCTGCAACACGCTTTCATCCGGGAAACGGTTATTGAACAGATAATCCTTGGGGTCCTTCAGCACATACTGCACCGCGAACTGGATGTCGATGATGTTCTCATCGTCGGTCAGCATCAGCGATTCTTTCGGCACCTTGCTCTTGACTGTGTTGCGGTAGCCGATTTCGACCGTGCGCACCTGCGACACGCTGACAACTTCCGCAGTCTCGATCGGATACGGCAGATGCCAGCGCGGGCCAGGCTGGGTTTCCTCGACGTACTTGCCGAAGCGAAGCACGATGCCACGCTGACTGGCGTCGACGATGTAAAAACCGCTCGCCAGCCACACCAGCACTACCAGTCCAATCAGGATGCCGGCGCCGCCGCCGAACTGCGCGAGCCCGGGTCCGCTGGGCGCGCCACCGTTGCCGCCGCCTTTGCGGCCGAACAGCGAGCCGAGCTTCTGCTTGAAATTACGCATCAACTCATCCAGGTCGGGCGGGCCCTGACTGCCGCCACGGCGGCCCCATTGGGGGTCGTTGAGCGACATCAGCACGCCTGCGAGCAGGCCGCGCACGCGCTCCGACACAAAACCGCGGAATGTCCGCCAATAGGTGACCATGATTAAGCTGATTCCATGTCAAGCTGCCGCGGAACGCGCAACCGGGACTCGGGATGCTGCTGCGGCGTATTCCTCCAGCGCCCGCTTTACCAGATCGAGTCCCGACCCGGTCTTGGCGCTGATCCAGACACCGCTGATTTTACCATACTCGTCGCGCTCGAGCCGCGGCGCGGCGCCGTTCAAGTCGATCTTGTTGTAGACCATTACCTGCGGTATCCGGTCGGCGCCGATCTCGGCGAGCACCGAGTTGACTGCCGCGATCTGCGCGTCACGCGTTTTGCTGCCGGCATCGACCACATGCAGCAGCAGATCGGCCTGCACCGTCTCCTCGAGCGTGGCGCGAAACGCGGCCACCAGGGTGTGCGGCAGCTGCCGGATGAACCCCACCGTATCGGACAGCACCAGCGGCGCGCCGCCGGTCAGAAATACGCGGCGCGTCGTGGTATCGAGCGTTGCGAACAGCTGATCAGCGGCATAAGCATGGGCGCGCGTTAACGCGTTGAACAGCGTGCTCTTGCCGGCGTTGGTATAGCCGACCAGCGACGCCGACAGCACGCTGGCGCGGCGCCGCGCACGGCGCTGCACTTCGCGCTGGCTCGCAAGGCGCGCCAGTTTGTCCTTGAGCAGCTTGACACGCTTGGCGAGCAGCTGGCGGTCGGTTTCGAGCTGGGTTTCACCGGGCCCGCGCAGGCCGATGCCGCCTTTTTGCCGCTCGAGATGGGTCCAGCCGCGCACCAGACGCGTCGCCAGGTGCTCGAGCTGCGCGAGTTCGACCTGCAGCTTGCCTTCGTGGCTGTGCGCACGCTGCGCAAAAATGTCGAGGATCAGGCTGACGCGATCGATTACGCGACAATCGAGGCGTTTCTCGAGATTGCGCTCCTGCGCCGGAGACAACTCGTGATTGAAGATCACGAGCTTGGCGCCGGTGCGGGCGAGCGCCGTTGCAATCTCCTCGACTTTGCCGGTGCCGGCGTAGTACGCGGGATCGGGCCGCAGACGCTTGCCCTTGATGATGTCCACGACACTGACACGCGCGCTCGTTGCGAGTTGCAGCAGCTCCTCGGTGCTTTCGGCGAAGTCGGGGTCACCGAAGTCGAGGCTCACCAGGACTGCTTGGGAGCCGCTCCCCGGACGTTCAAACATCAATGCTCAGGACTCGGTGGACTGCTCGGGCGCGAGATTGACCGGGCGTGCCGGAACGACCGTCGATATGGCGTGCTTATATACCATCTGCGTGACCGTGTTCTTGAGCAGCACCACATACTGGTCGAAGGACTCGACCTGTCCCTGCAGCTTGATGCCGTTGACCAGGTAGATGGATACCGGAACATGCTCTTTGCGCAGTGCGTTCAAAAACGGGTCTTGTAGCAGCTGCCCTTTGGTGCTCATGTTTTACCTCGTCGTTATTGGTATTTGGCGCGTCACTGTACTGCATTTTTCGGCATTACGCCATAGCACGCCGGAGCGCGGAGCAGGGGCCCCGCTTGCGGGGATGCGACCGTAAAGGCGTGCAGGCGGCCGACAGATCATGTTCCACATTGTCGCGTCTTGGGTTCGGAGGCCGTGGTCAGCGTTTTTCGCGCCGTTTATCGTACGGATTCCGGCCTTGCCGGAATTCGATTTTGAGCGGTGTGCCCTGCAATTGGAACGTTTCCCTGAAAAAACGTTCCAGATAGCGGCGATAGCTGTCCGAAATCTGGTTAAGCGCAGTGCCATGGATCACGATGCGCGGCGGATTGCTGCCGCCCTGGTGCGCGTAGCGCAGCTTGGGACGGAACATCCCGCTGCGCGGCGGCGACTGGCGCGCGATGGCGGCGATCAGTGCCCGTGTCAGTTTCGGGGTCGGCAGCTTTACCATGGCCGCCTGATAAGCGCGCTCAACCGCATCGAGCAACGGCTTGATGCCGGCTCCCGCCAACGCCGAGATATAGTGCGCCGGCGCAAACTCGATAAAATTCAGCGTGCGTGCCAGGCTGCGTTTGGTCCAGTCGCGCTCCTCCGGGTTCAAGCCATCCCATTTGTTGACAGCCACTACCAGGGCGCGCCCCGATTCCAGGATGAAACCGGCGATGTGCGCATCCTGATCGGTGATCGGCTCGCGTGCATCAAGCACCAGGATCACTACATTGGCATCCTCGATAGCCTGCAACGTCTTGATCACCGAAAACTTCTCGACCACGTCGGCGATATTGCCGCGCCGGCGCATGCCGGCGGTATCGATCAGCGTGTAGTTGCGGCCTCCGCGCTCGAAATCGATGTAAATGCTGTCGCGCGTCGTGCCCGGCTGGTCGAATACCAGCACGCGTTCCTCCCCGAGCAGGCAATTGACCAGCGTCGATTTGCCGACGTTAGGCCGGCCGACGATGGCGATGAGGGGACGCATGCTGCCGCCGCGTGTAGCGCGTCCCTGTCGGCAACGCTACCGAGGGGGCGGTTTCAGGCGGAAGCCCTATCCCGTCTCGCTGCGCTCGCCACCCTTTCCCNNCGGGCGCAGCGTCGCCATCGGCCTCGGCTGCCTCTTCCTTCACTGAAAAATCGGCGGTTATCAGATCGGCGAGATCGCTCACGCCCTCGCCATGCGCAGCGGAGATCGCGAGCGGATCGCCGAGCGCCAATTCATGGAATTCAGCGTTGACGGTGGCCGGCTGCATGCCTTCGGCCTTGTTGACCACCAACCATATTTTGCGTCCCGTCTTGCGCAACTGCTCGGCGATGATGCGGTCCTGTGGCGTCAGGCCATGCCGCCCGTCGACCAGCAGCAAGATAGCATCGGCTTCATCCATCGCGAGCAGCGTCTGCTGCGCCATTGCGTGCAATATTCCGTCATGCGCGACCGGCTCGAAGCCGCCGGTGTCGACCACGATATACGACTTGTCGCCGACGCGGCCACGTCCATAGTGGCGGTCACGTGTCAGACCGGGTATGTCGGCAACGAGCGCGTCGCGACTGCGAGTGAGCCGGTTGAACAGCGTCGACT
>PLYS01000221.1:3256-30840 GCA_003153455.1 Betaproteobacteria bacterium | reverse complement strand
TGCACCTGCGGATGGCGCGCCTTGAATTCCCCGAGCACGCGCGGCAGGATGAATTCGGCGATCGTGGTGCTCGCACCGAGCAGCAGCGGCCCGCTGATCGCGCCGGTCAATTCGCTCACGCGCTTGTCCATCTCTTCCGACAGCCCGAGGATGCGTTCGGCATATTCCAGCACCAGCTGCCCGGTCGGCGTCAGCGCAATCCTGGCGTGGCCGCGCTCGAACAGGCGTGCGTTGAAATGCTCTTCGAGCTGCTTGACCTGGAACGTCACCGCAGGCTGCGTCATGAACAGCTGCTCCGCCGCCTTGGTGAAGCTCAATTGCCTGGCGACGGTGTAAAACACCTGCAGTCTGCGATCAGTCATGCGCGCACGCGCGAGAGCTGAAAGGCGAGAGGCGAGAGGCGAGAGGCGTAACAGCCTCCGCCGTCATCAGTTTTTTCTCGCCTCCCGCCTCTCGCCTCTCGCCTCTCTGAAAATGGTTTACTATTCAACCACATTTCTCCGGGCAAGTCATGAGAGACGCGTGGAAAAATCTGGATTGTGGTATAAAGCTGCACCCAAATAACAGCCACTTAGAGTAGTCCTGCCTCTCCTTCATGCCGTTCGGCTTTTACATCATCATGGCGGCGCAGTTTTTTTCGTCGCTCGCCGACAATGCGCTGCTGATCGCCGCGATCGCGTCGCTCGCGCTGATCGATTCGCCGGCATGGCTGACGCCGATGCTGAAGCTGTTTTTCACGATTTCCTACGTGATGCTGGCGCCGTTCGTCGGCGCGTTCGCCGATGCGCTGCCCAAGGGCCATGTGATGTTCATCTCGAACGCCATCAAGGTGGCCGGTTGCCTGATGATGCTGTTCGGCGTGCATCCGCTGATTGCATACGGCGTGGTCGGGCTCGGCGCTGCGGCGTATTCGCCTGCCAAGTACGGCATACTCACCGAATACCTGCCGCACCACAAGCTGGTGACTGCCAACGGCTGGATGGAGGGTCTTACCGTCGGCTCGATCATCCTCGGCACCGTGCTCGGCGGCGCGATGATCAGCGAGACGTTCTCATCCAAAGTGCTGCAGATCGACGTCCCGTACCTCGAGAGCGGCATCGACACCGCGCCTGAAATTGCGATCACGCTGATCGTCGTTTTTTACGTGATCGCGGCAATATTCAACCTCTACGTCCCGAACACCGGCATCGATCACAAGCTGACGCGCAAGAACCCGGTCTATCTGGTCAAGGATTTCGCGCATTGCCTGCGCCTGCTGTGGGGCGACAAGCTCGGACAGATTTCGCTCGCAACGACCACGCTGTTCTGGGGCGCCGGCGCGACGCTGCAGTTTATCGTGCTTAAATGGGCGGAAATCGCGCTCGGCTACACGCTATCGCAATCGACCGTGCTGCAAGGCATTACCGCGATCGGCATCGCGGTCGGCGCGGTCATCGCCGCCAGGACGATCCCGCTGCACCACGCGGTGCGCGTGTTGCCGGTCGGCATCGCGATGGGCATCATCACCATCGGCATGATTTTCGTACGCGATATTTATGTCGCGATGGCGATGATGCTGCTGATCGGTGCGCTCGCCGGATTCTTCGTCGTGCCGATGAACGCGCTGCTGCAGCACCGCGGCCACATCCTGATGGGCGCCGGCCACTCGATCGCGGTGCAGAACTTCAATGAGAATTTAAACATCCTGATGATGCTCGGCATCTATGCTTTGCTGATCAAGCTTGAATTTTCGATCTACACCATGATCACGCTGTTTGGCCTGTTCGTCGCGGTCACCATGGCGCTGGTGCGCAACCGCCACCAGTCCAACGTGCGCGGCGGAAACATGCCGCAGATTCCCGCCGACGCGCAGCATTAAATTCGGGACTGGAAGTTCGAGTCGCAACTTTCAAGCAAGGTTCTGTTGCTTGCCTCTTGCCTCACGCCTTACGCTCTTCTAAAAACCCCAGGCCGAGGTCGGCCTCGTAACGATCGTGGGGATAGTGGAAAGGCACCGGCCCATCCGGTGCGCCATCGAGAAACTGGCGCACGAAGGGATCCTCGGAGACGCGCATTTCCGCGCTCGGTCCTGCAGCGGCAATCACGCCGTCCGAGATCAGGTAAACGTAATCGACGAGCTTCATGGATTCAACCGCATCGTACGAGACGACTATCGAAGTTGCTCCGAGCGCGTCGTTGAGATGGCGGACCAGATTACCGATCACGTTGCAGGAAATCGGATCCAGCCCCGAGAATGGCTCGTCGTACATGATCAGCATCGGGTCGAGCGCGATCGCCCGCGCGAGCCCGACGCGCCGCGACATGCCGCCCGACAACTCCGCTGGCATCAGCTGCGCCGCGCCGCGCAAGCCAACCGCCGCGAGCTTCATCAGCACGAGATCCCGAATCATGCTCTCGGGGAGATCGGTGTGCTCGCGTATCTGGAACGCGATGTTTTCGAACACCGACAGGTCGGTGAACAGCCCACCCATCTGGAACTGCATCCCCATCTTGCGCCGCAGCTGATACAGAGCATCGCGGCTCAACTCGTGCACGACCTGGCCGTCGACCTTGACGTAGCCATCGGCAGGAACAAGCTGGCCGCCGATCAGGCGCAGTAACGTCGACTTGCCGCAACCGCTCGCGCCCATGATGCCAACCACTTTCCCGCGCGGAATCGCAAGGCTGATGTCTTTCAGCAACGCGCGATCCGCGTAGCCGAAGCGCAGCTTGCTGATCTCAACGATGTTGTCCGATGGCATGGCAGGTGTGGGATTTTTCGCGCACCTAGTCTAACACGGATCTTTTTTCCGTCATCAGCGCCGCCTTGCGCGCCGGTATTCACGCATCAGCTAGAACGGCAAAACCTCTCACGCGGTTCAGCTTTAACGGCGCAGCCGCAGATAAATCTCCGGCAGCTTGTTGGGCAGGCTGTTGATGTGGTCGAGCACCATGTAATGTCCAGGCCCGAATATCTGCGGCAGGTACTGGTTGGCCATGGTGTCGACCGTGATGCAGAACGGATGCACGCCGCGCGTGACCGCTTCCTTCACCGCCATGCGGGTGTCCTCGTGCAGGTAGCGCCGGTCGCCGCCGTCGTCGTAGTCTTCCGGCCGGCCATCGGAAAGGATCAGCAACAAGCGGCGCCGGCTGTCGACCTGTGAAAAGCGCGCGGTCGCGTGGCGGATGGCAGCGCCCATGCGCGTCGCGAGCCGCCCCGACATGCCGCCGATCACGCCTTTGATCTGTATCGAGAACGGCTCGTCGAAATCCTTGATCGTGTAGTAGCTCACGTTATCGCGATACTTGGAGCAGAAACCCGCGATGCTGTAGGCGTCGCCGACCTCTTCCATGCTTTCGGCGAACAGCAGCACGCCGGCGCGCACACGATCGACCAGCCGCCCGCCGCCTTCGGGCAGATGCTGCATGATCGACGTCGACATGTCGGCGAGCAGCGTCACCGACACATCGCGCTGCCTGATTTCGCGCCGGCGGTAGATTGCGGGCTGCGGCGACATGCCGGCGCGCTGCTCCGCGACATAAGCGACCACGGCGTTGAGGTCGATGTCGTCACCCTCGAACTGGCGCAACTTCGGCGCGAGCCGCGTCGGCTTCTGCGCCTGGATCGCCCGTTTCAGGCGCTTGAGCGCCAGCGCATACTGCGAGGTGAGACGGTTCGCTTCGGCGAGATTCGCTTCGTTGAGCGGCTTCTCCTGCACCCAGCACCAGTTGCGCTTGTAACGCCCTTCGCGATAGTCCCATTCGGGATACGGCGTGCCTTTTTCGCTCCCCCGCCCGCCACGCTCCTGCGCCTGCGAGCGTTGCAGCGACTGGGTGCGCGAGCCGGCGCTCTTGCCCTCCGCGGCGACCTGCTGCTGCCGATCGCCGCTCTGCTCGCCGCCGGTTTCGGCGTTTTGCTCCTCATCCGGTTGCGATTCTCCGTCATCGCGCTCCTCGCTCTGGCCGTCGGCGCCGGCCTGGGTCTGCTGCGACTGATCCTGACTGGTCTGTGCATGCGCCGAGCGTGCCGCATTTGGCGCACGCCCTGGCAAGTACGCGCCCTGAAAAATCTCGATGGCGGTGACCGGCGGTAACTGGGATTCGCGATAAAGCTCGTTCGCGATGCGGAACGCGTCCGCAATCGTCGCGTCGGGCTCGAGCAGCCGCCGCAAGCGCGGGTCGAAATCGGCCGGCTCGCCGCGCGCGACGGCAAGCGCGCCGCGCACCATCGCGAGCGCACTGTCGTAGAACGGCAGCGCCTCTGCCGGACGCAGGCGATGCGCGTGTCCGGTCGCAAGCATGCGGCTCAGGTAGTTCGGCACCAGGCCCTGCACGCGATTGTCGATGCGCAGGTCCTCGCACGCATCGAACAGCAGTTGAAAGCGCAGCACGTCATCGCCGTAACGCTCGAACAACGGCGCCCACGCGATCGGTCCCGATGCCGGCAGTTCAGCGCCGGCCTCGTGGAACACGGCCCGCAGCGCTGCGCGGTCGAAGCTGCCGAACGCAAGGTGCCCGGCCGCGTGCAACACCGCGAGAATCGCCTCGTCGCGATCAGGCATCACCGCCGGTATGAACACGGTGCGGCCGTCGGTCTCGACGAACGGCCGGCCCTTCTCGGGCGACCAGTTGCTTTCCTTGAGTTCGAACTGGCTCTCGAACCAGACATCGAGCAGCAGCGCGAGCAAGCGGTTCCGCTCGTTCATGCGGAAACCGGGCAGATGCTCGAGCAGCACTGAGAGGCTTTCCTCGCTTTCGAGCCGGAAGTAGGCCTCGCCGCGCGCGCGGCCGGACTGCATGATGTCGGCGCCGCGCGACGCCCACGCCAGTATCGCCTGCGCGCCAAGCAGGTTGCGCACGCGGACCGCGCCGGCAAGGCAGGTCGCGAGCATCAGTTTGCGCGACTCGTAGAGTTCCTCGATCGGCAGGCACAACTGTTCTATACCGGTAATGCCCTGGCGGCAGGCAAGATCGAGCACCGGTGTCGCGAAATAAGCGCGGCCGCTTTCGGCATGACGCGAGTACCAGAGGAATCCGATTTCGGCCCAGCGCCGCTCACCGGCATGACCCAGCGAGCCGAACGCACGCGGCAGATTCTTCATGAAACCCTCGACCGCCGGCGCCGGCGCCGGCCACTGCAGGAACGCGAGCGCCTGCTCGGTCCATGGCAACACGGTCTCCGAGATCTTTTCCGCTTCACGGCTGCCGCGGATGAAAGCCTTGCCCGCGTCACGGTCGTGCTCGAACAATTGCCGCGCGGCCTCGATCCAGCGCAGCACGTTCTCATCGCCGTGGTGCCGCAATGCAGGCAGTGCGTCGAGCACTGCGCGGTGCGCGACGAAACTCCGCGCGCTCAATTCCTCGAGCGCGCGCTCAATTGCTGCGGGGGAGACAGCCACGGTCAGGCGGGGGAAAACGCTCGCAATGGATCAGGAAAAATGCGCCTTGACGATTTCCGTCAGCGCTTCCAGCAGCTCGACGTCGTCGGTGAGCGGATTGACCATCGCGACCTGGCACGCGTTAACCGGGTCGAGTCCGGCCATGATCATGTTCGCCGCATACACCAGCGCGCGCGTCGAAGTCGCTTCCTCGAGGCCGTGGTCTTTCAACAGACGCGCCTTGCGGCCGGCGGCGACGAGCTTGGCGGCGATTTCGGGATCGATGCCGGGCACTTCGTTGATGAGGATCTTGCGCTCGACGTCCTCCTGCGGAAAATCGAAGGTGATCGCGATGAAGCGCTGTTTGGTCGAAGGCTTGAGGTCCTTCAATACCGTCTGGTAGCCGGGGTTGTACGAAACCACCAGCAGAAAATCCTCGTGCGCTTCGATCTCCTGGCCTTTCTTCTCGATCGTCAGCTTGCGCCGATGGTCGGTCAGCGAATGGATCACGACGGTCGAATCGGTGCGCGCCTCGACGATCTCGTCGAGGTAGCAGATCGCGCCTGCCTTCACCGCGCTCGTGAGCGGACCGTCCTGCCAGACGGTCTCGGCACCTTCGAGCAGGAAGCGGCCAACCAGGTCGGAACTGGTCAGGTCCTCGTGGCACGACACGGTCACCAGCGGGCGCTTGAGCTGCCACGCCATGTACTCGAGGAAACGCGTCTTGCCGCAGCCGGTCGGGCCTTTCAGCATTACCGGCAGCCGCTTGCGGTAGGCCGCCTCGAAAACAGCGATCTCGTTGCCCTGCGGCTCGTAATACGGGGCCACGTCGCTCGCCTGAGGCAACTGGATGATGTCGCGCTCGACACCGCGCACGCGGTTTAACACTGTCTTCATTCAATAATCCTCAAAAATCGGGAACTGCTAATATGGGTATTTTAAGAGAACCGCGGGGATAAGGGAATGAGCGCGCAAAAACTCGTCAGGCAGATCAAGCTCAACATGCGCTACAAAATCACCGGCTTGTCGGATAGCTCGTCGGATTTGTCGCCGCGCGGCGGGAAATGCCGCGCGAGCAGCGCCGTCATTTCCTCGATCGCCTTGAGCGCACCGCCCTCGTAGCGGCTTTGCTTGAACGGCGCTTCCATGCGCCGGCAGATCGCGTCCCATTCGTGCTGAGGCACTTTGGCATTGATGCCGCGGTCGGCGACGATTTCGATGCGGCGATCGACGAGCTGCACGTAAATCAGCACGCCGCTGTTGTGCTCGGTGTCCCATACACGCAGGCTGGAAAACACTTCATGCGCGCGTTGGCGCGCAGTCTGGCCTCGCAGCATAGGCAATGGATGCAGGCTCGCCTCGACCGCGAAACGCAATTCGCCGTCGTGCGACTTCTCGGAAGCGCGAATCGCATTTTCGATTGCATCGAGCGTGCCGCGCGGAAACGCACGCGCGATGATCCAGTGCGGCGCGAACAAGTGTTTGACGATGCGCTTGATACTCATGTCACCAGCTCCCACCGGCGCCACCGCCACCCGAGCTGCCGCCGCCGCCACTGAACCCGCCGCCACCACCAAATCCGCCACCGCCGAACCCGCCGGAGGACCAGCCGCCGCCGCGCGTGCCGCCGAACAGCGAAATAATGAACGCAATGATCGCAACGACGATCCCGATCAGCATTGCACCGCCCAGGGTCCACGCGATAAAACCGGCGATTGCGGCGACGGCGCCGGCGCCGAGAAAACGGCCGAAAATCGCGCGCAGTATGCCGCCGACGACAAACACCAGGATGAAACCGATAAACAGCAGCGAGTTGAAATCAAGGCCCCCGCCCGGCTGCTGGCGCGATTTCGGCGGCGGCAGCGGCTCGCCGTCTATGACCTTGATGATGCGCCCGACGCCAGCGGTGATGCCGTTGTAGTAGTCTCCCTGCTTGAAGCGCGACGTGATTTCTTCCTCGATGATGCGCTTGGCGGTCGCGTCGTTGAGCACGCCTTCGAGGCCATAGCCGACTTCGATGCGAAGCTTGCGGTCGTTCTTGGCGATCACCAGCAGCACGCCGTCGTCGATGCCTTTGCGGCCGAGCTTCCAGGTTTCCTCGACGCGCACCGCATATTGGTCGACGGTTTCCGGCTGCGTCGTCGGCACGAGCAACACCGCGATCTGGGTGCCCTTGCGGGCTTCGAACGCAGCCAGCGTCTGCTCGAGCGTCGTCTGCTGCTGGGATGATAGCGTGGCAGTGAGATCGGTGACGCGCGCTTTGAGCGGCGGTACCGCTACGTCCGCGAGCGCGAGCCCCGACGCGAGCAGCACGCAAACCAGCAACAGGACTTGCGGCCAGCCGCGTCGTGACAGGTCCTGTTTCATGTGCGTGATGACAGCAACGGGATTACTTTGTCGAATTTTCGCTCGGCGGACTCGATGGAATGGCGGCCTTCGCCGGTGCCTGCGCCGGCGCGGGCGACGCGCCAAAGTCGACCTTCGGCGGTTTCGAAATTTCCTTCTCGTTCTCGACCGTGAACTGCGCCTTTTGCTTGAAACTGAACAACATTGCGGTCAGGTTGCTCGGGAACGAGCGCACCACCACGTTGTACTCCTGCACTGCCTTGATGTAGCGGTTGCGCGCGACCGCGATGCGGTTCTCGGTGCCCTCGAGCTGCGCCTGCAGATCGCGGAAGTTGGCGTCCGACTTCAACTGCGGATAATTCTCGGCGACCACCAGCAACCGCGACAGCGCCGACGTCAGCTCGCCCTGGGCTGCGACAAATTTCTGGAATGCGGCCGGATCGTTGACGAGTTCGGGCGTGGCCTGGATCGACCCGACCTTGGAACGCGCGTTGGTCACCCCGAGCAGCACATCCTTTTCCTGTTGCGCGAAACCTTTGACCGTATTCACCAGGTTAGGCACCAGATCCGCGCGGCGCTGATACTGGTTGATGACTTCGGCCCAGCTCGCCTTGGTCTGCTCGTCGGACGTTTGCAGGGTGTTGTAACCGCAGCCGCCGAGACCCAGCGCTACCACCAGCATTACGAGTGCAGCGAAAAGTCGTGTCATGGTCCTCTCCTGTGAAAAAGACGCCAGCGCTTAAATGGGGGCGGGTTTCGTGCTTTACAAGTTCTTCATGGTTTCGACCGCAAAGCACAAATCCTCCCACGCCTTGGCCTTGTCGGGCAAGCTGCGCAGCAGATAGGCCGGGTGATATGTGATGATCAGCGGCGTGCCCTGGTATGCGAGCACCTTACCGCGCAGACTCGCAACTGATGCCTCACGCTTCAGCAAGTTGACCGCCGCAACCTTGCCGAGCGCAACGATCAGCTTCGGCCTGATCAGCTCGATCTGGCGGTGCAGGTACGGCTCGCACTGCGCCGCTTCGAGCGGCTCGGGGTTGCGGTTGCCGGGCGGGCGGCATTTGACGGTGTTGGCAATATAGACGTTCTTCCCACGCTTCAATCCGATCGCGGCCAGCATGTTGTCGAGCAGCTTGCCGGCCTGGCCGACGAACGGCTCGCCTTTCGCGTCTTCATCCGCGCCCGGACCCTCGCCGATAAACAGCCACTCGGCCTGCTCGTCGCCGACGCCGAATACGGTTTTGTTGCGGTCCTTGTGCAGCGGGCACGCCGTGCAGCCTGCGACACTGGCTTTGAGCTGCGGCCAGTCCATACCCATGAACTCGGCGGCGCGCGGGTCCAGCGGCAGTGCTGGCGCGCCACCTGCAACAGATGGCGACCGCTTCTGAAACGCCGGTGAGGCGCCTGCGCTACCTGAGAGAGCATCGACTGTAGGCGAGGCGCCTGCGCTACGGGAGCGTGAGACGATGGCAGGCGAGGCGCCTGCGATACCGGGAATCGTCGCCTCGGCCGTGTTGTCGGCTGCAGGCGGCCCGCGCAGGCGCCACACCGGCCACAGGCCGAGTTCCTTCAGGATTTCGTTGCGCCGTGTGCTCACTTCAGATTCAACTCCATGATGACCGCGTCCTCACGGCCGCGATGCGCCGGATAATAACCGCGTCGGGTCGCGATCTCGTCGAAGCCGGCGCTTGCGTACAGCCTGCGTCCCCCAATATTCGACGGCCGTACCTCGAGATAGATTTTGTGCGCGAAGGCTTCGCGCGCGAGCTGGATCAGGAACTTGAGCATTTCACGCCCGAGCCCGCGGCGCTGCCACCGCGCTGCAATGCCCAGGTTGAGCAGATGCGCCTCGTCAGCCCCGATCGACACCACGCCGTAGCCTACGATTTCGCCCGTGAGTTCCATGATCCAGCAATGGTAACCCGCATTGAGCGAGTCGTAGAAATTGCCGCGCGTCCACGGATGCGGATAGACCTCGTTCTCGATCGCAATCACCACTTCGAGATCATCCGCTGTCATGCGACGATACTGCGGCAGATTGTCGAGCTGCGCGCTCACGCTTCCCCCCATCCCCAGCCCTTCCCCCGCAAGCAGGGGAAGGGAACGTCGTGATTTGCGCGAATGCGCAAATGATTGCCCAGACTGGCGCTCATCGCTCGTCCATGCGCAGCGCGACTTTGTTGCGCACATAAAGCGGTGCCGCGTATTCCGCGCTGACCGCTCCGCCGCGCTTGAACTCGACTGCCGCCAACGCCGCGATTTCCCGCGCGTGCGGCACCAGTTTATCGTTTACGTGCTCGAGCCTGCCGGCGTAGCGGCTCTCAAGCGCCGCGCGATAAGCGGCGAAACCGCTGCCGCAGCCCGTCCACGCGCCGGCGGGCAATTCCGGCGCCGCATCCGGCTTGCAAAGACCGGGCTCGTGCACGGCATGCCAGTCGCCGGCGCGCCTCTCATAGGCAGCGTGATAAACCTCGCCCATGCGCGCATCGAGACAGCACACCGCGCGCTCGGCCTGCGACGCTGCTGCGAGCGCCAGCAAAGTACCGATGCCGACCACCGGCACGCTGATACCGAACGCCATGCCCTGCGCCACGCCGCACGCAATGCGCAACCCGGTAAACGAGCCGGGGCCCGCACCGAATGCGATGCAATCAAGGTCGGCCGCCTTGAATCCATGGTTCACAAGCAGCGCATCGATCATCGGCAGCAGCAGCTCCGAGTGGCGCTGGCCGGCAAGCGTTTCGCGCGCATCGACCTCGCCGTCGAGCCACAGCGCGGCAGAGCAGAGCTCGGTCGAAGTTTCGAACGCGAGGATTTTCAAAGGTTGGAGACTGCGGACGATGTCCGGGTTAAAATGAGATTCTATCAGCCACTGGAGACCGCCATGCCAATCGATGCACCGCAAGCCACCGAATCGTCCCGCACTCGACTCGTGGGATTCAACGACCTGCAGGGACGCGAATCCCTGCAGGTGGCGTTGCGGGAAAACTGGTGTTATGTCGGGCACCTGCCGGGAGACCGGCCGAACCCGCTGACGGGGAAAACGGAGCATAACGGCACTTCGATACTGGACGTTTCTGACCCGGCCAAGCCAAAGCTGGTCGCGCATATCCCGGGCGGCGCCCCGGGCGCGAACTGCCGTGCCATTAACGTGGTCAAGGCGCGCGACGGCAAGGATTACATCATCCGCAATCATGAAACGAAAGCGAAATGCAGCTTCCAGGTCTTTGATGTCACGAATCGCGGCAGGCCTGAGTTCGTGGCGGACGTTGGCGAAACGCCGGCCGGCCCGTTGATGGGCTACGCGCACAAAGGCTGGTGGGACGAGTCCACGGGGCTCTACTTTGGCTCGGCGGGCGAGCAGGGATTTCGGCCGGGCGGCCACATGGTGACCTGGGATCTCTCGAACCCGTCGAAACCGAAGTATGTGTCGAGCTTCTGGCTGCCGGGCCAAAAGCTGACCGAACCTGACCCTGGGCCAAAAGGGTCGAGCCTCCACCATGCGGTCGTCGACATGCCGAACAAGAAGGCTTACCTGTCCTATCACCGCGGCGGCAATGTCGTGGTAGTAGACATTAACGACATCACCAAGCCCAAAGCCACGCTCGAGATCACGATTTCGCCGCCCTTCAAGGGGCCGCACACAGCGTTGCCGATCAACGGGTTCAGGTGTCCCAATTTCACTCCCGGCTTCGACCAGGAGCGCAATCTCATCGTGTTCTGCAATGAGGCGAGCGACGCCGACTATCAAGGCCAGGAAGTCAGAACCCAGATGTTCATGATGGACGTCACGGCGTGGAACAATCCGCTCATCATGGACACTTTCATGGTTCCGGACGGCGATTTTCTGACGAGGGGCGGCCGCTTCGGACCGCATCAGTTCGCGGAAACGAGGGACAACAAGCTCTACCGGCTGCAGGACAACCGCAATTTGCTCTGGGTCGCGTATTTCAGCGGCGGATTGCGGATAGTCGACGCCAGCAATCCGTTCGACATGAAGGAAGTCGGTTATTACATCCCGCAAACGACGGCGACCACGATACCGCGCCGGAAGACCGTAATCCAGACGAACGACGTCGACATCGATTACCGGGGACTCGCGTACATCAGCGATCGCGCCGGGACCGGCCTGCACGTGATCGAATACCTGGGATAATTCGACAACCCATGCGCGAATACAAAATCGCCGCGATTCCCGGCGACGGGATAGGCATGGAAGTCATCGCCGCCGGACTCAAAGTGCTTGGCGTGCTCGCCGGGCGCGACCGCGGCTTCAAGCTCAACGTCGAACATTTCCCCTGGAACAGCGACTACTACCTCAAGCACGGCCATTACATTCCCGCCGGCGGTCTCGACAAACTCAAAACCTTCGATGCGATATTCTTCGGCGCAGTCGGCGCGCCCAACGTGCCGGACCACCTTTCACTGTGGGGGCTGCGGCTGCCCATCTGCCAGGGCTTCGACCAATATGCGAACGTGCGCCCGGCGCGAGTGCTGCCCGGCATCACCAGTCCGCTCACGGGCGGCGCAGGCATCGATTGGGTCGTCATCCGCGAAAATTCCGAAGGCGAGTACTCGGGCAGCGGCGGCCGGGTGCACAAGGGGCTGCCGGAGGAAATCGCGACCGAGACCTCGGTGTTCACGCGCAATGGCTGCGCGCGCATCCACCGCTTTGCGTTCGAGCTTGCCAAGAAGCGCCCGCGCAAGCACCTGACGCTCGTCACAAAATCCAACGCCCAGCGCCACGGCATGGTGATGTGGGACGAGATTTTCTACGAAGTCGCGAAGGATTACCCCGACGTCGAAACGCAGCGCATCCTGGTCGATGCGATGACGACATTGATGGTGCTGAAACCGCATGCGCTCGATACGATAGTCGCCAGCAACCTGCACGCCGACATCCTGTCGGATCTCGCCGCCGCGCTCTCGGGCAGCCTCGGCATTGCGCCGACCGCGAATCTCAATCCCGAGCGCAAGTTCCCGTCAATGTTCGAGCCGATCCACGGCTCGGCGTTCGATATCACGGGCAAAGGCATTGCCAATCCGATCGCAACCTTCTGGACCGCGTCGATGATGCTCGAACACCTCGGAGAGAAAGAAGCTGCGGTGCGCCTCATGAAAGCGGTCGAAACCGTCACCGCAAAGAAGATCCACACGCCGGACCTTGGCGGAGAAGCGACGACTGAAATCGTTACGTCAGCGGTGTGTGACGCGATTTAGATTCTTGTCTTCCTTCGCGTCCTTAGCGTCCTTCGCGGTGAACAGTTTCTTCCAGGTTGAAGTGCCGCCGGCGGCAAGGCACGTTATTGCGGCTTGAAGCCGATGTCCTGCACGATCTTGCCGTACTTGGCGAACTCGGTCTTGATGAACTTGGCGTAGAACTCGGGCGACTCGTTGGCGATGTACAGCCCCGACCCGACCAGCTTGGCGTTCACGTCAGGTTGCTGCATCGCCCGGTTGATTTCCTCGTTGAGGCGCTGGACGATGGCGGGCGGCGTCCCGGCCGGCGCAATATAGCCGAACCATCCGCGCATGTCGTATCCGGGAACCAAATCCGCAAAGACCGGCAGATCGGGTTTGTCGGGCACGCGCATATGATTGGTCACCCCGATCAGCCGCATACGGCCGGATTGCACGAGCGGCGACATACTCGTGTAGGAGCCGATCCCCGCCATCACCTGGCCCCCAATCACATCGGTTGTGATTTGCATCGCTCCCTTGTACGGGACATGCAGGAACTTGAATCCCGCCATTGATGCCAGCAGCTCGAACGCAAGGTGCGGATAGCCCCCTTCGCCGTTGGTTGCAAGCGTGAGCTTTCCGGGATTCTTCTTTGCCCACGCGATCATTTCGGCGGCGTTCTTGAACGGAGCGTTGGGATTGGCCACCACGGCGAGATAGTTCGTTGCGTTGAGCGCGACGGCCGAAAAATCCTTGAGCACGTCGTACGGCACCTTCCTGTAAGTGTGGGGCGCGACGACGAGGTTGCCGCCCTGTCCCACGCCGATGGTGTAGCCGTCCGGCGTAGCGTTCTTGAGCACCTCGAGCCCGATCTGGCCGCTGGCGCCGGAGCGATTGTCGACGACGACCTGCTGCCCCAACCGCTCGGCCATTACCGGGCTGAGGAGCCGGGCGATGGTGTCGGCAGCCTCGCCGGGCGGATACGAAACGATGACGCGGATCGGTTTGACCGGATACGATTGCACGGTGGCCGCGCCGGCGTGACCGAACGCAACCACCACAAGCGCAAGTGCGTAATGCATTAGATGTCTCATGTCGTCTCCCCTAGGTAACGTTCGCGCCGCAGCTCAAAACGCGTACAGCTTAGCCGGATTGTCCACCAGGATTTTTTTGCGTATCGCCGCATCGGGCGCCCACACGGGCAGCTGGTTCAACAGGCGGCCGTCATCAATCTGAAACAGCGGCGTCACGTGGGTCGTGCTGCCGCCCACCGAATTCGGATGCGGCCAGTCCGTGCCCCAGATGATGCGGTCCGCGTTCGCGGCGATCAGCGCTTTGGCGAGCGGCACGACGTCGGTATAGTCGGGCCCCGCGAAGAACGGAAATTTTATGGGGTCGCCGTGGATGTGGGTATGGCAATCGCATGCGCCGGCCGGCACGTCGAAATTCACCGGTGTCGCCGGCTGGGCCGCTTTGGCAAAGCCGATTCGGGTGCGCGTGAGGGCTCCGGCGGCCATTGCTCCGATCAGGATATCGCGTCGTGTAAGCATTGGATTTCTCCTTTGGTTAGTCTGCATTCCACTCGACCGGACATACGTTACGCCTTGGCGTCGTAGTTCCCTTGAGAAGTCCTCGCACCCCAACCGCGTTTGGTTGGCCCGGGTACCATTCAAGAACGATTGCGGAAAGCGGCTTCCGGCTGTTCTCGATTAGTGGGTAGAGGATTTCTTCCTTTATCTCGGTAAACTCCTTCGGGCCGGCTGACAGACCTGCTCGCCGTACGAAAACGACGGGAGACGGGGAGTCAGAGATCTGGGATGGAAACAGGCTACTCCCGTGGCTCAATACGGTCAATATTTAGCTCGTGCTGACATCACTTTCGACGCACGCTGAAATCATCATGAGCACGTAACAAAATGAGCCGATACACGGTGCGATAGATACGCTTTCGTAGGTCAGATGGTATGCTGTTTCATTTTTCTCACCACCCGGAGGATAGCCATGCACATAGAAGGCGGATGCCATTGCGGTCACATCACATACGAAGCCGAGGTCGATCCCGACACTGTCGGGATTTGCCATTGCACCGATTGCCAGCATTTAACCGGCACTGCGTATCGCACCACGGTCCGCTCGCATAAAGGAGCGTTCAAGCTGCTCAGTGGCCAACCCAAGATCTATGTGAAGACCGCCGAAAGCGGGAATAAGCGCGCGCACGGGTTCTGCCCCGAGTGCGGCACGCCCCTGTACGCGACGACCGTGGGCAATCCGGAGGTATACGGCATTCGAGTCGGGACCACGCGCCAGAGGACCCAATTGCGGCCCAAGCGGCAAGGCTGGTGCCGGTCCGCATTGGACTGGGTCATGAACCTGGAATCCCTGCCGCAAAATCCCAGGCAGATCGCGCGATGACGCCGTCGGCGAGCCCCCGTTAGCGGTCACGCGCCGGGCAACACCCGCATGGCTCTTTCCATTGTCATCCTGCTGACGTTTCTCACGCACCTCGGCTTCGCGGGCAGCCGCGTCGTGGTGGCGCTGTTCGCGGTCGATCAGGGTGCGACACCCTTCGTCGTCGGCACCGTGGTGTCGCTGTATGCCCTGATCCCCATCGTGCTCGCGCTGCCGGCAGGCCGCATGACCGACCGCCTCGGATTCAAGATTCCCCTGGTGTTCGGCACCAGCGGCGTGTGCGCCGCATTGCTGCTGCCAGCCATCTGGCCCTCGCTCACGGTGCTGTATTTCACTGCTTCGCTGCTCGGCGTGTCGTTCATGGCGTTCCAGATCGCGACACAAACACTTGCGGGCGCCATCGCGAAGCCCTCCGAGCGCGCCCGCAATTTCAGTCTCGTCAGTCTCGGCTTCGCGTCGGCCAATTTCATCAGCCCGCTGATGACCGGCTTCATGATCGACCACATCGGCCATGCGCGCACGTTTTTCGTGCTCGCCTTGCCGCTGGTCCCCGCGATCGTGCTCTCGGCGCTGGGCTCGCGCTGGTTGCCGGAGGCGCACGGCGAAACGGCGCCGGCGGGCGGCGCGGCGTCCGACCTGCTCCGCATCCGGCCGTTGCGCAACGCGTTAATTGCGAGCGCCATCGTCTCGTCGGCGTGGGACCTCTACCAGTTCTTCCTGCCGATCTACGGCCGGGCGCAGGGCCTGTCGGCCACCGCGATCGGCAGCGTGCTGAGCGCGTTCGCAATCTCCATCATCCTCGTGCGCGTCCTGATGCCCTTCGCATTGCGGCGCGCGGGCGCTGCGCAGATGCTCACCTACGCGATGTTCGTCGCCGGCGCGGCTTACTGCATGTTTCCGCTGTGTCACACCGCGTGGACGCTCGCCGCCGCCTCGTTCGTGCTCGGCATCGGCTGCGGCTGCGGCCAGCCGCTGTCGCTCACGCTGGTGTACGACGCATCGCCCAAGGGGCGCGCCGGCGAGGCGGCCGGCATGCGCGTCACGGCGAACCAGATGATGCACTTCACGATCCCGCTGCTCTTCGGTGCACTGGGCTCCGTGGCCGGAATGGCGGCCGTGTTCATCACCAACGCCGGCTGCCTCGCGGTGGGCGGCTTTATCAGCCTGCGCAGCCACGCGAGGCATTGAGTCACTTGGTCGTTCTCATGGCACGCGCACGGCGGCACCGCTAACGCGCGATGAGTTGCCACGCTATGGTTGCCTGCGCGAAGAATCCGACCGTAAACGCGAGGGTACGGACCCACGGCACGGCGAACGTATACGCGGCGACATGCACAATGCGGGCCCAGAAGTACACCATGCATGCGCCGGCGGTTGCGCCGTTGCTCACGCCGGCCGCGTGGGCCGCGAGCACGAGGGCCGCGAAAACCACCAGATTCTCGACTGCGTTCGCGTGGGCCTTCATCAGACGCGCCGCCCACGGCGATTGCGGCTTGGGATTGGCGGGATACCCGACTGCGTCGGCAAGTCCCCAGACGGCGATGCGATCGAGGATGTAGGGAATCCACAGCACGCCGGTCAAAGCGGTTACCCAGATCAGATACACTAGCTCGGTCTTCATGATCTCCTCCTTGTGGCCGTTTTGCAGCTACCGTGACATGACATAGCAGCCCTGCGACAGCAGGGGCGGTGTCACTTTACCAGCGGGAGGCACTCGCGAACAAGCCGCGCTGCAAAAACCTGCGAACGCGAAAACGCGCGGAATTTTCGCGGATGCATAATGACATCGACTTCGCAAGTTACTCGAATGTTCGCAAAGGGCAAAAGCTGCGTGACCGCAGGTGGCCGCAGGCAAGCCGACAGTCGACGACCAAATTCTGCTAGAGTCGGCGAACAGTTCGTTCTTCCGAAAGGAGTCGGAATGCAGCCCGAAGCGTTAACAGGAAGTTGCCTGTGTGGGTCGGTGAAATTTGAAATCAAGCCGCCCCTGTCGGGCTTTCGATACTGCCATTGCAGCCGATGCCAGAAAGCGAGCGGCAGCGCACATGCTTCGAACATCTTCGTTCCGCAAAGCCAGATGAAGTGGTTGACCGGTGAAGGGCTGATTACCCGGTTCGACGTGCCGGGTGCAAAGCGTTTTTCGGTCTGGTTTTGCAGCCGTTGCGGAACGCGCGTTCCTCACAAGGTCCGCGAAAGGGACGATTACCTCGTGCCGGCAGGAGTTCTGGACGAGGATCCGGCAATGCGCCCTCAGAACAGTATTTTCTGGAACTCCAAAGCCCCTTGGTACGTCGAACCCGCTGAAATTCCGAAGTTCAGCGAGTATTCCTAGTCATGGCGACAAAAGCAATAATGCGCGAAGAAGGAGGAGCGCAGTGTTTGCCCTACGCTGGTTAGCGTTGATCGGGTTGCTGGCACCAGCCAGTCTTATTGCGCAAGCTTATCCGTTGAAGCCGATACGCATGATCGTCGGCTTCGCGCCCGGCGGCGGGACCGACGTCACTGCACGCGCGATCGTACAGCAGTTGTCCGAAGGCCTCGGCCAGCGCGTTGTGATCGACAACCGGCCCGGCGCGAACGGCGTGCTCGGCACCGACATCGCCGCCAAGTCGCCGCCTGATGGCTACACGATCCTGATGGTGAACTCCGGCCACACGGTCAACCCGGGCATGTACCCGAAGCTGCCTTACGACACGATCAGGGACTTCGCACCGATCAGCCTCGTCGTGATGCTTTCCAACCTGCTCGTCGTCCATCCTTCCCTGCCCGTGAAATCGGTGCCTGAATTCGTGCGCCTGGCGCGCGCGAAGCCCGGGTCGATCAACTATGGCTCGGGCGGGTACGGCGCGAGTTCCCACCTGGGAATGGAACTGCTGCAAAGGGCGACGAAGACGAATCTCGTCCATGTTCCTTACAAAAGCGGCGGCCTGTCCGCGACCGCTCTGCTCGCGGGAGAAGTGATGGTCTCCTTCAACACGATTCCATCCGCGCTCGCCTACGTGAAAGCCGGCAGGCTGCGCGCAATCGGCGTTTCGAGCCTGCAGCGCTCGATCAGCGTCCCCGAAATCCCGACGATCGCTGAGATGGGCTATCCCGGGTTCTCGGCGAGCGGACTTGCGGGGCTGGTCGCACCGGCCGGCACGCTCGCGGAGGCGATCGAGCGCATTCATGCCGAAGTCGTGAAGCTGCTCAAGAATCCCGTCGTGCTCGAGCGCTGCACGACGCTTGGAATGGACCCAATCGGCGGCACGCCCGCCGAGTTTGCGCAGTTCATCAAGACGGACAGGGACAAGTGGACTAAGCTTACGAAAGAGCTGAATGTCACCGCGCAATAAGGTTTCGGCCGCCGATGAACTCCTGAGATGACAAAGCTTGTACTTCGTTTTCCTTCGCGTCCTTGGCGTCCTTCGCGGTGAACAGATTTTTTCTAGTTTGATAGTGCAACTTCCAAGGTGAGTGACCGAATGTCAACTATTGAAGTGGTAAGCCCTGTCGGCCTCGAGGTCGTCAAGCGCAGCGGCAGCGCGCCGCGTCTCGGGAGCCTCGACGGCAAAACGATCGGCGAGGTCTGGAACGGCGTCTTCAAGGGCGACTTCACGTTCCCGATCATGCGCAAGCTGCTCCAGCGGAAGTATCCGGGCCTCAGGATAATTCCCTACACCGAGTTCCCGCATACGCCCGGCAGCGACAACCCGAGCCAGCAGCGCGAGCGCGCGCGCCGGATCGCCGCGATGGCCAAAGAGAAAGGTTGCGACGCGGTGATCTCGGGCAACGGCGCCTGAGGGACCTGCGCTCCGGCCGCGGCGCGGCCGGCAACAGAGATCGAGAAGGCGGGAATCCCGAGCGTCGTCGTCACGACGACGGGCTTCTCGGTGCTTGCGCGGCTCACCGGCAAGTCCGGCGGCGTCGAAGATCTGAATATTGCAGAGTATCCCGGCCCGCTCGGCATCCACGATCCCGCGCAAATCACGCAAAACATCGAGTCTGACCTCATCGGCAAGATCGTCACCGGACTGACTCGCGGCAGCGGCGAGGCGGCTGCGGCGCTCGCCAAGCGCGATCCGAAGGACATCGTATTCGCAGGTACGCCGGCGGAAGTCCGCCAGTACTTCGACGCGCAGGAGTGGAGCGACGGCCTGCCGATCGTCGCGCCGACTGCCGAGCGCGTCGAGCGATTCCTCAAATTCACCGATCGCGCGCCGAACGAAGCGGTTGCCGTTCTCCAGTCTGCCAACTTGCAGGCGACGCCGCGGAACATCGCCGTCAATGCGGTGATGGCTGGGTGCCGCGCGGAGCACATGCCGCTCATCCTCGCGGCTGTCGAGGCACTGGGCGACGAGCGGTGCAGCCTCAACAACATCGGCAGCTCATCGGGCATCTTTCCGTTCGTCCTGGTCAACGGCCCGATCGTCGATGAGCTCGGAATTCAGTCCGGCGCGCAACTCGTCTCGCGGCCGCCAAATCCAGCCATCGGGCGGGCGATCGGCCTCATCGTCAGGAACATTGCGGGCTTCCGACCCGGTTCGAGCTACATGGGAACGTTCGGCTATCCGCTTGCCGTCGCGCTGGCAGAGCGCGCCGAAGAAAGCCCGTGGGAGCCGTTTCACGTCGAGCAGGGATTCGACCGCAATGCAAACACCGTGACCGTGGGCGTCACCAACAACTGGGGCTCGTCACCCGCGCCCTACGACCGGGCCGGGCAAACCGGCGCGCAGATCGCGCTCGAACTGCTCGCGAGGGAGATCACCAAGAAGACGCGGCTCTACAACTTTCCCGGCCGCGGGCCGCATGCCGAGACCGTCATGGTCACCCTGCTGCTGTCGCCACCGGTCGCCCGGTCGCTCGCCGCCGCGGGATACTCGAAGCAGGACGTGAAGAAGCACCTCTACGAAAACACCCGCATGAACCTGCGCGAATTCGATTGGATTTCCAGGTTTACCAGCATCTCGGGCATCACGGCGCGCGAGCGGGTCGATGAAGGCGTGTTTCCCAGGGAGTTCGCGGGGGCGCCCGACGACCTGGTCCGGATCCTCTCGAGCCCCGACATCCTGCACATCGTCGTGTGCGGCGATCCGCATCGCAATCGACTGATGGTAATGGAGGGCGGCCACACACAGCCGACCACGAAGGCAATCGCGTTGCCGCGGAATTGGGAGCGACTGTTGCAGGAATCCGGCACCTAGCGGTGGCGAGCGCTCACTGGAACTGCATAACCCTACATCTTGAACCGCAAAGGACGCAAAGGACGCGAAGGAAGAACAAGAACGCTTTGGCCTTTGCCGGTTGCCACAGGAGTGGCACTGCACGAAGTAGCCGAAGCAACGCTTCTTGTCTGTCCAATCGAACTTGACACTTTGGACCACCGAGTAAGAGACATGGCGCCTGTTACAGAACGGACAGTTGTAGATGGTCGTGTCGACAAAGTAGCGATTGTCCAAATGAGATTGGTGTGGCATATCGATTCCTTAACTGCGCGGCCCAACATCATGGTCAGCGGCGCCGATTGGCGTCCGCTGCACCTAAAGTTGGGCCAATGTATCAGCCACGAGCCGCCTCGGCGTGCAATCTCAGCCCCAGGGCACTTACCACCTTGAGGATTGTGTCGAAGTCGGGACTACGTTCACCGGAGAGCGCTTTGTAAAGACTTTCACGGGACAGACCGGCGTCACGAGCCACCTGCCCCATGCCCCTGGCGCGTGCAATATCGCCCAGCGCCTTGGCGATGAACGCGGCGTCGCCCTTTGCCTCATCAAGGCAAGCCTCCAAATATGCCGCCATTTCTTCCGGCGTTCGAAGGTGTTCGGCGACATCGTAGCGAGTAGTCTTTGTCTTGCGCATCATGTGCTCCTAAAGGTTGCGTGCGAGGCGCAATGCAGTCTTGATATCGGCGGACTGTGTGCGCTTGTCACCGCCTGCCAGAAGAACTACTACGTCGCGCCCGTGTTTCTTGAAATACACCCGGTAACCGGGTCCATAATCGATTCGCAATTCTGAAACGCCCTCGCCGACCGGCTCGACATCACCAGCGTTACCTGCGGCGAGGCGCTCGATCCTGACCTGAACGCGTGCCCGCGCACGAACGTCGCGCAGCCCGTCAAGCCACCGGGCGAACGTCTCCGTCTTGCGGATCTGAAGCATGTGAAAATGTAGCCTCGTGGCTACATATTGTCAATGCCTGGTACCGGCTTGCCACATGCGAGGCGCGTCAGAGGTCCAACTCCCGGCTTAGACGCGCGGCTTCATGCGCGTCGCCTGCAACCGGCGGTTTGCCATTGGGGCCAAGCTCGATTTACTCCCTGCGCCCATCGCTCAAAACTCGTAAAGCCGCGCCGGATTATCGACCAATATTTTCTTGCGCACCCCCGCATCGGGCACCCACGTCGGCAGCAGGTTCAGCACGAGGCCGTCGTCGACGTCCCAAAGCGGCGTCACCTTAGTTGTGCTGCCGTTCGCCGAATTCGGATGCGGCCAGTTGGTTCCCCAGACGATGCGGTCGACATTGGCGGCGATCAGCATCTGGGCGAGCGGGGTGAAATAGCCATAGTTCTTGCGCGGGCCCGCGGTGACCGAGATCTTGACGTAGGCGTTGCCCGAACGCACGAGATCCACCAGATCGGAGAAGCCAGGTTGCTGCACGCCGAGCTCTTCGTTGGCGTTGCCGTAATGGTCGAACACCAGCGGCACCGGGGATGCGGCGAGCGCATCCTTCATCGCGGCGATGACCGGCAGCGTCGTGTTGAGCTGGATATGCCAGTTGCGGTTCTTCACGCGCTCGGCGGCGGCGAGAAAACGCTGGCGCGCCACCTTGGGATCGTTGATGCCGGCGGTGGAGAGATTGAGGCGGATGCCCTTGAAGCCGAGGCGCACGAGGTTGTCGATATCAGCGTCGGTCGTCTTGTCGTCTATCACCGCGACGCCGCGCGCGTCCTTGCCGCGCGCCTTCATGCCGTAGATCGTGGCCGAGTTGTCCGCGCCGTATACGCTTGGCGTGACGATCACCACGCGCTGTATGTGGATTGCTTTGTGCAGCGCCGCCATCTCTTCGGGCAGCGCCATCTCGGGCGTATAGGTGCGGCCTGCAAACCACGGAAATTTCGCCGGATCGCCGTGGATGTGCGTGTGGCAATCGCACGCGCCGGCCGGCACGTCGAAATTCACCGGCGTTGTGGGCTGCGAGGCTTTAGCGAAACCGAAGCGGGTGTGCATGAGTGCAGCGGCGGCAGCTGCGCCGACGAGAACGTCGCGTCTTGTAGGCATGGTTTTCTCCCTGAGCTGATTGCACGTATTTGCCTTGCAGCGATACGTTACGCCCGGTAGTGGCCCTGCGCAACCTGCCGGTGGTCTTCATGTAACGTTCACTCCCTGCCGTGCATCAGGCGCACTAGCCATGGCGAGATCAGGAGCAGCACTACGCCCGCGCCCACCGAACTGCCGACCAGAAACCAGTACAACGGAATCGCCGAGTCGGCGAGCAGGCTTTCCAGTATGCCGGCCAGGTAGTTGGCGACCGCGCTCGCAGCGAGCCAGACGCCCATCATGAGCGCGCCGAAGCGGACGGGCGCGAGCTTGGTGACCATGGACAAGCCGATCGGCGAGAGGCACAGCTCGCCTATCGTGTGCAGCAGATACACGCAGACCAGCCATTGCGGCCCGACTTTGCCCAGGGTCTCCGCGCGCCCCTGTGCGATCGCCAGTATCACGAAGCCCGCGCCGAGTATGATCATGNNGCAACGAGCGGTCGGTCAGCTTGTCCGCGAAGAGATTCATCGTGCCGCCCGCCTGCTCAAAGCCCATCCAGAAGAAAATCACGAATACGCACATCACCACGATCGCCAGCACACGGTGCCACTCGTCGCGCGTGCAGGTCCGCTGCTGCCGCGCGAGAAAAACGATGAAGGCCGCGACGGCGACGCCGATCTTGATCTCCGCCGCGATGCCGTTCCAGGCGGGCGCGACCGCGCGCCACGCGCCCATCGCCGCGTAAACGAGCGGGACCATGAGCGCGCCGATGGCGACGACCTCGAACCAGTCGCGCGCATAGAGCCGGTCTTTACCCGCAGGCAGGCCGGCGGTGCCGAGCTTGTGCTGGTTCAACACGAATTGCGTCACGGCGAACAACATGCCCACGCCCGCGGACGCGAACCCCCAATGCCAGCCGATCGTCTCGCCCAGCGTGCCCGCGATCAGCGGCGAGAGCAGCGCGCCGAGGTTGATGCCGATGTAGAAAATGGTGAAGCCGCCGTCGCGCCGCGGGTCGTGCTCGCGGTAGAGCGTGCCGAGCAGCGTGGAAATGTTGGGCTTGAAGAAGCCGTTGCCGATGATGAGCAGCCCGAGCGCGAGGTGCAGCAGCGCCGGAAATGCCATCGCGAAGTGGCCCATGGCCATGACGATGCCGCCGATCAGGATCGCCTTGCGGTAACCGAGATAGCGGTCGGCGATATAGCCGCCGACTATGGGTGTGAGATAGACCAGTCCGGTGTAAGTCCCATACAGCGCGAGCGCATCGGCGCGCCGGTAGTCGAGCGCGTTGACCAGGTACAGCACCAGCAGCGCGCGCATGCCGTAGTAGNNTAGCTGAAGCGCTCCCACATCTCGGTGAAAAACAGCATGGGCAATGCGGCGGGATGGCGTTCCGCGGCGGCAGGTAAGCGCGCATCCCGGGTGACTGTGATCATGCTGAGGTCCTCGCGTGCGGATCACGCATATTCAACCTAAAAAAGCTTTTCACCGCGAAGGACGCCAAGGACGCGAAGGAAAACAAAGTACAACCCTTGTCATCAAGATCACCAATCTGGTGATTGCATCTGGGTTCACCTTGCCATTGATTTCCTTGGCGTCCTTCGCGTCCTTGGCGGTTCAAATGCCGGATATGCTGCGGCGGCTTAACCTCTGAGCAAAGGACGCAGCGCACGCACGTTATTCACGCGCTCGATATCCCAGATGGCTTCGATCAGGTCGCGCGCGTGCTTTTTGCCGAGTACGGGCGCACACAATCCCAAGCACTTCTCGCCGACCTCCTCGCGCGTCATTGGATTCTGCGCCATGCCGCGCACCTCCGTGGTGCGATGGCGCAGCTCGCGGCCGTCGCGCAGCTTGAGTTCCACGATGCCCTGCGCACCGGCCGCACACGGTCCATTTCATCGTCGCCGTACAGTTCGACGCGGCGGCGCAGTTCGACCGCTTTCGGGTCCTGCATGCGCTTCACGTCGTTCGCGGATGTCAGAGAATTATTGGGGGTCGGAGTCAGTTAACCCGATCGTATGGCGTCTGCTGAAAACGCAAACTGCCGTCCCACCGCCGAAGGCACCAGCACGTCGTCCCCGTAGAGGTTGGCCAATGCATGCACCGCGCGCCAGCCGGTGCAGTGCGCGGGAATGATGCGCTTGAGTCCGAACGACTGCATGTCCTTCACGGTGTCGGGGATGATTTCCTCGATCTTCTCGCCCGACAGATGGAAGCCGCCCATCACCGCCCACAGCGGCACGTCGCCGCAAACGTTACGCGCGTCCTTCAGCACGTTGATCACGCCGGCATGCGAGCACGCGGTGAACACCACTGCGCCCTTGCCCTTCACGTGCGCGGCGACGTAACGCTCGTCCATGATCAGCGGGTCGGGTTCCCATGACTTGCCGTCCCCGGAGCGCTTGACCTGCCCGGGCAGTCCGCGCTCGTACGGCGTCACGCGCGGAATCTCGCCGCTCACGTAGAACATGCCGTCGAGGATGAGCCGCGCTTCCGGCGCGTTGACGACGGTCGCACCCGCCTCGGTGAGCTCGCGCACGCTCGGCACCGGCTTCTGCAGCAGTACTTCACCGCCGTGGCGCAGCGATGCGCGCGTCACGAACATGCCGGGGTTGACGTGGCACTCGACCGCGCGGCCGCCGTTCGCCGCGACCACCTGACGCACCGCCTCGACGAGCCCGCCTGCATGGTCCCAATGGCCGTGCGACAGCACGAGCGCGCCCGCGTCGGCGAACGGCACCTTGAGCAGCGCGCCGTTGCGCGTGACCGTGTAGGCTTCCGGCCCGGCGTCGAATATGAGCGTGTGCTTGTCCTTGCCGGCGCGCGCTGTGATGATGAGCGAGAGCCCGTGGTGCGCGCAGCAGCGATATTCGCCCGCCGCCACCTTGAGGCTGCCGTTGCGCCTGAGCACGCCGACTTCGTTGGTCACGCCCTTTGGCACCGTGGAGAGCGAGTCGGTGACGTTGTCCACCAGCACCTGCACTTCCAGCGCGTCGACCGGCTTGAGATCGCGCGCGACGTTTGCGGACATCGTGTGTTCCTCCCGTGATTAATGGTTATTGGCCGGCGGCCCGTATCATGCGTTGCGCATAGCAGGCTTCCCGGTGCATACGTTACGCCCGGCGCCGGTCCCGCGCAACTCGGTCTTCCGAGTGGGAGAAAAGCTGGAAAGCCAATATCCATACGCCTTCCATGGCAAGCACTACCCTGCCGACTATCGGCGTCTACCCGGGCTTGATGTTTGCCGCCCTGAACATTTTCTGCATTTTCACAAACTCGGTACGAATGAAGGCATCGTACTCGCCGGAGCCCATCGGCGCCGGGTGCAGACCCTGTCTGATCAGATTGTCCCGTATTCCCGGCAACGCAACGGCGCGCACGATTTCGGCGCTCAACCGGTTGATCACCGCTTTCGGCGTTGCCGCCGGCACGGTCACCCCTTGTGTCCCGGCCAATTCGAAATCCGGAATTGCGGATTCGGCCAGGGTGGGAATCTCTTTAAACTGATCGAGCCGCGTGCGCGAGGTTACGGCCAGCACGCGCAGCTTGCCGGAAGCCAGTTGCGGCATCAGGGTTGGGACGTGTGAAATCACGATGTCGGCATGCCCCCCAATAACGGCAATCATCGCCGGCACCTCTCCCTGGTAGGGCACATCGACAATATTGATCTTGGTCGTGAGCTTTAACATCTCGCCGATAAGGTGCGCGCCCGAGCCGGCCGGATTCGCGGCATAGGTGAGCTGACCGGGGCGCCCGCGCGCAAGCGCGATCAACTCCTTGACGCTCTTCACCGGCAAGGATGGATGAGTAGCGAGCATCCACGGACTGCTTTCAATTCTGGCCACCGCGGCGAAATCCTTTAGCGTGTCATACGGCAGGTCGGAGCGTAGCGCGGCGTTGGCCACGAACGGGAAGCCCGTGAGGAGCAGCGTATGGCCGTCGGCTGGAGCGCGGGCCACGAGTTCCGTCGCGATCACGGTGCCCCCGCCCGGGTGGTTTTCCACAATCACGCTCTGGCCGAGCGCCGCCCCCAGCGGCTGTGCCAGCAAGCGTGCGATAACGTCGGCTAATCCACCTGGCGGGAAAGAAACTACCAGCCGGATCGGTTTCGTCGGGTAGTTCTGCGCATGCGCCGCGGGCATCCAGACCATGGCGGCGAGCGCGGAAAGGACGAGCGTTCGATTGACGGCATTCATGATGGGCATGGCCATCTCCTCGTCCATGGGTTGCGCGGGAAATTCTGCGGACTACTCTGACTGCAGTCTCGTTCGGCTGGTGACAGGTCCGGCCTGACAGGGTTCGCGGTCAGTGGGGCACCCGATTGATCATCTCGGACCAGCGATTGTCGAGGAAACAACGCATGTTCGTTTCGATGATCGGCCACATCAGCGCAAGATTGCCGTCGCTGCTGCCCGAGCAGTGTGCGGTGATGGACACATTGTCGAGGTCCCAGAACGGACTGTCGGCCGGCAGTGGCTCGGTGCGAAACACGTCGAGCCCTGCGCCGGCTATGCGCTTGTTGCGCAGCGCGTCGAGCAGCGCGTCCTCGTCGCACAGGCCGCCGCGGGAGAGATTGATCAAGATCGCTCTCGGCTTCATCGCCGCGAGCACACTGGCGTTGATGAGGCTGTCGGTTTCCGCCGAATACGGCGCCAACACTACCAGGAAGTCCGCCGCGGCCGCGGCCTGCACCAGTTGCGCGTAGTCGAACAGCCGGTCGAATCCGTCGATTGCCCGCGGCGTGCGGGTGACCCCGAGCACGGTCATGCCGAAAGCCTTGCAGCGCGGCGCAAGCGATTCGGCGACCACGCCCACGCCCACGATCGTCACGGTCTTGCCGCACAACCTTGTCTGGGTCCATCTCTTCCACACGTGCCGCCTCTGATTGTCGAGCATGCGCGGATAGTTGCGGGCGAGGTTGAGCATGTACATGAAGGCCATTTCCGACATCTGCGGACCGTGAATGCCGCGCATCGTGGTCACGACCACCTCGGGCCGCAGGGCGCGCGAGCCGAGTATCGCATCGGTCCCGGTGGTCATCGCCTG
>PLYS01000221.1:0-3191 GCA_003153455.1 Betaproteobacteria bacterium | reverse complement strand
ACTTATGACAAATCAGCGCCGCCTCGTCGATTGGCGGAGGTGCGGATTGAGCCTGTCGATATCCTCCTGTACTTGCTCGCGGCTGCGCTCGTAGACAATCTCGCGCCCCATCACGCTCCCGGCGTAAGCGAGACCGTTGCGGGTCGGCGTCAGCTCGCACTTGACGCTGTGGATGCCTTCGCCGATCACGACCTGAATGTGGTCGGCGCGTTTGCTGAAGACCACGACGTCCATGGTCTGCCCGCTTTGCGTCACGCGCACCTTGATCTTTTCGGTATCCATCAGGTCATTCTAGCCCAAAGCAATTCACCGTCGCGCAAGTTCGCGCAACTGCTTTTCGAGATCGGCATTGACTTCGATTCCGTCTTTCGCCGCGCGTGCGGCCAGCGCATGGCGGCGGTCGCCGGGCAGCCGCGTGTCATCGTCCTCCAGCATCGCCGCGATCAGCGTTTCGACGCTCTCGAAATAGACGTCGCTGCCGGCGAGCGCGGCGGGATCGACCGCGAGGAACGCCTGGCCGAGCCGCAGCGGCGGGCCGTCGCTGGTGTGCATCGATTCGACTTCGTGCGACAGCGCCGCGCCGGTCAGCGCACAGCACAGCAGCTCCACCGCCAGCGCAAGCATCGTGCCTTTGAGCCCGCCGACTGCATAGAGGCTGCCGCCGACGAGGATTTTCTGCGCATCCGTGGTCGGGTTGCCGTCCTTGTCCATGCCCCAGCCTTCGGGTATCGGCTTGCCTTCCTTCGCCAGCAGCATGATCTGGCCGCGCGTGACCTGCGTGAGTGACAGATCGATGACCAACGGCGGCCCTCGCCATTCCTCGTTCGCAGAGCAGTCCGAAGTGGCAGCGAGGGCTTGGGCGCGCTGCCCGCGAACGGCCGGCGCCGCCGGTAACGAGTCCGCGCGCCATTTCTCACGCGGAAAAACCGCGGCAACCGGATTGGTGCCTAACAGCGGCCGCTTGCCGCCCCACGCCATGATTGCGGCCGGCGCGTTGCTGAACGCAAGCCCGACCATGCCAGCCGCCGCGACCGGCTCGAGCAGGATGCCAAGCGCGCCGCAGTGATGACTGTTGGTGACGCCTGCAAATCCAATGCCGTGTTGCGATGCGCGCTCGATTGCTTGCCCGATGGCGAACTCGCACGGCTCGAAGCCAAGTCCGTTGCCGGCGTCGATCAGGCAAGCCGCAGGTTTTTCGTTGACGATGCGCGGCGCGGCCGCACCATTCGCGCGGCCCGACTTGAGATGGCCGCAGTAGCTCGGCACGCGCATGACGCCATGCGTCGCGAGTCCCTGCGATTCGGCGACGACCAGGTATTTCGCGGTGACGCGCGCCATGGTTTCCGACGCGCCGCTCGCGCGCAGCGCATCCGCCGCAAGCGCGGCGAGTTCAGTAATCGATATGAGTGCCATGTTTCACTGGCGTCCTTTGCGGTGAAAAGCTTTTCGTACGGAGCAGGCGAGGCGCCCGCGCTGCGGTTACAGCATCGACCTGATAATGCCGCCGTCGACGCGCTGGGCGGCGCCATTGATCGCCGAGGCATTGGCCGAGCAAAGAAAGATCACCTGGTCGGCGATCTCTTTGGTCGTTGCGAAGCGCTGCAGCAGCGAATTCAGGCCTTCCTGGCGGAAGTACTCCGCTTTCATCGTCTCCGGAGTAACGCCCTGGCTTTGCGCCATTTTGTTTATGAAAACCTCGATGCCTTCGCTCCAGGTCGCCGCTGCCAACACGCTGTTGACCGTGACGTCCGTGTCCTTGGTCGACTCCGCCAGCCCTCGTGCAATCGAGACCAGGGCGGCCTTGCTCATCGCGTAATGCAGCATGACGGGATTCGGCTTGGCGCTCTGCTCGGAAGCGATGAATACAATGCGGCCCCAGTTGCGCTCGAGCATGCCGGGGAGAAACGCCTTGCTCATGCGCACCGAGCTCATCACGTTCAACTGAAACATCGCTTCCCAGTCAGCGTCTTCGAGTTCGGCCAGCGGCTTGACCTCGAAATAGCCCACGTTGTTGACCAGGATGTCGAGCGGGCCGACGGCATTCACGCGCGCCACCACTTGAGCTGCGCCCGCCGCAGTGGACATATCGCCAGCGGCGCCGAGCGCATTCCCGGCAGATTTGAGCTTGGCCACAGCCTCATCGACACGTTGCCGGGTGCGGCCGTTGATGACGACCTTCGCCCCTTCTTCGAGCAGCCCTTTGGCAATCGCGTAGCCTATGCCGGCAGTAGAACCCGTGACGAGCGCGAGCTTGTTTTTGATGCCCAGATCCATTGCACTCCCCTGTCGGTCCAGCCTGGTTGTTACTGCCCTGATTCTATCCTACGCAATCTTGAACCGCGAAGGACCCAAAGGAAAAACAATGGCCGCATTCGAGAAAATTGAATGACCGCTTGCGGGAGCCACGAACGACTCAAATCGACCCCTATGTGCATAACGAAACTATGCGCACTAATAGGGTCTTGCCGATGCCTGCCCCTATGGCGTTTGGCAATTGAGTCAGGCGCAATGTGCACATAGTTACAGCGTCTGCAGGAACCGCATGAGCGAATCGGGGGCGCGGAATCGACGCATCTTCGTGTCGGGCGCCTCAAGCCGTGCCAGGGCCTTTTCCTTCATTGCCAAGTCGGCCTCGACGTGCCGATGCGTGGTAGTCGTGCTTTTGTGGCCCAGCCATAGCGCTATGACGTTGAATGGAACGCCGGACTGCAACAGGTGCATCGCCGTGCTGTGGCGTAGGGTGGCCGACATAGCCGTCAATCGTTCGAGGAGCGTAGCCGCGCTCAGTCAGATGGCGCGTGTAAGCAGCGACGTGAGGGGCGAGCGAACTCTTGGCGAGCCAGTCAATGCGATTGGCACGGCGATCTAGTGTGAAATCCATGGTGGTCTCCTGAAGTGGAGTCACCGATGGACATGAATGCCAAAACTATGTCCAGTTCCAGGTCGAGGTGCCCGCTCAATCCCTAACGGCGGAGCGGGGTAAGGCATCATGCAAATGCGCAAGTGCGCATAGTTTAGGAGTGATAGTGGCCGCTATGTATACATACGCATAGCGACCCTGAGCTGACGGTCGATTCCCTCCGAAGCGGCCGTTCAATTCCCTGGCGAACGGCGGGCATGATGCCGCTCGATGAATTCGCCACTAATCCGGCTTGATGCCCGCGTTCTTGATCACCTTCGACCACTTCGCC
>PLYS01000406.1:490-13089 GCA_003153455.1 Betaproteobacteria bacterium | reverse complement strand
ACGCCCGAGCCGACCCCTTTGGTTCCGGGGCTGCCCACCGTGGCAGCTTCAGGGCTGCCCGGTTACGAATACACCTCGGTCATCGGTTTTCTCGCGCCGGCGAAAACGCCGCCGTCCATCGTCAATCTGCTCAGCCGGGAGATTGTGCAGATCCTGAAAAACCCTGACGTTAACAGGCAGCTTTTTGAATCCGGTGTGGAAGCGTTTGGAACTACGCCGGAGGTTTTCGCTGCCAGGATCAGGGCCGACATCGATCAGTGGCGGCAAATCATCAAGGACAACGGCATCCAGGTCGAATAGAGGTGAAAAGCCAGTAGTGTCTCGGTTGAAAGTCGTTCGTTCGTAACGGCAGCTGAGTATTTGCCCCCATCCCAGCCGCCCCCTCGCCTGTCGAGACAGGCTCTCCCCCTCGCAAGCAGGGGAAGGAGTTCCTATATTTTCTCGCTTGCTGCGCGCGCTCTCGCTTGACGGCGGTGGGGGTAAGGAGGAAGCTTTCATGAACTCCAAGCCCAGTTATCCACGCCTGCCGTTATCAGGCAATCAGGGAGGTCAACATGGTCACACGTCGTACTTTCATCAAGGGAGCTTCGGCAGCGGCGATAGCCGCCACGACATCGGCAATTTCCATGCGGCAAGGCCGCGCCCAGCAGGTGCCGAATTCAGTCGGCACCGCGCCGCCCAAGCTCAAGGCGCCGGCGAACGCATGCGACTGCCATCACCACATCTATGACCCTGCGCGCTTTCCGATGGCTCCCACCCCTGGCCGACCGGCGCCGTCCAATGGCACCGTGGCGGATTACCGGCTGCTGCAGAAGCGCATCGGCACGACGCGCAACGTCGTCGTGCAGCCGCGCAACTATGCGGTCGACAACGAGGTCACGCTCGACGCGTTGGCACAGGCCGCCGGGAACGCGAGAGGTGTTGCCGTCGTGCGCCCGACGATCACGGATGCGGAGTTGAAGCGATTCGATGCCGCGGGCGTGCGCGGAATCCGCTTCAGTATCGGCGATCCCGCCAGCCGCGTCGTATCGCCCGAAATGATAGAGCCGCTGTCGAAGCGCATCGCGGATCTCGGCTGGCATATCCAGTTCAACATGGAAGGCGAACAAGTCGTCGAGCTTGCCGACATTCTGCGGCGCCTGCCGACGCCGCTGGTGTTCGATCACCTCGGAAATCCGCCGCTGCCGGCCGGCATCGACCATCCGTCGCATGCCATCATCCGTGGCCTCATCGACAAGGGCCGCACCTGGGTCAAGCTGTCGGGCGCGTACTCGAACACCAAGATCGGCCCGCCGGATTACCCGGAGGCGACCAGAATTGCGCAGGCCTTCGTCAAGGCGGCGCCGGAGCGCCTGGTGTGGGGAAGCGACTGGCCGCACCCGACCATGCCCGACAACAACAAGCCCGACGATGCGTTACTCTTTGACCTGCTGACCGTTTGGGCGCCGGTCGAAGCGACGCGCAACCGCATCCTGGTTCAGAATCCGGAGGCGCTTTACGGCTTCGCGAAAACGGCTTGAGGCGGGGCGCGCGGAGCGGCCGCCAGCGTCGGCTTCGACGAAACGCTCAAAAAACTCGGCATCGCCGAGCAGATGCAGCCGAATATCGTGCGCGCACAGGGCGGCGCCGGCGCGATGGCATTGCTCGCCAAGGGCGAGGTTGACATCGGACTGACCTATCTCAGCGAAATCCATGACCCCGGCGTGGAAGTCGTCGGCCTGTTGCCACGCGAAATTTCGACCCCGACCGCGCTCGTGGGATTCGTGTCCTCTCATGCCAAAGCGCCCGAGGTCGCCAAAGCGCTATTGATGTATCTGTCCTCTCCCGAAGTTGCGGACGTGTACAAAGCGCTCGGGATGCAGCCGGGCCGCTGAGCCTTCGTGACGCCGGCAGGCCGGCGTTTTCACATCGAACGGTTCCGTGGCGCAATAATGAAAAGCTGAGGGGGCATGAGTCAAACGAACGCGCAATTCATCATCAGCGCACCTTGAATACCAGTTTGCCGCGCAGGTGGCGCCCCTCGCTCACTGCATGGGCCGCGGCGGCTTCCGATAACGCATAGAGCGTGCAGCCTTGGGAGGGTCGGACCTCGCTAAGTCTTTTTCCTCTGCTCGTCACCGCGCGGCCTCAGACAGACATCGCTAGATTTCACCGACCTCCTGTCGGCCGCCGGCGTGCTACTCCGGCTTGATGCCCCCTTCGCGAATGAGCGCCTGGTAGCGCAGATATTCGCCCCGCATCAGCCGCGTGAAGCCCTCTGGCGTGCTCTCGGGCGTCGACTCGGCCCCCTGGCGCTCGAACAGCTCGCGCAGCGCCGCCTTGCGCAGCCCGCGCACGATGTCGCCGTGCAGCTGCTCGACTATTCGCCGCGGCGTGCCCTTGGGCGCGACGATGCCCGACCAGGTGTCGACTTGCGCCTCGGGCAGGCCAGCCTCGGCAATCGACGGCACAGCTGGCAGCGCGGGGCTGCGTTGCGGCGTCATCACGGCGAGCGCGCGAATTCGTCCGTCGCGCACTGGTCCCAGCACCGCCGGCAGCGTGTAGATGGCGTAATGCACGCGCCCGAGCGCGATCTCGATGAAAGAGTCGGATAGATTTCTGTACGGCACGTGCATCGCGTTGATACCGAGCGCGCGGTTGAATATTTCACCGGCCAGATGCGACGCCGACCCGATGCCGAGCGAGGCATAGTTGAGCTCTCCCGCGCGTGCGCGCACATATGCCACGAATTCGGGTGCCGTCCGCGCGAGGATCGAAGGCGCCACCGCCAGCACGTTGGTGATCGACGCGACGTGCGTGACGCCGACGATGTCCGCCAGAGCCCGATACGGAGGCTGGTCACGCATGAGTTCGGTGATGATGCGCGTGACATCGACCATGCCCAGCGTGTATCCGTCGGCGTTCGCTTTCGACACCTGGGTATTGCCGATCAGGCCGCCCGCGCCCGGGCGGTTTTCGACGATGACTCTCTTCCCGTAGAAGGCGCCCAGGTCCTCACCGAGCAAGCGAGCGAAAAAATCGCTTGCCGTGCCCGGAGAGGACGCAACGATGATGCGGATGGATTTGACGGGATAGTCGGCGAGCGCCGCCGATTGCTGGGCAATGCACGGGGCCGCTGCCACGAGCACGGCCGACGCGCATAGCGCGACCCGCAAGGCGCCGGTCGATATGAACCGCAACAACTTCTGTCGTGTAGTAATTTGCACCGTCATCAATTAGTGACACGAAATGGAAGTAAGATCATGACATCAAGTCCGACAAGCTGCTACCGGCCGCGAAATACCGGCGCGCGTTTCTCGACGAACGCCCTGACGCCCCCTTTCGCGTCCTCGGTTTCCTTGCAGATGCCCTGCGCGAACGTTTCGAACTCCAGCCCGGCGCGCAGATCCACGTCCTGATTGTGATAGATCGCCCGCTTGGCAAGCTGGATCGTCACGGGCGGGCGCCCTTCCTTCTTTCGGGTCGGACCTCGCTAAGTCTCGATAGGGTCTTCGTTTTTCTGCCAGAGGACCGTGTTATCCAGCGTTAGATTGTCACTTTCTCTGCTGGTTAGCCCGGTTTGCCACACCATCCAGCTTGTGTTACGGTAAGTTTCCTATCGTTATCCGGGAGGGGGTGCGTTATGCGAAGCCAATTTGCGTTGGCGGTGTTCGGGGTATTACTCGTCACAACCACGCTTTGGGCGCAGCTCGTGGCGCCACCGGCGCCGTGGCGGGGCGCAGGCGCGACACCGTGCGTGGGATCCGATGGCGGGGTAATGCAATGCCCACCGGCGCCGCGAACGGTCGCGGTGCGCGCCGGCCGCCTGTTCGACAGCAAAACCGGCCAGCTGCTGACGAAACAGGTCGTGGTGCTGCGCGGCGAACGCATCATTGACGTCGGACCGGAGGCTCAAGTAGGCATTCCCGCCGGCGCGCAAGTGATAGACCTGAGCGCGGCGACGGTCCTGCCGGGCCTGGTGGACGCGCACACGCATATGTTCAACACCCCCAAACCGGGCATGACGAGAGAAACCTCTACGCTCATCGCCATCCAGAATGTGCAAGCGGACCTCCGCGCGGGCTTTACCACGGCGCGCGATATGGCCTCTCACGCCAATGGATACGCCGACGTTGACATTCGCAATGCGATCAACGAGGGCCGTATCGACGGTCCAAGGTATCAGGTGTCGGGCCGCGGTATCGTTTGGGCGGGCGCAGCTTCAGCGGCAACCGCGGCGAACCCGTTGGCCAGCATGGTGGTGCGAACTGTTGACGAAGCGCGTGCGGCCGTGCGCGAACACGTCGAACGCGGCGTGGACTGGATCAAGCTGTATCCGACGGGCGCATACTCTTTCAGCGCGACGGGCGAAGCCCAATATGTGCTGACCTATCCGATGCCCGTGTTGCAGGCGCTGATCGACGAGACGCATCGCTTAGGCCATAAGACGGCGTGCCACGTCTATGGCGGCGAAGGGCAGAAGAACGCCATCATCGCCGGTTGCGACACCATCGAGCACGCGTTCGGCCTGAATCAGGAACAGGCCGACATGATGTTGCAAAAAGGGCTCTACTACGATCCGACCTTCGTCCGCTACACCGAGCCGTACATGGACGACAACGACAACAAAAATACCGGCGGCAAGTACCGGATGATTCCCATTTTCGAGAAGGCGGTTACGATGGCGGCGGCGACCAAGGGCATCAAAATTATGGTCGGCAGCGGCGTCGACGACAACATGTTTCCGCACGGCACGCAGGCGCTCGAATTCGAGTGGCTGGTCAAACGCACCGGCATGAGTCCGGCGCGGGTCATCCAGTCCGGCACCATCATCAACNNCCGGCGACCCGTTGGCCGATATCACCGAACTTCAACGCGTCAAATTCGTGATGAAGGGCGGCAAGGTCATAAGAAACGACATGAGCGCTGCGAAATAGCCTTGGGCCAGGATCGACTAGCCTTTTTTCCCGCGCATTTCACGAATTTCGTTTTGTCAGAGGTCCTGAATACGGGGCGTTACGGGTAGTTTTTGTGTCAAACTAACGTGCAATTCAACAGCTCACCTACCGGAGGCTCTAATGAGTCAATCTCAGATGCTGCAGACTAGGCGCAGGAAGAAAACAGCCAAGAAACACCTCGCGACAATAGCCAAGCGAGCGAAGAAACTGAGGGAGCAAGACGTGAAGATGGTCGGTGCGGACGCCCCGAAAAAAAGATCCTCCTAGTTCCACGTGGGCGCCGCTGAATTAAAAGATTGAACGATTGCTTTGGGTCGTAACTTCTACGCCGTCCGGGCCTTGATGTCCGCTTCGGTGACATCGCCCATGTAGACGTAGCCGGTTTCCTCGACGCTCCCCGCGCCGATGTAGACGCCGATAGCCTCAAGGGGCTCGGTCTTGCTCAGGTTGTACAGGAAGTGCTCGACGCCCTTGGGGATGTAGTGGACGTCGCCGCCCCGCACTTCGGCGCGGTCCGGGCCCGCGCCCGCCAGACCGTGGCCCCGTATGACGTAGTAGATCTCCTCGCAGTTCTCGTGCCGGTGCTTCTTGTGGACGGCGCCGGGCATGAACTTCGCCCAGAAAAGAGCGGTCGGGCTCCCGTTATGGCGGCCGATGGGAACGCGGAAGTCGGTGATGCTCCAGCCGTCCTTCACGTTCATCTGGGAGGGCTTGACGTCATCGATTGGGATGAGGACGCCCTCGCTGAACTTCTTGCCGCGGGGCATCTTAATGTCCGCCTCGGTCACGGCGCCGCGGAACTCATAGCCGGTGTCCTCGACGCTCTTCGCGCCGACGTAGAAACCGATGACGAGGGCTTCCTCGTTCTTCGTTTCGTTGAAGAAGAAGTGCTCCGACCCCTTGGGCATGAGGCGGCAGTCGCCTGCGCGGACCTCGGTGCGCTCGTTCCCCTGCCCGACGATGCCGTGGCCCTTCAGATAAACGGCGATCTCGTCGCAATTACGGTGAAGATGCTTGGCGTGGGTGGAGCCGGGCCGGAAGATGGCATGGAAGAGAGTGGTGGAGCTCCCATTCTTGCCCGAGATGGGCAGCCGGAACTCGGAGATGGCCCAGCCCTCTCCCTCCTTCATGTTCTCGGGACGGACGTCGTCAACGTGCACCAGGGGGTACTTGAGGGACATGGCAATCCTCTGCGGAGCAAATGGGGTCATTATAACCTTTCTGGCGGTACGAAAATCGGGGACAGACTCGCGTAAACTCGCGTTTTCACCTAATTTTGGAGGACACCATGCTGCGCATCTATGGCTCCGCTAAATCCCGCACGATACGCGTACTGTGGATGGCGGGCGAACTCGGGCTTACCTACGATCACAAAGACTGGCTGCCCCGCTCGCCGGAAACGCGGACGCCGGAATTCCGCGCGCTCAATCCCAACGGCCGCGTGCCGACGATCGACGACGACGGGTTTGTGCTGTCGGAGTCGATGGCGATCAACTTTTATCTTGCGAAGAAACACCGCAGCCCGCTCTTCCCTTCTGACCCGAAGCACGAGGCGCTCGTCTTGCAGTGGAGCCTGTGGGAAACCGACCGTCTCGACCGCCAGATCGTCGATTACGTCCGGCATACCAAGGCGCTCCCCGAAGCCGAGCGCAAACCGGAGATCGCCGAGGCGGCCTGGAAGGAGGTCGTGCCGGCGTTCGACGTGCTGGAGACCGCGCTCGCGAAATCAGCGTGGCTCGCCGGCCCGGCGTTTTCCGTGGCCGATCTGAATGTCGCCGCTGCACTCTATCGGGCGCTGACGATCGAGCTCGGGAAATGGCCGCATATCCAGGCATGGCTCAATCGCTGCTGGGAGCGCCCGGCCGCGAAGCGGGCGCGCGCGATGCGGGAAAAGTAAACAAGCTCGGGGCCAGCCCGGGAGCTGAGAAACCAAAGACAGGAGATCCGCGATGAACGACCCGCTATTCAAACCGAACCGGCGCTTGCTGCTGCAAGGAAGCATCGCCGCCGCACTGGCCGCCGCCATGCCCGTGCGCGCCCAATCAGGCGAAACGGGCGCGAAACCAGGCGAAGTCTCGCCGGTGATGCGCGCCGTCTCGAACTATATCGTGGGTGCCGCGCAGAAACCGCTGCCCGACGCGGCGGCCGAAGCGACCCGGCATCATCTGCTCGATACGCTCGCGGCAATGGTGTCGGGCTCGCACCTGCTGGCCGGCCGGAAAGCGATCGCGTATGTGAAGATGCAGGGCGGAGCTCCGGAAGCCTGCGTTCCCGGCACGCGTATCGTCACCAGCGTCGTCAACGCGGCGCTCGCGGGCGGCATGCTCGCGCATGCCGACGAAACCGACGACTCGCACGCGGTCTCGCTCACGCATCCGGGCTGCGGCATCGTGCCGGCTGCGCTCGCCATGGCGGAACGCGAACGGGCAGGCGGCACCGCGCTGCTGCGCGCGGTCGCGCTCGGCTACGATATCGGCACGCGCATGTCGCTCGCTCTCGGCGGATATGCGTTTTCCGCGGCGGGGCACGGCACGCATTCGTTCGGCCCGATGTTCGGCGCCGCCGCCGCGTGCGGTTCGCTCGCGCGCCTGAACACCGAGCAGGTTCGCTACCTGCTTTCGTACACGACGCAGCAGGCCGGCGGGCTCTCGAATTACGCGCGCGACACCGAGCACGTCGAAAAGGCGTTCCAGTTCGGCGGCCTGCCGGCGCGCAACGGCGCTGCGGCCGCGACCATGGTTGCGTCGGGCATGTCGGGCATCGACGATGCGTTCTCGGGCGACCGCAATTTCTTTTTCGCGTTCGGCCCGAAGACCAATCCGGAGGCGCTCACGCGCGGGCTCGGCGAAACGTACGAGGTCGTCAACACCAACATCAAGCGGTGGACGGTGGGCAGCCCGATCCAGGCGCCGCTCGATTCGCTGTTCGAACTCATCAAGACCAACAAGTTCAAGGCCGACGATGTCGAAAAAGTCGTGGTCCGCATTTCGACCTCGGGCGCGAAAACGGTCAACAACCGCAGCATGCCCGACATCAATATGCAGTACATGGTCGCGGTGATGTTACTCGACGGCACCGCCACGCTCGAAGCCGCGCACGACTTCAAGCGCATGCAGGACCCGAAAGTGCTCGAGCTCAAGAAGCGCGTCGAGCTGATCGGCGACGACGACCTGGAGCGCGCGCTGCCCAGCCGGCAGGCGATAGTCGAGGTGACGCTGCGCGACGGCCGCGTGCTGCGCCATCACACGAAAGAAGTGCGCGGCACCTCGGCCAATCCGATGACGCGCGAGGAGGTCGGCGAAAAAGCTTTCGATTTGTGCGCCCCGGTCCTCGGCAAAAAGCGCGCACGCGAGCTGGTGGAGGCCGTGTGGCGTATCGAGAAAGTAGGCAACGTGCGCTCGTTGAGACATTTGCTTCAAGCGTGAAAATCCCCAGGGGGCAGCCCCGGAGCTGGTAACTTTCTCTTGCGCGGCCAAGAGAAAGTCACCAAAGAGGAGCGCTCCGGACTCGGCGGGCGCAGCCTGGGGCGGGCAGGAGCGCCGGGTGGCTGCATCGACGCTGCAACAGATCGCACTGCGCACAACTACGTCACCCAGGTTATTCAACTCTCTTGCAGCCACACGCCCCGGTTCACCGCCACTGCGTGGTGACCCTGTGCTGCTCGCCAGGGAAGGCGGCTGTGGAACTCGCCCTCGTCAAGAAAACATGGCGAGGGCTCAAACAGTCCTCGCCGACGCCCCGTGGTCGAAGTCGGATATCGAAGTGCATGCGACGAATGGGAAGCATCAATAGCGGTGTCGATGCCGGGGCTTAAGCATCTGTTCCCGCAAACGGGCCTGCGGCCAACGAGTCACAGCTGCCCCCTTACTCGGCTGCGACTGCTCGGCGGTTCACAGGGGAACTGCAAAATCAAACACCACCTCACCCCTCACGCCCTTTGCATCTCCGGCGAAGCTGCGCTACTCGCCTCACGCCTCTCCAGCAAAGCCGCGCATCACGTGAGCGGGATGAAATCGTACTCGCCGATGCCCTGCAAGATGAGGAACGTCGCAGAGGTGTCCCCGCCGTTGACAACCAGGTGCGCGCGTTTCGGCGGCACCACGTACGTTTCGCCGGGCGCGAGGCGTACGTCCTCTTTGGGGTCGCGCAGGAAGATGCGGATTTTTCCTTCGAGTACGTAGAACGTGTCCCGCACATTGCTGTGATAATGCCAGGGTACTTTCTGGCTCGGCGAAATCTGCAGCTCGCTGATTCGGAAGCCGGGCCGCTCGGCGTGACGCGCGCGTCGCTCGACTTCATAGAAATGCGTTGCGTCCTTTAGCGCTTCCATCGCGGTCTCCTTGGGCTGTAGTCCTCGCGAGTCACGACACGATCTATAATTGCGGTGGCTTCCTTGATCGTCAATTCTGGATTGTGCCCAGAGAAGGCCATCGTCAGTTGCGATAGTCCTGGCAGGATAGATTCGTATTCCCTATGTAAGTCCGTAAGTCGACCAGTGGATATATTTTTGGCGGTTGCATCGATGTCTGCCAGTACGATCTGATTGCGGCCTTGTTTTGCAGCGTTGTAAAAAGCTTGATTGAGCGACAGTAAAATGTCTCTCGGACGATACCGAACATACGGCGGAAAACTTTTGCTTCGGGATGACTCCGCCTCGGGCGGGAGGCGGTTCCATATGCCTGATTCGGCAACCTGCTGGATGATCCATCGCTGCGCTCCGCGCGCTGGCGAACATACATGGCATAACCATGTGCCTAGAATGGCTCCGGACTGCAGTTGCTTACCACGAAAAGTGGCAGTGTCTTGCGGCGTCCTGCTGCAGTAAGGCCGGTATTCCTGAACCACTGCTGACCGCCTTGACAAGGAGTAGCCGTGGACGGCACGAAACAGGCAATTCCTCAACCTCTGCCCAAGCTCGCCACGGGCATCGAGGAATTCGATGATCTGAACCGTATGGCGGTATGCGACAACGCTGTTGGCAACGAGCGCGTGGACGGCAGCGCGATCGCCGCCGGGATCCGCCAGGTGATTGCGGGCGAGAGCGGACTGTTTAGCCAAGAGTATGCCTGCGACTCGCCGGTCGGGCAGAGCTGGTTTGTACTGACCTGGACCGCCGACCACCCGCACCGCGTCCGCATTTGCCTAATTGAAAATTTAGGCAGTTCCGGCAGGCTATTGGTCGGCCTTGATCTTGGTGGTTATTACCGAGTCCTTGACAAATGCCTTGGGCGACGAACGGTCGGAATCGCCATCGGCGGTATAGCCAGCAATCGGCAGCATCAGCGCGCCGGCCAGGAGACAGGTTGTCACAAGTTTGGTGTTCATGGTTTGTCCTTTCCCTCTAAGTTGAGAATTGATGGTTCTGGTGCAAAATCGATTCAGAGTTATCATTGTCCACCTCGCAACACGGACACTCTGTACGTCGGCGTATATGCAACAAAATATTCTTGCTGTAGCTCGGCGGCAATTCCGTTGGGCATTGCATCGTTCGGCCTTATGTGTGTTGGCGCACAGACCACCTCGGGAGGAACGGACATAATGGTTGCGTAGATGAAGGCGCCTGATGATTGGTTGGAGCGCAAGAGATTAAACCCACAAGGAGACGAATCATGGAACGAAATAGCCATCAATTTACTTATGCGGCTGCACGCGCCGTTGCCGCGGCGCTGCTCGTGGCAACTATCGCTTTCGCTTCAGGCCCGGTAATCGCGGCTAAAGCCTCCAGCGAGGACCGCGTAGAAGCACGCATCAAAGATATGCATGCCAAGCTCAAGATCANNTGATGCGCGACAATGAGAAAACCATCGAGCCGCTCATCAAGGCCAGGGCAGACAATGCCAAAACGAGGACCGCTGTCGACGATCTCAAATCCTATGCCGAGATCACCGATGCCCATGCCGATGGGATCAAGAAGTTCACCCCGGTCTTCGCGACTCTCTATGCCAGCATGTCGGACGCTCAGAAGAAGGAAGCCGATGTCCTGTTCCGCCATGGCCGCAAGATGTCAAAGAAGAGCAAATGACCGCAAATACAGGACGCCAAAATCACGAAACCCTGCCTCGCGGCAAGGAATCGCTCCAAACATTCCAAGAATGGAAGGGCACAATGAAAATCTCGACAAATCAGGCCAGGAATTTCAGGCCGACAATCAGCAAGATCGTGATGGCACTCACCCTCGCTTCGGTGATGGGCGGTATATCCGTGACGCCGGCGCTAGCCAGAGACAACGACCGACGTGATGAGCGCGGCCGGCGTGAGCAGCACAGCCCTGTGTATCGGCACCCCTATAACTACTCGCGACCTGTCTATGCGCCGCCGCCGGTTTACTATGCCCCGCAACAATCGCCGGGCATCAGTTTCTTCCTTCCGCTCGACATTCGTCGTCGCTAGGAAAATCCTCTGCATCGATCGCCCGGCGCTCAAGACTGCGAGCGCGGGCGAGTGTTAGAAACAATTGGAGCGGGGTATATGAATCGAATCACTTCGTCGCCCTGAGAACAAGCCCGCCGTCGCCTTCCCAGCGCCGTTCGGGGCATAGCTCGGAACTTTCCAACCGGCGGGTAACCTCGCGCCAATTCACCACCGACCACCAGCCTTTCAAATAATCGGCACTCCGGTTTTCATGTTTCAGGTAGTAGGCATGCTCCCAGACATCGTTGACCAGCATCGTCTCGCCAGTCAAGCCGCTCTGTGCATTGCCGTACATATCGCGAAATTAATGGTCCTATGTGCGGTACCGTACGGAGCCGACATCGTTTTCGGCGTAAATGTCGTGCGACGCATGGCAACATTTCTCTCATCATCGAATGCAGGCCCAAAGGTTAACGCATTATGAAAACCATCGTCATCCTCGGCGTCGCGCTGATTGTCATAGGCGCGGCAGTTCTCGGCTATGACCACTACAGCTACACGACGACGGAGAATATTCTCCGGATCGGCCCGATCACGGCGACCGCCGAACGGACGCATACGGTGGCGCTGCCGCCGGTCATCGGCTGGCTGCTAATCGGCGGCGGCGCGTGCGTGCTTACTTTCGCCGCACTGTCAAAGAAAAACTAAATCGTCGCCCTTTATTTGATCGTCATCGGAGTGATTGGACTCTTCGGCGCCGGTAACTATCACTTTTGATGAAACCGGCGGCGGGAATTTGCCGCACGCATGACGGGACGTACCAGCGCATTGCCGTCATTACGGCCGAACCCGCGGAGTCAATCCGCGGGCACAAAAGACGATTACTTCTCGATGATAGAACTAAACTGCGCCGAATATCCCGCCTGCTCCGTACGCCAGCGCTCGTAGCGCAGGTTTTCTTTGGGTTCGGCGAGCAACGCCCCCTTCCACCGATAAACCGGCAATGACTTGAGCGACAACTACAACGAACGTGTGTTATCTGCCGCCCTGCAAAACGCTCCGAACGATAACTAGAACATAAAAATTCTCCGTCTGGTGCGACCGGAAGCGGGCGTCGCCCTGCCGGTTCTTGTCCGAGAGCGAATTGATGAGGCCGTCCACTCCGCCTTCGCGGACTTTGCCAGCAAAAGTTTCACGATATGTCGTGATCAGGCTTACGCCGTCGATCCTGATGTCGTAGACCTTCCACCCCGCCGCTATCTTTTCCATGTCGTAGTCCACGGTCAGCGGCTCTGTCCCGGGCTGCTTCAT
>PLYS01000406.1:0-380 GCA_003153455.1 Betaproteobacteria bacterium | reverse complement strand
TCCTTGTCCTGCCTGATGATGGCGATCACCTCCAAAGTGACCGCCTTCAGCAGCACGTCCGGCGCGACGTTCTGGGCAAGAGAGAACGGCGCAGCAAGCGCCGATAGCAGCACTAGCGCGGACTTAAAAATGATCTTTTGCATATTGTTTCCTTTAATATTGAATGCAATCAACTGCACCTTCGTGCTTCCTATAGGTCGGCGAGCTTAAGCTCTGTTCCGTTGTGCGTGAGCTTCTTGCCCTCGGGCAGCTTGAGGTAGGGCCCGGCTTCTTCAGCGGTGATCCCGTACGCAAAACTCATCGAGCCCCGGCTGAGGATGCCGACACCGTAACCGCGGAACACGCTTAAACGCTTAAAATGAAATGTCGCGGTGGTGCCA
>PLYS01000658.1 GCA_003153455.1 Betaproteobacteria bacterium | reverse complement strand
GGCGATGATGCCGCTCGCGCCCGCGCGATTGTCGACCACCACCTGCTGGCCGAGGCGCTCCGAAAGCTTGGCCGCGACCAGACGACCGACGAGATCGGTGCTGCCCCCCGGTGTAAAGCCGACGATCAGCCGGATCGGCCGCTGCGGGTAGTCGTGGGTCTGCGCCACCGCCAGGGACGGGGCCGAGACGCCGCCCAGGGTTGCAAGCAGCATGGCACCTATGCCTTGTATACGCGTCATTTGGTGTCTCCTGCACATGTGTCGCGTAGTGGTCTCAAAATGCCCTAACTTACACTTCGACTTTCCATGGCGTGCCGTCTTTGCGTTGAATCGGCACGGTGACATTTTGCGATGCAAGCCGCGTTTGCACGGACAGGCTGTGAGTGCCTTTCCCGCCCATTACCACGATCACGATATCTTCGGGTTTTTCGGCGATGGGCACCGCGAAGTCCGGGGAGCCCGCTGATTGCTGCAGGATTTTTTCGCTGAAGTTCGTCAGGTTGCCGCGAGGGATACTGGCGAAAGGCAGCCGGCCATGTTCCCAGATGAAACGCTTTACCTCAGCCTTGCTGTAGCCGCCGTTTGCCAATAAGCGTGCGTGCTGAGGACACAGGATTAACAGCGGCTGGCCTTCGCCGTTGGTATTGCGATTGCCGATATAGGGAATCGAAAGGGCCAACGTGCGCAGCAAGTCTTGCGCGGTTTGGCTGCCGCCGTTGTCGTCGATCATCGCGGCCGGACACGCCGGAATCACTGTGACGGTGCTGGTCTCCGCCGGATACCCTCTTTCGACGTGCAGCGGCTGCCACGGGTTCTCCTCCTCATTTTCCGCGATGCAGTGCTCGTAACGGGCGATGTGCCCCTGCGTGTGGATATTGATCGAGCCCGGCGTTCCTCCGATGTTGATCATGGTCAACTGCAAGGCGCGTCCGATCGTGCTCGTGCTGTGCCAGCGGCTGCCGGTATAGTTGTAGCCCCGGTTCAAGTCGATGGCTGTGCGGACCGGGCCATTGACGATGGGAAGCGGCGACGTGTTGTGGGTCGATGTCTGTACGGCATCGAGATTGAATTCAGGCTCGCCGATCGCCTTGACACAAGCGAGCAGCACCGGCATGTACTCGGGTTTGCAACCCGCCATAACGGCATTCGCGGCGATCTTCTCCACCGTGGCCAAACCCTGCTTCGGCGCAAGCGTCGCGATCACATCCGAGGCTTTCCATCCCAGCGCGCGCTCGACATAATCGGTCACCGCCGCCACGCGCGCCTGCGTTGGCGGCACAATCGGCAGTCCATCGGTCAGATCATGGCTTAGAAACCACTCGTTGATGATTTCCCAAGAGTCATCGAGATGGAAAACCGGCGCTTCGGTCAGTGCTGCGGTCACGCTGCCTCCGTGCCCGGGCCCGCGCCACGAGTCGCGCGATTGCGGGCGGCCGGGTGAACGTAATCGACCTGGGTATGCTTCGCCAGCACGCCCTGCCCGGTTAGTTGCTCGATGATGATCGGATAGGCCGCGCGCGCGAGCTCCCGCACTTGTTCGGGCGTCAAATCATTCAGCGGGTGGGGCGTGACGACCAGCGGCAGGTCGTCGAGTTGAAGATTCTTTGCGGCGAGCCGTCCATGCGTGAGAAACGCCGTCGAAACGATGGTCGACGTCGGAACGCCGCGCTTCTCGAGATAGGCCGAGTCGTGGATACACCACGACGTGCAGCCCCCTCAGTCACCCCAGGCGTTAACCAACGCCTGGACCTTGCCCTCGAGCTCGTGAGCGATCAGTTTGCTCGACGTGAAGTTCTTGCGCACCGTATGAGTCCGGATGCCCGCGTAATCCGCGCGCATCATCTCCTCGATGTTCTGAATGAAGAGGTTCGCGTTGGGCTTTATGTTGTCGATAAAGCCGATGGACTTCCCGTTCAGCGTATCAAGCCGCCGCGCGAGAGCGACGCGCCCGACCGCGCACTGCCCCACCGGATTGACCAGTCCTACCATGTTTGCCGCTGTCATGCCGATCTCCTTGAATAACCCCGCGCACGCTATCTTTCTCATCCGCCTGTGCACGAAACTTTAACACGCTTACCGGGCTTTACGTAAATGATTAACATCGCCCGGTCCCTCACCCCTAGCCCCTTCCGGGAGGAGAGTGGAACGTCGAGCGGAAATAGTTTGTCAACCATTTCCGGAATACTCAATAAGCGGACGTGGCACGCAGGCCAACGTATTTTCTTGAGCACCGCAGAATGCGCAGAAAACTTAACGCGACGCTACTGCCCGACAAGCGGGATAACAACCTCAATGAATCTGCGCCCAGTGTCCTTGTTATACTATTAGGTTCAGAATTCAAACATTGTCATGAACAAGCTCAATGATTGGCGCCCACGACCTCGTCCTGGTCGCGTGATACTCGAAGGACGATACTGCAGAGTGGAACCGCTCGACCCGGTACGCCACGGCGGTCAATTGTTTGCGGCATCGATGGCGCCGGGCGCCGAGGACCGGTTTCGCTATTTATTCGATTCGCCACAGGATCGCGCAGCCTTCGATGGCTGGCTCGCCCGCGCCGCGGTGTCGGAAGACCCGATGTTCTATGGGGTGATCGACTTGTCGAGCCAGCGCTGTGAAGGGCGCCAGGCCTTGATGCGCATCACTCCCGAGCACGGTGTGATTGAAATCGGCAGCATCTTATGGGGACCGGCAATCGCCCGGACCCGTATAGCGACGGAAGCCCTGTTTTTGTTTGCCCGGTACGCGTTCGAGGAACTCGGCTATCGCCGCTTCGAATGGAAGTGCGATGCCCGCAACGAACCCTCGATGCGCGCCGCTCGTCGTTTTGGGTTTACATATGAAGGCGCTTTTCGGCAGCACATGCTGGTAAAAGGGCAGAACCGCGACACTGCGTGGTTTGCTATGGTCGACATTGACTGGCCTTCCATCCGGAGGGCCTTTGAGCAATGGCTGGCGCCGACAAACTTCGATCCCGGAGGACAGCAGAAGGTCCGGCTTGGGGACCTCCGGCGGCTGGCCTGACTTCGCAGTATTGTCGCGGACTGGTCGGAGACGGCGAATTTGAACGTGGCGCCCGCGCCTTACTCGAGCCGCGTGCCCGTCAACCTGATGAGATAGCCGTATTTGTCGTAGTCGGACTTGATGCGCGCCGCGGTCTGCTCGGGAGTCATATACCAGGGTTCGAACGCCGCCAGCCGGCTCTTCATGTCCGGGCTGTTCTGCGCATTCTTGATTTCGGCATTGACGCGATCGACGATGGCCTTGGGCGTTCCGGCGGGCGCAAATACCCCGACCCAACCTCTAAACTCATAGCCTGGGACACCCGCCTCGGCCACGGTCGGGGTATGCGGATACTGCGGCAGCCGGGTATCCGAGCTCACGGCAAGCAGCCGCAAACGCCTCGCGTCGAGCTGCGTCGTGACAGCTGCGGGGCTGCCAACCAGAAACTGCGTCTCTCCGGAAACTATCGCCGTGGTCGCCGGCCCGCCGCCCTTGTACGGTACGTGCGTCATCTTGGTGTTGGTCATCGAGGTCAACAGCGCGATCGCCAGATGCGAGAAGCTGCCGCTGCCGGACGAAGCGTACAGGATCTGGTCGGGTCGCGCCCGCGCGAATGCAATGAGTTCCTTGACCGACTTCACCGGCAGCGATGGATGCACTACGAGCAGACCAGTCTGCGCCGCGAGCAAGCCCACGCCGACGAAATCCTTGAGCGTGTCATAAGGCAATTGCTTGTAGATGTGAGGGTTGCCGACGTGGGTCGTGGAATGGACCATGAGGGTGTAGCCGTCGGGCTTGGACTTGGCGACCAGTTCGGCGCCGATGGTGCCCGCAGCGCCGGGCCGGTTGTCGACGATGAACTGCTGTCCGGTCGTCTCGGAGATTTTCTGGAAAATGATGCGCCCCACGACGTCGGTGAGGCCGCCGCTCGGCCATGGTGTTACCACGCGCACCGGCTTGCTGGGATAGACCTGGGCCACCGAGGCCGACGGCACGATCGATCCCCACGCCACGGCAGCGAGTGCGGCTGCAAGTTTGGTGAATCGCATGATTTTTATCCTTTCAACCGAGAAAAAGCTGTTCACCGCAAAGGACGCCAAGGACGCGAAGGAAAACAAAGTACAAGCCTTCTCAGCCCACGCTTTTCCCCAAATTCGACGGCTTCAAATGAGTTTATTATGAATGGTCAGCAGATTTTATTTTTAGCAGCCTGTCGGCGTGCCAAGTCCGACAGGCTGCTAAAGCTTCCGCCTTGTCCGCACCGCCGTCAAGCATTGGCCGACGACAGACGCCGGGATTCAATCGCGGCCCAGGCATGATCGGGCATGCGATACCATTGCGAAAGGAGTTTATCGGACTTAGCCCCGACAAACTCCTAATAAGTCCGACAGGCTGCTAGAGGAGATCGAATGACGAAGCTGACTTCGGAAGCAAGCGTGAAGCGGGTTGCCAATAAGATGCTGTTCGAGGATTTCGCAATCGCCGACGGGCTGCTGGCCGGCCGCGAGTGGTTCTGCGAGCACTTCACCGCCGTCGACGCGTACTTCTTCTGGTGTTTCCGGCGCGCGATGTCTTTCAAGCTCGATGTCTCGGCGTTCAGGAACTGCGTGGCCCATTTCGAGCGCATGAAGCTGCGCCCAAGCGTGCAGAAGATCCTCGCCTACGAAAAGAAGGTGCAGGATGCATTCGCCAAGGCAGCGTGAATTGAGGAATTCGACACCCGGCCGCACCGTTTCTTCCCGGACCCTGGTGAATCGCCGGGCAGCCGCGGGTAAGTGAGCCTGGTGAGGGGGCTTCAACGCCGCTTGTCGGAAACGACGTGTCCTTCCTTCAGCACGAGCAGCAGGCGGCGAACGTTGTTAATGTCTTCCAGCGGGTTCGCTGCGACGACGATCAGATCGGCAAGTTTGCCGACTTCGACCGTGCCGAGATCATTGGCCATACCGCAGATCGCCGCAGCGTGTTTCGTGGCCGCGAGCAGCGTCTGCCATGGCGTTGCACCATCCTTGACCCAGAGTCCCATTTCCAGCAGTGCCGCGTCCTTGAGCGGCCGGATGTCGGAGCCGAGCGCCATCTTCACGCCCGCGTCGAGCGCCTTGCGGAACCCCATGCGGTGCACGTCGGACGCCGCGTCCGCACGGCAGCAGAGCGAGTCCGCGAGATTACGCTGCTCGACCCAGCGGCGCTCCCAGTCGTTACTGACCTGATCCGGGGTGAGATGTGTGATGGCGAGAGTCGGCACGTACCAGACATCGTGCTGCAAAAGCAGCTCGATACACTCGTCGTCCATGATGTAACCATGCTCGACGCTGTGCGCTCCCAAGCGGATCGCGTTCTTCACCGCATCCGGGTTGGTCGCATGCGCCATGACCATGAACTCGCGCTGGCGGCAGATCGCGAACGCTGCCTTCAACTCTTCCTCGAGCAGGAAAGAATGCCAGTGCCGGTCCCAGGCGAGCCCCATGATGCCGCCCGAGAGATTGAGCTTGATGTGATCGACGCCGTTCTTCATCTGCTCGCGGATCGCTCTGACGAAGCCGTACGGTCCGTCGCATTCGATTGCATGGCCAGAGGTAAGGAAGTGGCCGGCGGTCGTCGTGAGAAAATGACCGCTCGCGTAGACGTGCGGGCCGACGTACTGCCCCGAATCGAAAGCGCGCTTCCAGGCCACATCCATAAAGTGGTGCGCGCCGGCGCAGCGCACGCCGATGATGCCGGATTCGGTGAGCCCCGCCATCAGGCGATGGCCGAACAGCGTGACCTGGTCGGCGAGCGGCACCTCGGCGAGCGACAAATAGTCGGGATGAATGTGGACGTCCCACAGCCCGGGCAGCAAATACGCGCCCTCGAGGTCGATCACATTTGCATCGCCCGCTGCCGGTTGCCGCCCGCCTTTCAGGATCTCCGAGATGCGTCCGTTCTCGATGACCACGACTGCACGTTCGGCCGGCGCCAGTTTGACGCAATCGATCAGTGTTGCATTGGTGAGAATTGTGCGCATGGCGCTCCGCTCGTTATGTTCACTCGGGGTTAACTCCCGCGATCTGCGCCACCTGCAATCAGCGGCGCGTTTCCGCTTCGAT
>PLYS01000179.1:6159-6882 GCA_003153455.1 Betaproteobacteria bacterium | reverse complement strand
GGCAGTCCATCAGGACGAGGTCGTAATCGTCCGCGGTCACGCGGTCAAGCGCCTGAACGCCGTTGTCCGCGCAGTCCACCGACAGGCCGAATTGTTCGAGGTAGGCTTTTGCGACCAGCGCGTTGACCGCGTTGTCCTCCGCGAGGAGCACGCGGCCGGAAAGCCGGATGTCGGAGAACGCAGGCTGGGCGCCCACACGTTCGCCCGAAACGTCGGGGATCGCGGTTTCCGGCAACTCGGCAGTCAACCAGAACGTCGAGCCGCGCCCGGGCTCGCTCGAATGGCCGATGTCTCCGCCCATCGCCCGCGCCAGCTCCCGCGAGATCGTCAGGCCCAGGCCGGTACCGCCATGGCGCCGGACCGACGAACTGTCCGCCTGGCGAAAGGCATCGAAAATCCTTTCCACATTCTCCGCAGGAATGCCGATTCCGGTATCCTCGACCTCGAAGCGCAGCAGCGCCTTCCCCGCTTCATCGCTGCGACGAACCGAAAGCCGGACGTNNGTGAACTTGATCGCATTGCCAAGCAGGTTGTTGAGCACTTGCTTCACCCGCGACGAGTCTCCCTCGACCCAGCGTGGAACGCCGGCGTCGACGCTCACCTCGAACGCGACCCGTTTGTCGTGTGCGACCGCCGCCAGAAGATCCGCAACATCCGAGATTGCGCGCCGCAGATCGAACGGTGCACACTCGATGGCAAGCCTGCCGGCCTCGATCTTGGAGA
>PLYS01000179.1:0-6151 GCA_003153455.1 Betaproteobacteria bacterium | reverse complement strand
ATCTCGTGGCTCATGTTCGCCAGGAACTGCGACTTGGCGCGGTTGGCGGCAGCGGCGGCATCACGCGCCGCCTTGAGCGCGTTCTCGGCACGCGTGCGCTCGGTAATATCGATCGCGAGGGAGACGATCTGGCGGATTTCGCCGTGATCGCCCAGAAGCGGCGTATTGTACCACTCGCAGACTATCGTCCTGCCATCGGGGGTCACGCTTTTTAGCGGTGCGACATACGTAGCGTTGGGCTCCTGCATCTGGCGGCGCCAGAAGGCATCCACCTGCGCCCTGACCCCAGGGGGCACGAAGACGTCGAAGGCGTTTTTTCCGATGACTTGCTCGCGCGAAAAACCGAAGATGCGCTCGGCAGCGGGATTCCAGGCGGTGATCCGGTAGTCGGGGGTCCAGGCCACGCAGGCCACCGGGGTATTCTGGATGAGCAGATCCAGCCATTGCTCCCGGGCATGGACGCGGGCCTCGGCTTCGCTGCGCAGCACGGTTTCTTCCCGCAGTTCCTGCAAAGCCCGGTCGCTGTGTTCCTTGGCGCGCGTGGTTTCCTCGACTGAACGCCCCAGTTCGAAACGCAAGCGATGGCTGTCATGGAAGGTGCACCGCATGCGCGCGCCGCTGACCATGATCCACGCCATATACACCAGTGCTGCAACACCGATGAAGCTGAGTTCACGCCCTCCCAGCCACAACAGGTACACCGCGAAAGGCGCAAGCGACGGCACGACAAAGACGTAGAGCACCGCGAGCAGCGGCGCCTGCGCAATTAGTGCGCCCGCGGCAACCGCGATGATGATGCCTACGACAACGAGCTGGGCCTGCGGATCACCAGCCGGGAACAGCACCGTGCCGGGCAATGTCCAGAGCAACCCCGCAATGCTTGCTCCGGCGAGATACCGTCTCGCCCACGCCAGCGTATCGCCCCCCGTTTCCCCGTACCGGCGCCATGCCCAAACCAGCAGGAGGCGCGCGACCGTGACCGCAGTGATAGCCACGAACCAGATGTGTGCCAGACTCTTCGATGCCCCTTCCAGGAACACCCACCACAACATCGTGGTTGTGAACAGGGATATGGCCAGGCTGAATGGCGTGAGCCGGTAAACGACCGCCACCTGCTCAGCGAATACCCGTTTGGCGATCGGTTCCCCGACTTCGAGCGCGGGCTCAAGAGGAAAAACAGGCATGAAGACGCGAGATTTCATCAATGGATTTGCAAGCCGTACCCTGACGAAAGTCAGGCCTCGTTCAGCATGGTTGAGGAATATCGTCCAATCCCAGCAGCATGATAGCACCGGTTGACAACATGCGGATTCGAGGGAGCGCGCGTCAGGCCTGCGATCGGCGCGGGTTCGAAGGATCGCCGCCGGCAAAGACGAACTGGCACTGTGAATGCGCCAACGCTTTTCTTGATGGCAAGATCAGGTTGGTGCGATCGTAAGCACGGCCTTTTCACTTCACTGTTTTTCGTCACTTCGTCACCGGAGCTGGTTATTTGCCGATTTCTTGCGCTACATCAAAGCCGCAATGCCGCTGCTTAACTTATAAGAAGAAAAAAGAATCGGCACGCTTGCGCAGACGGGCATCCAGAAACGACTGATGTAACTGGATTCCTGCTTTCGCAGGAATGACGAAATCCGGGTTGAACAGAATTTTCTTAGTAGTCACACCCCGCGATTTTTTGGGAGAGGAGAGATTGCCATGTTGTTACGCTTTGCCGTACGGGTGCTCACCGTTGGAATCATGGTTTGCGGCGCGGCCGCGGTCTTTGGCCAGAATTATCCGAGCAAAGTGATTCGTATCGTGACCGCTGTGCCCGGAAGCGCCAACGATATCGGGGCGCGGCTGATCGCACAAGGCCTTACCAGTACCCTCGGCCAGCGGGCAATCGTGGACAACCGGGCGGGACTCCTCGGCATCGAAGCGGTTGCCAAAGCGCCGCCGGATGGCTATACGTTGCTTTTTTTCGGGAACGGCGGCGTTTACTTCTCAGGGTTTTTTCAATCGGACGTAACGTGGGACCCCGAGAAGGATTTTTCACCGATCACGTTGGGATTGACTTCACCCAATGTTCTCGCCGTGCATCCCTCATTGCCGGTGAAATCGCCCAAGGAGCTCATTGCCCTGGCGAAAGCGAGGCCGGGAGAGCTCAACTACGCTTCCGGTCCAATGGGCGTTGAACCTCATCTGGCAATGGAATTGTTCAAATCCATGACCAGGACCGACATAGTGCGTGTCGGTTACAAGGGCACTGGCCCGTCGATCAGCGCTCTGATGGGCGGCGAAGTACAGGTGATGATCGCCAACGCGGGCACCGTGATGCCGCAAGCAAGGTCGGGCCGCTTGCGGGCTCTGGCGGTCACGACCGCGAAACCCTCCGCGCTAGCCCCCGAGTTGCCCACGTTGACGGCATCCGTGCCCGGCTATGAATCCGGAGTATTCATTGGTCTGTGGGCGCCGGCCAGAACTCCTGCGGCGATCATCAATCTCCTGAGCCAGGAAGCCGCGCGTGCTCTTAACAGGGCGGAAACGAAAAAGCTGCTCTTCGACTCCGGGCTGGAAGCCGTCGGCAATTCGCCGGAAGAGTTCGGGGTCATTTTGAAATCCGAATTCGCCAAGTGGGGCAAGCTGATCAAGACTCTCGACATCCGTAAAGAATAGCCCGGAAAAAAACGGCTTGCGGGGAATTCAGCATGGATTTTTCATTAACCGAAGAACAGCGCGCGTGGCAGCTCAAAGCGCGGAAATTCGCGCAGGAGGAAATAGCGCCCATTGCGCTCGAGCGCGATCGGATCGCCGACCCGCGCGAGACGTTCGACTGGGAGATCATCAGGAAAGGCTCGCGGCTCGGTTTTCGCACCGCGGCGGTTTCGAAGGAGTGGGGCGGACACGGCACCGACATCGTCACGCAGGCCCTGGTGATGGCGGAACTTGCGAAGGGCGATAGCGCGATCTCCAAAGCCTTCAGTCAGTGCTGGAAGTGGAGCCACCTGATCGCCGCCGTGTGCACGCGCGAGCAGAAGGAACGCTTTCTCAAACCCTTTCTCGCTGACGATACGTATTTGCTGGGCGCCGCAATTACCGAGCCCAACTCCGGTTCCGACAGCCGCATGCCGCCCGATGATGATCCCAGAGCAGGCTATAGGCTCAAGGCCGAACGGGAAGGCGACGAGTGGATCCTCAACGGCGAGAAGTGCTACATCGCGCATGGGAGCGTCGGGAAGCTGTTTTTCGTGTACACGCGCACGAACCCCAACATCAATCTTCGGGAAGGAACTACGCTCTTCCTCGTGCCGCGCGATACGCCCGGCTTCCGGGTCGGCAAAGTATTCAATAAGATGGGCTGGCGTTTCTACCAGAATGCGGAGTTGATCTTTGAAAATGCGCGGGTGCCGCACGCCAACATCATAGGCGAGGTGAATGGCGGAGCGCGGGCAGGCAGCGGGGAGACTTTCGGGTTCGGTGAGCTTGAACTGGCGGCGAACGCGCTGGGAGTTTGCGACGCTGCGGTCGAAATGGCGATGCTGCAAGCCCGAACCGGGCGCACGGGCGGCAAGTACCTGAGCGAGCAACAAACCATCCAGCTGAAGCTTTCCAGGATGCATATGCTCACCGAGGCTCTGCGCTCATACGTATTGCGCACAGCATGGGAAAGAGATCGGGCGGCACGCGGGGACGAGACCGTGCGCGATTCGGTCAACGCCGATCTCGTGATGGCTTTTTCGAGAGACGCCATCCGGCAAGTCACCGCGCTCAATATGGACATCCACGGGGCTGCGGGCGCCATGATGCATGCGGGCGCCGAAAAACTGTATCGCGACGCGCTGACGACACATGTCGCCGGCGACATAGTCCAGCGACTCACGCCGATGAAGCGCCTGTTAAGATGAACGCCATCGGACACGGCAATCGATATCCAGAATCCAACGGCTGACGATCATGGCGAATGCAAGCTTCCTGACTGGTGGCGATGTTGCTCCCATCCGTAAAACCGGCCTGGGAATGTTCGGAGACATTGCTCCGCTATTTCAGCGCGCGGATGTGTCTTTCTTCAATCTGGAACTCCCTTTGTCCGATCGGGGCGAGCCGGCTCGTGGCAAAGCGATATTTCATCGCGGCATGCCGGTGAACATCGACGGACTTGCCGAAGTCGGCGTTTCATGCGTGAACCTCGCCAATAACCACGTCCTCGACTACGGCGATGTCGCCATGTTCGACACCATCGATCTGCTCGATCGAAAAGCGATCGGCCATTTCGGCGCCGGACGCAATATCGATGAAGCGCGCAAAGGTTACATCGTCGAGAAAAACGGCACGCGGATCGGTTTCCTCGGCTATAGCACCACGCTGCCGACAGGTTTTGCGGCTACTTCCGGATGCCCGGGCGTCAATCCGCTCCAGGCCTATACGGCGTACCAGACCAAGGGCAGCCTGCTCGAATATCCGGGAACCGGGCCCCAGATTATCAGCTGGACCGATCCGCTTCACTTGCAAAGACTGCGGAACGATATCGAAACATTCAGAAAGCAGGTGAACGTTTTGATCGTCTATGTGCATTGGGGTACCAGCATGTCGCCCCAAGTTCACGATTTCCAGCGTGAGATCGGAAAAGCCGCGATCGATGCCGGCGCCCATGCGTTGTTTGGAGGGCACCAGCATGTCATGTCGGCGATCGAGTTCTATAAAGGTTGTCCCATCGTGCATGGCTCCGCCAATCTGCTGTTCGACACATGGGCGTCTTTTTTTACCGAAGAAACGCTGAAAACTTTTCTGTTCGGCGCGACGATTGAAGCCGATGGATTACGGGATTGCTATCTGCTGCCGGTGAAGACCGGGGTCGACGTGCCTCCGCTCCTGCTTTCCTGCCGCGACCCGCAGTGGAAAGCGATTTGCGAGGGTCTGCAAAGACATAGTCGCGCTTTTGGAACACAACTCACGGCGCGCGAAGATGCGATCGAAGTGCGCTGTAATGATTGACAATTAGACGCCTCTGCGGCAAGCGCAGGATGGTTAATCGGCCCGAATGTTGGCGGTTTTGATGACCTCCGCCCAGATCGCCGTTTCGTTCCTGATCAACGCGGCGAATTCGGCAGGGTTATTGTTGGTCGTGACCTCGAGTCCCTGACGCCCCATCGCTTCCTGGACATCGGCAAGCTTGAGTGCAGCCAGCGCCTCCTGGTGCAATTTCTTTACGATTGCTTCAGGCGTCTTCGCCGGTACGAGCAGTCCGTACCATGAAGTCACATTAAAGCCGGGAAAACCAGATTCGTTAAGCGTCGGAAGTTCAGAGGCAACCGGCGAGCGCTTTAACCCGGTAACAGCCAGCGCTTTGAGCTTCCCCGCCCGCACGTGCGGCAGGGATGAGGCAAAACTGCCGAACAAAACCTGAACTTCCCCTCCGAGGATCGCGGCCGCAGCCGGCCCTCCGCCTTTGTAAGGCACGTGCACCAGGTTGACGCCGGCCCGGTTCTTGAACAGTTCCGCCGCGAGATGCAGCGGGCTCCCCATGCCGCTCGAAGAGTAATTGAGCTCGCCGGGTTTTGCCTTCGCGAGCGCGATGAATTCCTTGAGCGACCCGGCCGGCACGGAGGGATGCAGCACGAGGATATACTGCGCCGCGGCGAGCTGCGTCACCGCCTGGAAATCCCGCGCGACATCAAACGGCAGTTTCTTGTAGAGACTGGGGTTCACCGTCAACACAGTGTTGAAGCCAAGCAATACCGTGTGGCCGTCGGGAGCGGCGTGGGCAACGATCTCCGGAGCGATGTTGCCGGATGCGCCGCTGCGGTTGTCTACTACCCACTGCTGCCCCATGCTTTGTGCAAATTTCGGCGTCACGATGCGCGCCAGCGTGTCCGCCCCGCCACCGGGAGGGAACGATACCAGCAGCCGGATCGGGCGCGTCGGATAGTCGGACCTCTCAGCGCCCGACGCCGTGCTGCAGACGCCCCATGCGAGGAGCAGGACACATGCCGCGAAAAGATGATGCAGATCGAACCGTGAAGTCATGATGGCCTCCTCCCTTTAGTGGCAGTGAACAAGTGAACGGGTGAACGAGTGAGCCCCTCACCCCGCGCCCACGGAGGGCGGAGCAGGTTCCGTCGGCCCTGGCCGATGAATGCGTTTCCCACCCCTTCACTCCTTCACCCGTTCA
>PLYS01000336.1:29525-32490 GCA_003153455.1 Betaproteobacteria bacterium | reverse complement strand
GATTCGTGCAGAAAAAATCATCACCAACAATTTGGATGCCGAGCTGCGCGGTTGCTGCGACAAAGCCGTCGATATCATCCTCGGAGAACGGATCTTCGATCGATGCGATCGGGTAGCTGCGCAGCAAACCCTGGTAGAACTCCAGCAACTCCTCTGCGCGCATGCTACGGCCTTCTACCGTATACGTGCCGGAGCGCTTGTCATAAAAATGCGTGGCCGCACAATCGAGGCCATAGACGATCTTGCTGGCAAAGCCGGAACCTTCGACTGCACTGACCAGACAGTCCATTGCCTCCCGCACATTGACGATCGGCGGAGCGAAACCGCCTTCGTCCCCGACGTTGGCAGCAATTTTTCCGTACTTGGCAATGATCAGGTCACGCAGCCTGACATTGACTGCGAAGCTAATTTCCATCGCTTCATTGAATGTTTCTGCACCGATCGGAAAAATGCAGAATTCCTGAATGTCCAGATCGTTCGAGGCATGCTTGCCGCCATTGATCAGGTTCACCAAGGGCACCGGAAGGACCTGGGCATTGGGGTCGATATACCGATACAGCGGTATGCCTAGCGCTGCCGCCGCGCCGCGCGCTGCCGCCAGCGAAGCGCCAAGAATGGCATTGGCGCCCAGCCGCGATTTGTTCTCTGTGCCGTCACACTCGATCATGCGCACATCGATTTCGCGCTGGCAGGTGACGTCCATCCCTACGAGTAGCGGCGCGATTTCCTGGATCACGTTATTGACGGCCTTCGATACGCCCCGCCCCGCGTAGCGCGTCTCGCCGTCGCGCAACTCGCTTGCCTCATGCTCTCCGGTAGAACGACCGGCCGGTACATCGGCCACAACNNTTTTTCATGATTTCCTGGCTCCAATAAAAGGGGGTTGCAAGAACGGTCTGGTGTTTCGATTCGCGTGCAGGCTTGCATGCACGCGTCCTATAAAAATGCCGCGGCCCTGCTTACGCAAAGCAAAGTTTCGCGAGGCTCCGGGTCAGTATGTCGGTACAGGCATCAATCTCGTCAATCGGGACATACTCATCCACGGTATGCGCCTGCGCCAACGCGCCGGGTCCGAACACCAGGCTCTGGCGATTGCCGGTACGGGCCTGAATGACTGATGCGTCGGTGTAGGCGGGAAAGCCCGTCAGTACCGCCGGGCGCGCCGTCGTCTCCCTGAACGCGCCGCTCAGCGCCCGGACAAATTCGCCCTGCTCATCGGCTTCGACGGGAGGACGCTCGTTATTCAGTTGCCGGAAGCTCAGGCGCGCACCGGGCACCAGTTGTTGCGCGCGCTCCGCCGCCACCCCGGCAAGGACGTGCACATCGGCGATGCTCATGGGCGGGGGAATGCGCACGTCGATTTCGAGCCGGGCACGATCGGGAACGACGTTGGTCTTGATGCCTCCTTCGATCTTGCTGAAGGTGGCGGTTGTTCGCCCCAGCCGGTCATGCTGGTGAGGCAAGGCCATGATCTGCGCATGAAACTCCATGACAAAGGCTGACATCGCGCGCACGGCATCGACGCCGAGTGCAGGATTGCCGGCATGCGCAAGCTTGCCGATGGCTTCCACTTCGAGCCACACCAGACCCTTGTGGGCGATGATGATTTCGAGGCTGGTAGGCTCGGTTGCGACGACGAAGCTGTCCTTGTCGACGATGCCGTGCCTGATCAGATCCATGCCGCCGAGCATGTGGCTGCCTTCTTCGTCCACAGTCGCGCAAACGAGGATGTCGCGCCTGGGCGATGACTTCTGCGCGGCCGCGCGCTTGAGCGCCACCATGGCGCAGGCCAGACCGGCCTTCATGTCGCAGGAGCCGCGACCATAGAGCCGGCCGTGTTCGATCTCACCCCCGAACGGATCCTTGCTCCATCCATCCCCTACGGGAACCGTATCCATGTGCGCAAGAATAGCCACGGCGGGGGCGCTTGAGCCTGAGCGTAATCTTCCGACAACGTTGGATCGTCCCGGCTGCACTTCAAACACCTCGACTTCAACACCGGGAACGCGGCGCAGCCATTGTGCGACGAACTCGCCGACACGCTGCTCGGTCGCCGGCGGGTTCTCGCTGGGCAGACGCACCAGCTCGCGGGTCAGTTCGACCCCCTCGCTATAGAGATTAGTCATGGTCCACGCTCGCTAAACGGGCTTGGGAGCGGCAACGGTGTTGCGCAGCACGCCGAGCTGATCGATTTCACAGCACACCATATCGCCGATCTGCAGATAGCTGCGGGCACGCACCACGTCGTTGCGTCCGTAGGGTCGACCGCCTAGTTCCGGATCACCGCTCCATGCGGTACCGCCCGGCGTACCGGTGGCAATGACGTAGCCGGGGTACAGGGTCAGATAGGTCGAGAAGTAATGAATCAGTTTGGCGCAGCTGAAAATCATGTTCGACGTCGTATTGTTCTGACGCAGCTCGTCATTGACCTTGGTCCGCACACGCAATTGTTGCGGGTCCGGTATCTCGTCGGTGGTGGCGATATACGGCCCCATGGGCGTCGCGGTATCAAAATTCTTGCTGCTGCCGGCTTCATAAAACATAGAGCCATCGGATCTGAAGCGCACCTGCTTGTCGCGCGCCGTAACGTCGTTCAGGATGGTGTAGCCGAAGACATGTTCCAGCGCACGGGCCTCCGTAATATGACGTCCCTTCTTGCCGATGACGATGGCGAGTTCTACCTCGTAGTCGAGTTTTTTGGTGACGCGCGGCTCCAGTTCGATTTCATCATCGGGGCCGATCACGGACATCGGCGTCTTGAAAAAATACTCGGGCTCCTTGCCGGCGAGCGGCGCCTCATCTTTTTCTTCGCGGTGATCCATGTAATTGCCGCCACTGGCCAGGATCAGGCGCGGCAGCAAGGGTGAAACGATGCTGACATCGGACGCAGCCTTGCGCCACGCACCGTCGCCGGCTGCCAGCGCCCTCCTCAGCAGGGCCAGGCCACGCTCACCCGCATCGAGCA
>PLYS01000336.1:25106-29465 GCA_003153455.1 Betaproteobacteria bacterium | reverse complement strand
GCAAGGCCCAGTCTTCGAAGTAATCGAGCAAGTTATTGAGAATTACGACCACCAGCATCAGCACGAGAATTCCACCCATGGTGCCGGCGGTATTCATGGTGTTGGTGGTCTCCATGATGCGAAAGCCGAGGCCGCCGATGGAGGCAATGAATTCAGCGACCGTGGCGGCCACCAGCGCCTGGGGAATGGCGATCCGCAAGCCAGCGATAATCCATGGACTGGCATTGGGCAGTGTGACTTTCCAGAAGAGTTGCCAGCGCGATGCCCCGAGTACGCGCGCAACATTCCGCAATTCAAGATCTCCCGAGCGGATTCCTTCGTAGGTATTGAAAAATACCAGCAGGAAGGTCGCCAGCGCGGCCATCATGACTTTGGAGTTGAGGCCGATGCCGAACCAGAGAATGAACACCGGCGCGAGTGCGATCCGCGGAATGCCATAGATCGCCATGATGAAGGGCTTGGTGACCGCCGCAACGGTATCGCTTTGCGCCAGGATCAGTCCCAGGGCCAGGCCGGCAATCACGCCGTAGACATAGCCGATCGCGGTTTCCTGAAAGGTCATGGCGAGATCGCTGAATAGCTGGCCCTTCAGCATGGCGGCCCACAAGGCGACTGCGATATCGGAAGGACGCGACAACCAGAACTTGTCGATGATCGGTCCGGAGATCAATTCCCACAGCCCGAGAAATGCCAGGGCCAGCAGCACCCGGGCGGCAAACAGTTTTTGAGCGCTCATGCGACATGTCCCTTCATTTCATCGGCCAGATGCGCCCAGATGCGATCGTAGATTTCGCGAAACCTGGGGTCGGTATGAACGTTATAGATGTCACGCGGACGGGGAAGATCGACAGGCACGATTTCCCGGATTTTTCCGGGACGCGCGGTCATCACGACGACACGATCCGCAAGGGCAATCGCCTCGGTGAGATCGTGCGTAATGAAGATGAAGGTCGTCTCCTCGTGTTCGGTCCGCAGATTGAGCAACAGATCCTGCAGTTGCAGGCGGGTCTGCGCATCCAGGGGTCCGAAGGGCTCGTCAAGCAGTATCAGGGGAGGGTCATAGGCGAGCGTGCGGACGATGTTCGCGCGTTGCCGCATGCCCCCGGAAAGCTCGTGCCTGAAGTGATGCTCGAAACCTTTCAGGCCGACCTTTTCCATCAGGGAAAGGGCTTTTTCGCGGCGCTCGGCGGGCGCGCCCAGGCCTTGAAGTTCCAGGCCAAAGCTAACGTTCTCGAGGATGGTTTTCCAGGGAAACAGGTTATCGCTCTGGGTCACGTAACCAATCTCGACGTTGGTTCCCGTAACCGGCTTGCCGCGAAACAGCGCTTCGCCGGAGGTCGCCTCGAGCAGGCCGACGATGATGTTCAGGACGGTCGACTTGCCACAGCCCGAAGGTCCGACCACGGTGACGAATTCGCCTTCATTGACATCGAAACTGACGTCCGAAAGAGCGACCACGTCACCGCGTGGACTGCGGAACCTGCGCGATACGTTGCGCAGCGTAACCAGGGGCGATGCGCCGGTCTCCATGGTATTTGCGTTGCTGTTCATGCATGGAGGCGGGATCAGTCTTTCAGGAATTTATCGGAATAGAAAGACAGGAACTTGGCCCGCGTGATATCCGTTGTTCCTTCAAACGTGAGCAAGTTATCAGCCATTTCCGGCGATACGTTGCCTTCCAGATTCAGCGCCGGCTTAAAGGCCCGAATGCTGAGCAGCAGGACCGCCGGATCCATGGTGCTGTAACGCGCCTGCAACACCTTGGCAATCTCTTCCGGCGATTTCGCATGCATGTCCAACACCGCCTTCTGCGTCGCGCGAACCAGCTTGCGGACGATTTGCGGATTGGCCGCAGCATAGCGTTTGGTGGTGTAGATGTTCACCATCGGGAAGGGGCTCAGCCCGGCCACGTCGCCGCGTAGGTTGTCGACCCACATGACGGCACCGCGCGATACCGCAGTACGATCCGGCCCCAGGGAAATGGCAAAGCCATCGATTTGTTTGGTCTCAAGCGCCGTGATCAAGGCCTGGGCACTGCCGATGGCGACGAGCTTGACATCCTTGACATCGACCCCGCCCTTGCGCAGCAGGAAGCGAATGTGCTGGTCCGTCATCGCACCGGGTTGCGTGATGCCCAGTGTCATTCCCTTGAGGCTCTTCAGGCGATCGGCAATCGGCGCGTCCNNAGCAGGGCCAGGGTATCCGGTCCACCACCCCGCGTGATGATGGACTCGACCTCCAGCCCTTCGGCAGCATAGAACCCGGCGGACCGGGCATAGTCGATGGCGACGTAAGCAACACTATCGACCGCCTGACTCATCTTGACCTTCACCAGATCGGCAGCCAGCGCCTGCGATCCGGGGCCCAGCAGAACCGCCCACATGATGATCTTGTTGATGACGGTGAAGTACCTGTTCGTTGTATTCGTGTTCATTACACAAACCTCCCTCTGAAAATCCAGCAAGCGGCGAAAAATCTTCCCGGAAGATTTCTGACCGATCACCCATTGGTTAATCAAATTGGGCGAACGGCAGCGAAGTACAAGCGAAGTATTGTTGATCAATCTTGAAGTGTCAATACTTTTGCGTCTTCAACCGAAAAATTGTTTTAATACTTTGAACATAATGAAAAAAAGTTATTATTAAGAAATAACGGGCTGGTTTTCTGCGTCGTGCCCGGATCAATTTTCAACATTCTGCACCTTATTTAATTGGTTAACCATTGGAGGTTTTTTTATTTTCCGTGTATAATTTTTCTAATGGTTAACCAAATTACTCCTTCGCAACAGCCGGGCGCCGAGGTCACACCCGCCCTGCCGCGCGTCCGTCTTTCGGAAGTCGTGCAACGGATCAGGGCCTTCATTCAGGAGCATGGCTACGGACTCCATGACCGCTTGCCGCCGGAGCGACAACTCGCCGAAAACATCGCCGTCAGTCGCGCACAATTGCGTGAGGCGCTGGCAAGCATGGAATCGAATGGTGAAATCTGGCGCCACGTCGGCAAGGGAACCTTCATCAGCGCGCTCGACGCCGCGCAAAGCATCGGCAGCGTTACCCAATTGGTGAAGTCGACGACGCCGATGGAGATCATGGAGGTGCGCCTGCTGCTCGAACCGAAACTGGCGAGCCTGGCGGCCATTCATGCTTCGGAGATCGAGATTGCAGAGATCGAAAGTTTCCTGAAAAAGGGCCTGGTCACTTCGGACATCGTGGCCTCCCAAGGACTCGGGGACGATCTGCATCGCGCCATTGCGCGGGCCGCAAAGAACAGCCTGCTGCTGTCCATGTTCGAAACCATCTACGCCGTGCGTGACGCGACGAACTGGGGACGCCTGAAACCGACACGACAAACAGAAGCGGCCCTTGCCCTGCAGTGGGAACAGCACATGGTCTTCGTGAATGCGATTCGGGAAAGAGATCCGCCCGCAGCCGAACGGGCCATGCGCCAGCATCTGGAATATGTGGTGCACCAAATGCGCGACTTCGCCACCGGAGCGATCACGGCTTGAGCGGTGCAGGCCGGCAGGGTCAGTCACTGCGTTACACCACCCTAAGCGGCTTGTCCTGATCCGGTCTGCGCACGACCGAGACGATCATGGATCGCCGCCCTCACTCTTGGAGCTTATGATACTGCCATTAACCGGGGTGGGCCGTGCCGATGAAATCCATCGCAGGGACCGTTGCCGACTAGATGGTTCGGCCGCCCAACCATTCATTTAACCGGACAGTAGTGATCGCAACACCCGAAGGAGCAAGACATGAGCGCGCCCAATCCTCGCCGAGCAGCGTGCCATTGGTCTGCAGTGCGTTGCCGATGACGGTGTTCGGCGGAGCGTGGTGCGCCTGCAGCGCAACTACTTCCTGGAAAAATTCCAGGCCGGCAAGCAGCGGCTCGCCGCCCTGCCACCCAAAACCCACGGCGCCCCGCGATGGCGCCATGTACTCGCGGATCGCCTTGTCGAGCAGCGCGTGGTCGATGCGGCTGCGCTTCGGGCCCGGCCGGCCGCGGCAGGTGCTGTAGTAGCAGTAGTCGCAGGCGAGGTTACAGTCCTCCGACACCATTTTCCACATCACGCCGAGCGTGGGAGCTGGCGTCGTGGAGACTGGGGATGCACGATCACGAGTGGTCATCTTCCGTCAGCAAATGTTTGGGCCACAGAGATCACCGAGAAAAGGCAAACCGTCGCCCCCTTTTCCAGGCATTCACCTGTCTTCGCTTGCTTTTGTTCTCTCGGTGCCCTCTGTGTCCTGTGGCTATCGCCTGTCAAGCCATACCGATAGGTTCAGGCAAACGATCGAGCATCGCGCCCGGCCGCGCGCGCATCAGCGCTTCGAGTTCGTTGCGCACCTTGCGGTAACC
>PLYS01000336.1:1701-25071 GCA_003153455.1 Betaproteobacteria bacterium | reverse complement strand
GAGAAACGGCTTCAACGTGCGGCTCTGCAGTGCCCCCGGTGCAGTCACGCCCGCGTAGTCATAAAACGTCGCGGCGAGGTCCAATGTCGAAACCGGCTCGCCCACGACCTTGTCCGCCACAATGCCTGGGCCACGTGCGATCAATCCGACGCGCAGCAGGTCTTCGTACGGCGTCGGTCCTTTCAGATACAGCCCGTGGTTGCCGAGCATTTCACCGTGATCGGTGGTGTAAATGACCAGCGTGTCGTTCTGCAGCCCCTGCGCTGAGAGCGCTTCGAGTATGCGGCCGACGTTGTGGTCGATCAGCGAGATCATGCCGTAGTAGTTCGCGGTCATGTGCGCGAGCTGCTCGTCGGTCTGATCGGGCACGCGCGAGCCTTCGGCGCGAAACTTGAGCATGGCCGGGTCGCTTAACTGCGGCGTGCCTTCGAGCGAGGCCTTGTGCCACCACGGCCGGCGTTCGAGATCCTTTTTGCGGTTTTGCGGCAGCGTGACGCTCTTCGGATCGTACAGGCGCGACCATGGCTCGGGACAATCGAATGCATGATGCGGATCGGGGAACGACGCCCACGCGCAGAACGGTTTTGTTTTGTCGCGTTGCTCCATGTAGTGAATTGCGCGGTCGGCCACCCACGTGCTGTTGTGCCACGCCACCGGCAGCGCGGAATTCCACGTCTGCGCGGCGCCAACGTCGGGCGGCAGTGCCGTCGCCCACAGCTTGACCGCCTCTTCGTCGCAGCCGCGCGTAAGCAACCAGCGCTCGTAATGGCCCATGGCGGGGCGTTCGAGCGGACGCGTGCGGTGCAAATGCCCCAGCACCGTAAGCTCCACGTGTTCGAATCCCATGTACGGTCCGTACCAGTCGGGTCCGTATTGCGCCTGGCTCTTGTTGCATTCAGGCGTGCCGGTCGGCGCAAAGGTGGCCTTGGTCGCGAAATGCGCCTTGCCGATAAATGCGGTCTGGTAACCGCTGCGCGCAAGCGTGCCGGCGAAACCCTGCGCGCCGACCTTGGGGTCGAGATCGACCCCGTTGTCCCACACGCCATGCGTCAACGGCAGCAAACCCGTGAGGATAGAAGCACGCGAGGGCTGGCATACGAGGTTCGGCGTGATGCAAGCTGAGAAACGCGTACCGTCGCGCGCGAGGCGGTCGAGATGCGGCGTTTTGATTTCGGGGTTCTCGAAACCGTAGCAATCGCCGCGCTGCTGGTCGGAGGTGATCAGCAGAATATTCGGGTGTTTTGACATGTCGTCACAATATGAAAGAAAAAGACAACTTCAATGCGCGGCCGGCGCGCCCGCGCGTGACCGGGATCAAGACTCACTTTTTGGCGAGACCCAGTTCCATGAGGATGGAGCGGAACAGTTCGCCTTGCTGTCCGACGTACTGGCGCGCGGGTTCGCCGGTCAGGAAATTGGCCGTCCAGAAATTGCGCTCCAGGTCCTTGCGCCAGTCGTCCGTCTGCACTGCTTTGGCGAGCACGCCTTCCCAGTAAGCGACCTGCGGGCGCGCCATTGCTTGCGGGCCGATCACGCTGCGCCAGTTGGTGTACACCGCGTCCACACCCTGCTCCTTGAGCGTCGGGGTAGCCGCCATCGCGCCACCGAGCCGCCGCGGCGAAGTCACACCGATAATGCGAATGCGGCCGGACGGCAGCTGCGGCGGAAAATTCGCGACCGTGCCCGACACGATATCGACCTCGCCGGCAATGGCGGCCGTCATCGCTTCACCCGCTGATTTGTAAACGACGAAGCGCACGTCCCTGACGTTCACGCCGCCGCCGCGCAAGCCGACCACTGCGCCCATATGCCCGCCACTGCCGAGCGCCGGCGCGCACCCGACCGACAACGCGCCTGGGTCCTTGCGCAATCGCTCGACCACGTCGCGCATCGACTTCAATGGAGAGTCCGCCTTGACGACGAATGCCGTGTAATCATCGAACAGCATGGCAATCGTCGTCACGTCCCTGTAGCCGATCGTATGCGTGCCCAGCACCGGATTCGATGCCAGGCTGGGCCCGCCCATCGCCACGGCATGCCCGTCGCCGCCTTTTTCTATCATGTACGACCACGCGATGCCCTGCCCGGCGCCCGGCTTGTTGATCACTACCACGGGCGTCGGCACCAGTTTCTGCTGATCCCATGCGCGCTGCAGCAGGCGCGCCGTCAAATCGATACTGCCGCCTGGCGCCGCGCCGACCACCAGCGCGACCGGCCGCGACGGCTTCCAGGATTGCGCCGACGCGGTGAATGGAGCAATTACTGCCAGCGTCGCTATCGCGATGGCGGGGACGCGCTTGAGCAACGACACGGGGCACCTCCTCAAAAACGATTTGATTTAAAGCCCAGCTTACTTCAAGACGCACTCGCGCGGCCAGCGCGCCGCCGCCAGCGCACCGGCCTAATCCAGTTCCAGCTTGAGTGCCTTGACGAGCGGGCCCCAGCGCTCCATGCCTGCGCGGTACATCGCAGCGAGTTCCTGCGGCGAGCTTGGCGTCGCCTCGAATCCGATGGCTTCGAGTTTTTCACGTGTCGACGGTGCCGCCAATATCTTCGCGACTTCCGCGTTGAGCCGCGTGACGATTTCCTTCGGTGTCTTCGCCGGCGCTGCCAAGCTCAACCACTGCGACACGTCGATGCCGGGAAGTCCGGTTTCGGCGAGAGTGGGTACGTCGGGTAATGCGCTTGAGCGCCGCCTCGCCGTCACTGCCAGTATGCGTACCTTGCCCGCGCGGTGATACGGAATCACGGGTGAAGAGCCAAGCACGGCGACCGGAATTTGTCCGCCGACGAGATCGATGATGGCCTGTCCGCCGCCTTTGTAGGGAACATGGGTCATGTTGATGCCGGCCACCTTCTTGATGAGTTCCCCTGCCAAATGCTGCGAGTTGCCGGTACCCGAAGAACCAAACACAAAAAAACCCGGCTTCGCGCGTGCCAGCGCGATGAACTCCTTTGCGGTCGTCGCCGGCACCGACACGTGCACCGCAAGCACGAGCGGCTGAGTGGTCATCAGCGATATTGGCGCGAAGCTCGTGCGCGGGTCCCAGGTCAATTTGCGGTAGATGAAAGGCAGGATGGTGGCGGAGTCGCCGACATTGGCGAGCGTGTAGCCATCCGGCGCCGATTTCGCGAGTGTGTCGAGGGCGATCGTGCCGGTGGCGCCGGGACGGTTATCGACCACGAACTGCTGGCCGAACACCGAGGAGAGTCGTTCGGCCATGAAACGTGAAACCACATCGGCGGCTCCGTCCGGCACATACGCCACGATGAGCCGGACCGGTTTGTCGGGCTTCCAGCCTTGCGCATGAGTGGGCATCACACACGCCGCGGCGGCAAGCAGCACGGCGTTCAAATACCGGGGATGCAAATGCTCGAAGCGCATGCGGCACCTGTGATCAGAATGGAAAACAGACTTATACTATCATTGTCCTTGTAACTGCTCCGGTTTCAATCGTCCCCGGTTCAAAAAAATAAACCATGGTCAATTCGAGCACTCCACGCTTGCCGAATATCGTATTTATCCTCGCCGACAATCTCGGCTGGGGCGAACTCGGCTGCTACGGCGGCGGCGCACTGCGCGGCGCGCCGACGCCGCGCATCGACCAGCTCGCGTCCGAAGGACTGCGCTTTCTCAACTTCAACGTCGAGTCCGATTGCGTGCCGACGCGCTCGGCGCTGATGACAGGCCGCCATCCCATACGCACCGGCGCGCTGCAATCCGTACCGGCGGGACTGCCGCAAGGTCTCATCCCGTGGGAAATAACGCTCGCGCAACTGATCTCCAGACGCGGTTATGCCACAGCGTGTTACGGCAAGTGGCATCTCGGCGACCGCGAAGGACGTTATCCCAAGGATCGCGGGTTCGACGAGTGGTACGGAATACCGCGCACCACGAACGAAAGCATGTTCACGAGTTCGCCCGGGTTCGATCCTGATGTCGTGCCGCTGCCTTACGTGATGGCAGGCGTGAAGGGCGAGCCGGCGAAAAGCGTGCATATTTACGATCTGGAAGCGCGCCGGCGCATCGATTCCGAGCTTGCCGCGCGCACCATAGACTTCATGCAGCGGCAAACCAGGGCTGGCCAGCCGTTCTTCGCCTACGTGCCGCTGACGCATCTGCATTACCCGACGCTGCCGCACCCCGACTTCGCCGGCAAAACCGGCGCCGGCGATTTTGCCGATTCGATGCATGAGATGGATTTTCGCGTCGGGCAGATACTCGATGCGATCGATGCGTTAGGCATCCGCAACGACACCATCGTGATTTTCGGCAGCGACAACGGCCCCGAATTCCGGCGCCCGTGGCGCGGCAGCGCAGGCGTCTGGCGAGGCACGTACCACACCGCAATGGAGGGTGCATTGCGCGTGCCGTTCATGATCCGCTGGCCCGGACGCATCAAACCCGGTGGCGTTACCAACGAAATCATCCACATCACCGACATGTACCCGACGCTGGCGCGCATCGCCGGTGCAGCCGTGCCGACCGACCGGCCAATCGACGGCGTCGATCAACTCGACTTTTTTTTCGGCAAACAGGAAAAATCGAACCGCGAGGGTTTCGTTTATTACATCAAGCAGGAACTGCGCGCGGCGAAATGGCGTAATTGGAAAATGCACATCGTGTGGGAACCCGAGCCCAATGCCGGCCCGAATCACCTCGAGACGCCGTGGATTTTCAATCTCATCCAGGACCCAAAGGAAGAAACCGACGTCGGCACCGAGAACAGCTGGGTGCGCGGCCCACTGCGGAAAATGATCCACGCCTTCGAACAAAGCCTGAAGGCGCATCCGCCGATTCCACCCGGCGCGCCTGATGACTTCATCCCGGCAAGCAACCGCGCGATGTCCTGAAACAAGGCGCCCTGTGGCTGATTTAATCAGTTCGACGTGCCGCGCTTCAGGTGCTCGGTGAAAAACGCCGGCATCTCGTGCCACGACGCGCGCGATGCCCGCTCACGGTAGCGTTCGCCGATGAAATTCTGGAATGCGTGGCCGGCATTGAGATAGGTGTGGAACTCGTGCCACTTCTTGAACCGCGTGCCGGTTCAGACTGACCGTCCTGAAAGCCACGATTTCGCAATTGCCGGCGGCGATTTCATAATATAAAATCTGGCATAAGTTACCGTAAGTAAATCCAAATTTTCCCTCCCGTGGCACAAAAGGAAGTCAAGTCATCGATCCAGGTGATCGAGCGGATGATGAGCCTGCTCGATGCACTGGCGAGTCACGGCGCGCCGATCAACCTGAAGCAGTTGGCACTGGAAACCCGGCTGCACCCGTCGACCGCCCACCGCATCCTCAACGTCATGGTGCGAAACCGCGTCGTCGATCGCGTGGAGCCCGGCACCTACCGCCTCGGCATGCGGCTGCTCGAACTCGGCACGCTGGTGCGCTCCCGTATCAGCATTCGGCAGGAAGCGCTGCCCTACATGCAGCAGCTGCATCAGCAGCTCGGCGAGACCGTCAATCTGTCGGTGCGCCACGACGACGAAGTGATCTACATCGAGCGCACTTCGTCCGGCACGCAGATGATGCGCGTGGTGCAGATCATCGGCGCGCGCGCGCCGCTGCATATCACCGCGGTCGGCAAGATCTTCCTCGCCGCCGACGGCCCCGAAAAGTGCCTGGAATACGCAAAGCGCACCGGCCTGCCGAAATTCACCGACAACACGCACACCGATCAGGCGGGCCTGCTGAAGGAAATCGAACGTGCGCGCCAACTCGGCTATGCATTCGACAACGAGGAGGCTGAAAAAGGCGTCTCATGCGTCGGCGCCGGCATCTACAACGACGACGGGCAGCTCATCGCGGGTCTATCCGTATCGGCGCCATCCGAGCGCTTCAACCAAGCGTGGGCGGCGCAGGTCAAGCAGATGGCCGAACGCATTGCGCGCGCCATCGGCTACCAAGGTTAGTGTTAGTGAATGGTCAAGGGTCAAGGGTCAAGGGTCAAGGGTCAAGGGTCAAGGGTCAAGGGTCAAGGGTNNAAGGGTCAAGGGTCAAGGGTGAAGGGTGAAGGGTCAAGGGTGAAGGGTGAAGGGAACACCCTTCACGCATTCACTCATTCACAGGTCTTCTAATGTTCGACCGCTCCCTCGTCTTCCTCGACCTCGAAACCACCGGCGCTACCGCGAGCGTCGACCGCATCACCGAAATCGGGCTGATCGAAGTCGAGCGCGGCCGCTTTGGCGGCGAGTGGAGCACGCTGGTCAATCCTGAAACGCGCATCCCGCCTTTCATCGAAACGCTGACCGGCATCAGCAACGATATGGTAGCGCTGGCGCCGACATTCGCTGAAGTTGCGTGCGAGCTCAAAGCGCGGCTCGACGGCAAGCTTCTGATTGCGCACAACGCGCGCTTCGACTATGGCTTTCTGCGCCAGGAATTCCAGCGCCTCGGCGTCAAATTCCATTCCGACGTGGTGTGTACGGTCAAGCTCTCGCGCAAGCTGTTCCCCGGCCATGCCCGCCACAATCTCGACAGCCTGATGGAACGCTATGGGGTGACCTGCAGCGCGCGCCATCGCGCGCTCGGCGATGCGCGCGTGCTATGGGAACTCACGCAGAAATGGCTCGCCGAAGTCGGCCCTGACACGCTTGCAGCCGCGGCCGCTGCGCAGATCAAGGCACCGACACTGCCGCCAGGACTGTCGGAGCTGGTGCTCGACGAAATTCCCGAGACGCCCGGCGCTTATCTGTTCTATGACGAAAACGATATGCCGCTGTATATCGGCAAGAGCGTGAATCTGCGCTCGCGCGTGCGGGCCCATTTTTCCGACGGCCGCCGGCGGTCGAAAGACATGCGCATCGTGCAGCAGGTCAAGCGCATCGACTGGAAGGAAACCGCCGGAGAGCTTGGCGCGCTGCTCGAAGAAGCGCGGCTGGTCAAGCAGCTGCTGCCGACCCTGAACCGGCAGCTGCGGCGCGACCACGATTTGTGCGCATTCACCTGGGACCCGGTAGCGGGCACCGCGCCGCAACTCAAGAGCGCGGCCGACATCGGCTTCGTCGACACCGCCAACGTCTACGGCGTGTTCCGCTCGAAACGCGCGGCGCTCGACACGCTGCGCAACCTCGCGCGGGCGTTCGAGCTGTGCCTGATCGCAACCGGTCTCGAAACAGACAGAGGTCCTTGCTTCGCGCATCAGATCGGGCGCTGCCACGGCGTATGCGCCGGCAAGGAGCCCCGCGCCCGCCATGACCTGCGGTTGATGGACGCGTTGTCCGGACTCAAGCTGCAGACGTGGCCGTTCAAGGGCCGCATCGGCGTGCGCGAAACGAGCGGCGAGCGCACCGACCTGCACGTGCTCGATCATTGGTGCTATCTTGGCACGGTGCACGCGGAGCACGAGCTTCACCCGCTTGATGCCAAACCCGTGTTCGATCTCGACACCTACAAGATTTTGAAACGCTTCCTCGCGGGAGCAGGGAATGCGATCGAGATTGTGCCGATGGCCGGTTAGAACATAAACCATTGTCGGATTCTTAAGTCTGCTCATTAACGACGCATTACACTAACGAGGAGGCCAGATGAAAATGCTATTGAGTTTTGCATTGTTTGCGCTCGGAACATTGAGCGCGGGCGCCCCGCTTGCCCAAGCGCAGGGTTATCCGGTGAAGCCGGTGCGCTTCATCATTAATTTTCCGCCGGGCGGCCCGACCGACATCGTAGGCCGCATGGCCGCGGATACATTGGCGCGAAGCTGGGGCGTGCAGGTGGTGGCCGACAATCGCGGCGGCGCCGGCGGCAACATCGGCGCGGAAATGTGCGCCAGATCCGCGCCCGACGGCTACACGCTGTGCATGTTCACCGTCGCGCAAAGCATCGCGCCCAGCATCTATTCGAAGCTCGCGTACGATCCGGTGAAGGACTTCGCACACGTGACGCTGCTCGCCACGCTGCCGAGCCTGCTGATGGTGCATCCGTCGGTGCCGGCGAAAAACGTGCAGGAACTGGTCAAGCTCGCGAAGGCTAAGCCGGGCACGCTGAGTTATGCCTCGACCGGCAACGGCACCAGCCCGCACATGCTGATGGAGATGTTCAAGATGCTGGCCGGAATCAATCTGGTGCATATTCCCTACAAGGGGGCAGCGCCGGCGATGATAGACCAGATTTCCGGTCAGGTCGAAGCCGGTTTCAGCACCGCCATTGCGGCGCTGCCGTACGTACAGCAAGGCAAGGTGCGGGCCCTGGCCATTTCCACCAGGGAGCGCTTTCCGCCGCTGCCGGATCTGCCGACCATGGAACAGGCTGGCGTGAAGGGATTCGAGGGCAGCTCGTGGAATGCCGTAGTGATGCCTGCCGGCACGCCGCGCGAGATCGTGACGAGGATCAACCGGGAACTGGTGAAGCTGATGCACACGCCGGAAACCAAGGAGCGCATGATCGCAATGGGCGGCATCGCCATTGGCAGCTCGCCGGAGGAATTTGTCGCGTATCTCAAGGCCGATATGGAACGCTGGGCCAAGGTCGCGCAAGCAGCCAAAGTCAAACTCGACTGAGCGGGAGGATGCATTAGCCGCCACCGCTGCCAACCATGAACGAAGCCACTCAGTTTCCGCAAGAATGGCCGCGCGAGATCGTGCGCGTCGCAGCCACGCCGTCCGGCGTGACGATCTACTTCCCGCCGCTGCGCGCATGGCGCTTCGCGCTGCGCCTTGCACTCTTTGGAATCGCGCTGCTTGCGCCGGCGCTGCTTGCAAGCATCGCGTTTGCGCCGACCGCTAAACACGACGCGGCAGCGATACTTACGCTGGTGCTGACTGCCGTTTTCGTCTACCCGCTGGTGCTGTTCGGCGCCGTATTCGTGCTGGTCGCATGGTTCGCGGTGTCAACTTCGCTCACGATCGAAGCGGGGGCGCAGAGCATCCGCGCGGTGCGGCGCGTCTTCGGCATCAGGGTGCGCGACCGTGCGCTGCCGCGTGCCGCAATCGCAGCAATCGAACAGGAAACAACGACCGCGCCACGCGGGCTAGGCGGCAACACCTTCTACCGGCTGGTCGTGCTGACGCTGCCAACGTGGAACGCGAGCAACGACGGCAGGCGCTACGATGTCAGACGCTTGGTGGTTGCCGATGGTATTCCCGACGAGACGCTGGCGCAGGCGCTCGAAGCGCTGATCAGCGAGCACGCGCAGCTCAATGTACCGTCAACGGAAAGTTGATCAGAACGCCGAAGTCGGACAGAAACTCATCGACATGTTCGGACGACGGGTCTTCCCCGAGCGTCCCCATCATCGATTCACGGAACCTCACGGCAACATCGCCCGCAAAGTACGTGCCGCGGGCGGCCTGTTTGTCGACCACCTCATATCCGTGTTCCACCGGATATTCGACTACGTAGTAGTTTTCGCTGTTGTAAACGATGTTCATAAGTCTAATAACGCCCGTTACCGCCTTCGGTTGAGTCACAAACGTGACTGAAATCACACCGGCACACCGAAATTCCTGTTCTTTAATGTTTATGGGGATGAAAGCGGCAATTTTCAAGCCAGCATCCTGTCGGAATTGGCACTCCGACAGGATGCTAATGCAAAACCGCATCCTAAATCCGGGCTAGATACCACTGAATGGATGCGAGGTTTGCTTTTCCTAAGCGACCGTAGCCCCCGAACGCGCTCCCGTTCGAGCATTTTGTTGCCTTTTTGTTCGGGGCGGTTTTGCCTTAGGAGTTTGTCGGAGCCAAGTCCGACAAACTCCTGCACCGTTCAGCGTCGGCGGCTCAATGCGATGCCGAGCAAAATCAACCCGAGTCCGGCCACCGCAGTGGTCCCCGGCTGTTCCCCAAGCAGCGTGACGCCCGCCAGCAGCGCGACCATGGGCGACAGGTAATTGACGAGTGACATGAAAGTCGGGCCGGCGGCGGCGATCAGCCTGAAATAGAGCAGGGTGGCAAGCGCGGTCGGCCCGATGCCGAGCCACACAATCGCGGCCGCCGAGCCCATGCTCGGCGCGAGCCCCCACGGACGATCGATCAGGAGTGCCAGCGGCACGATCACGAGGCTAGCCACGATCAGCACAGCAGTCGACGCCACCAGAAAATCGGTTGCGATCAAGCGCCGCGACATAATGCTGTTGGCGGCGTAACACAACGCGCCGGCGAGCACTGCCGCCTGCGCGGTCACGTTGATGCCGAGCCCAGCGACCGCCGCGGGGCCCATCAGCACCACAATGCCGGCGAAACCGACCGAGAAACCGAGGATGAGATTGGCAGTCAGGCGTTCGCCGGCGACAAAAAAGTGCGCGAGCAAAAGCGTGGTGAGCGGCATCACCGCCATCAGAATGCCGGCGAGCGCGCTGTCGATAAACTGCTGACCCCAGCTGATCAGGTAAAATGGTACGCTGTTGCCGACGATCGCAAGCGCGGCGAACGACAGCCAGCGCGGTCCGAGCGGCGGCAGCGCGAGCCCGCGCATGCGCATCACGGCGTACAGCAGCGCCGCGCCGAGCGCGAGCCGGCTTGCGGCCAGCGTCGCCGGCGGCACCGTCGCGACGCCGAGCTTGATGAACATGAACGCCGAGCCCCACATCGCGACCAGCGCGGCGAGCAGCGCCCAGTCTCTAATGCGGTGCGAATTTGTCATCCGGAACACACGCGCTGCTTCGGTATAATGGGTACACAGACGCTATCGTGTCTGATTTGCGCCGTCCCGGCAAACCGCTACGTCCAGATAAAAACTTATTCACCTGCCCTGATGCTGCTCTACGCTTGCACCATTTTCACCAGCGCGTTCCTCCTGTTTCTCGTCCAACCGGTCATTGCCAAGCAGATCCTGCCATGGTTCGGCGGTTCGGCCGCGGTGTGGACGACGTGCCTGGTGTTCTTCCAGGTCGCGCTGCTCGCGGGCTACGCTTATTCGGATTTCACGACCCGCAAGCTGAAAACGCGCGAGCAGGTCTTGCTGCACATCGCGCTGCTCGCGGCAAGCCTTGCCGTGCTGCCGATTGTTGCCGACACCAGCTGGAAACCGGCCGGCGACGAGGACCCGGGCCTGCGTATCCTTGGCTTGCTGCTGGCCACCATTGGGCTGCCCTATTTCCTGTTGGCGACCACCGGACCGCTGGTGCAGGCGTGGTTCGCGCGCACTTTCCCGCAGGGCACGGTCTATCGCTTGTTCGCGCTGTCGAACCTCGCATCGATGCTGGCTTTGATTTCGTACCCGTTCGCGTTCGAAACCTGGGTGGTGACAGCAACCCAGGCCTATGCGTGGACCGTGGGCTACGTGCTGTTCGTCGTACTGTGCGCGGCGTCGGCACTCTACAGCCAGCGTAACGCGGGCGCGCCGAAGACGGCAGGCACCGCCGCATCGACCGCGGAAAACGACGCGCCGGCGCCCAGCCGCTTCGACCTGGTGTTGTGGCTCGCGCTGGCGGCAATGGGCTCGTGGCTGCTGCTCGCGATCACCAACCACATCACGCAGAACATCGCGTCGATCCCTTTCTTGTGGCTCGCACCGCTCACGCTCTACCTGCTGACGTTCATACTGTGCTTCGAAAGCGACGGCTGGTATCGGCGCTCGCTGCTGCTCGGCCCGTTCGCGCTCATCCTCGGCTTTTGCGCGTGGGGCCTGCAGACCAGCGACGTCACGCTCGATATCAAGATCGCGATTCCGCTGTACCTGGCCGGGCTCTTCATCTGCTGCATGTTCTTCCACGGCGAACTCGCCAAAATCAGGCCGGCGCCGCGTTATCTGACGCTGTTCTACCTGATGGTCTCGCTCGGCGGCGCGCTCGGGGGCATGTTCGTCGGGCTCGTCGCGCCGCGCATCTTCCCGGCCTACTTCGAGCTCGGTCTCGGTTTCGTGCTGACCGCGATACTCGCCGCGGTAACGCTGCGCAAGTCGCCGATTTTCGTGTGGATCATCGCGATCGCGATGGCGGGCATCTGCGGCTACTTCTGGACCCAGCAGATCGATCAGCTGAAGGAAGACACGCGCGTGATGGTGCGTAATTTCTACGGCACGCTGCGCACCAAGGACACCGGCCCCGCCACCAGCGAGGACGCAGTGCGGCGCCTGATCCACGGCGTGATTCTGCACGGCGAGCAATACCTGAAGCCGGAACGCCGCACCGAGCCGACCACTTATTACGGGCCCGACTCGGGAGTAGCGCTGGCGATCAAGAACGTGAATCCCGAAAACCAGCGTGTCGGCGTGATCGGGCTCGGCACCGGCACGCTCGCGGCGTGGGGCAAGCCGGGCGACACCTACCGCTTCTACGACATCAATCCGCAGGTGATCGAGATCGCGCAAAACGAATTCACCTACCTCAAGGACAGCAAGGCGAAGATCGAGATTAGCCTCGGCGACGCGCGGCTCAATCTCGAACGCGAAGCGCCGCAGAACTTCGACGTGCTGGCGGTCGACGCGTTCTCGAGCGATGCTATCCCGGTGCACCTGATCACCGCGGAAGCGATGGCGGTTTACCTGAAACACGTGAAACCCGGCGGCGTGGTCGTATTCCACGTCACCAACCGCTTTCTAAAACTTGCGCCGGTGGTGAAGCAGATCGCCGACAGCCACGGCCTCTACGCGGCGCTGATCGTCGATGAGGCGGAAGAAACCAGCTATTCCAAGACCGATTGGGTCATCGTCACGCGCGATAAACGGCTGATCGAAAGCGATGCGATTGCCAAAAAGGCGAGCGAGTTCGCCGAGATTCCCGGCTTGAGGCTGTGGACCGACGACTTCAACAACCTGTTCCAGATCTTGAAATAGTTCGTCACGCCACTATGTATGGAGGTCGGTGCGCACCCCTGCGCCACCTGCTTCAAGGAGGTCCGACATGAACTACCGCCTGATCGAGGCCGTGTGTCGCGTGGTTTGCACGCTACTCGCGTTGTTCGCGGCGCTGCCCGCCACACCGGCCTCGCCGCCCACCGACAGTGCGCGCCAGGGATTGCCGACGCTCGCCCCGCTGGTCAACGAGGTAACACCGGCAGTGGTGAACATTTCCGTGATCACGCGCTCGCCGCTCGAGGATAACGCGCTGTTCCGCGACCCGTTCTTCCGGCGCTTCTTCAACCTGCCGGACCGTCCGGAGCGCCGCGAGCAGGCCTCAGGCTCAGGCGTGATCGTCGATGCCGCGCGCGGCTACGTACTCACCAACCACCACGTGATCAAGGACGCCGAACAGGCGATCGTCACGCTCAAGGACCGCCGCCAGCTTCAGGCCAAACTGATCGGCGCCGATCCCGGCACCGACATCGCCGTGCTGCAGATCGATCCGAAAAATCTCACGGCGCTGAAGGTAGGTGATTCCGACGCAATGCAGGTCGGAGACTACGTCATTGCCATCGGCAATCCGTTCGGCATCGGGCAAACCGTGACCTCGGGCATCGTCAGCGCCCTGGGACGCAGCGGCCTCAGCGTCGAGGGCTACGAAGACTTCATCCAGACCGACGCCTCGATCAATCCCGGCAATTCGGGCGGCGCATTGGTCAACCTGCGGGGCGAACTGATCGGCATCAACAGCGCGATCATTGGCCCGGCGGGCGGCAACGTCGGCATCGGGTTTGCCGTGCCGTCCAATATGGCACGCGCGGTGATGAACCAGATCGTGCGCTACGGCGAAGTGCGGCGCGGCCGGCTCGGCATCGAGATGGATGACCTCACGCCGGAACTCGCAAAAAAACTCGGCGCCGGCTCGCTGGAGGGTGCCGTGGTTGCCGCGGTACAACCCGATTCTCCAGCTCACAAGGCAGGGCTGCGCGAGCGCGATGTGGTCGTCGCGCTCAACGGCCGGCCGATCCGCAATGCCGCCGAGCTGCGCGCGCGGCTTGGATTAACGCCGATCGGCGAACAGGTGGAACTGCGCGTGAATCGCGGCGGCGAAGCGCGCATGCTGCGCGCCCAGATAGCGGCGCCGCAGGAATATGCTCCGGGCAAAGGACAGGCGATTCCGCAACTCGCCGGCCTGCAGGCGGTCGAAATCGAGCGCGGCAGCCCACTCTACCAGCACATTCAGGGACTGATCGTCTCGGCAGTGGAGAATAACAGCCGGGCCTTGCATTACGGCTTTCGCGCTGGCGACGTCATTTACGCGATCAACAACAAGCGCATCCGCACGCTTGCCGAGTTTCAAACCGGTCTGCGCGCCGCTGAGCGCGGCTATACGGTAAGCCTGCTGCGCGGCGATGTCAGCGTCACCATCACCATCCGCTGAGGAAATCCCTGCGGAAAGAAGTCATATCGGCATGAGATTGCCGCGCGATCTGTCAATCTGTTTGCCGGCGACGATGCGCATCAGCTCGTGTAGAAGGGGGATGGAATCGTCGGATACACGCGATGCACGTGGCGATAGACGTCCCGCGATTTGGTTTTGACGCCTTCTTCGCTGTAGGCGGGCGTAGGCAGGCCGGTGCGATCGTCCCACAGGAAATTCTCGATGGTTACCTGCACTGCGTCGCGCGTGGCTTCCTTTTCCCTCCAGTTTTCGATGCGGAGTTTTTCGGCTTTCAGCGCGGCGAGCAGTTCAGCCGCAACTTTCTTGATGCGCTGGATGTCCGGCTTGCCAAGGCCGGGCTTCAATAACAGGTCGAATAACGCGAGGCTTGCCGCGCATGCGCTCGACGAAATGCGCGCTCTGCACGAACATACCGCAGGAGCCGCACGCGAGGTCGAGCACCTTGCCGTGGTCGAGCTCGATCACATTGGTGATCATCTGCACCAGGGACACTGGCGTGAAAAACTCACCATCATCGTGCGCCTTCAGGTCGGCGAACTGCGTTAGGAAATATTCGTAGATTCGTCCGAAAATGTCACCGCTTACTTGCCGCAGTTCTTCCGGATTGAGCGTGCGCAGCAACTGGCCGATTACTTCATTGTCGAGCTCCGAGTACTCGCCCTTGGGCAGTACACCCTTGAGCCCGTCGTAATCTTCCTCGATGGTATCCATCGCGTGCTGGATGGCGCGGTCGCGCTTGGCGCTGTCGGGCAGCGATACGAGATAATCGAACTGCGCTTCAGGGCGCAGGAAAATCGCGCCTTTCTGCGAGAAATCTTCCTTGGTCAAAGGCCGCGCCTTGCCGCCGCGCCTGGGAAGATTTGCCTCAATGCCGTCCTTGACCGCGAGATAGCGGCTGTAGGCGTGCCGCAGGAAAATCAACCCCATCACGGGCATGAAGTATTCGTTGCTGGCGTAATTCGAATTCGCGCGCAGCGTGTCCGCGGCATTCCACAGACGCTTTTCGATTGCTTCGATGTTTTCGAGTTGTGCCATGTCTTCTTATAGGTGTCGTGCGTTGTTCTAAACGAAAGCTAGAATCTTGCTATCGGGTTCGCCCGCAGCGTTTCCAGGCCGCGCATGGCGCTGCTCTTGGTGGCGCTTGTTTTCGTCATGCCCATTGTTTCACCACCATGATCAGCATCATTTCCATGATGGTGATCATGATTGCAAAGGCAAGCGGCGGCGGTGCACTTCCGCCGTTCGTTCTACCGACGTGTTGTGCCTTTGACTTTGGAAACTCAATTATGAATCGCCTGTGCCACCAGCCGCACCCCCAGCGCCCCGCAGACTTTGGCGATGGTGTCGTAGCGCGGCTTTGCATTGGGTCGGAGCGCCTTGTACAAGGCTTCTCGGGTCAGGCCGGAAGCTTTGGCAATCTCGCTCATCCCGCGCGCCCGAGCGATGTCCCCCAAGGCCGACGCCAGCAAAGCCGGATCGTTCGCCTCCAGAATGTCCGTGAGGTAAGCCGCGATTGCCGCTTCGCTTTCGAGATACGGCGTAGCGTCGAATTCGGGCAAGTCGGCCACCTTGATACGCTTGGTCATGATCATCTCCGTCAATTAGTCCAGCCATTCGGTAAATTCAGGCAGGGGCTTGATTGAGACCGTGAAAAAAGTGTAATCGAACGATTACAGTTTGTCAACGATCACTCACCCCTACGACGACACCCGCACGGGCGCTCGCGATTGCCGACGGCAGCTTTACGATTGCGCGAAACATATTAACGATTTGTCTGACGATTGCACGTCGCCTGATCCGCCGGCGTGATCTGACGATTCGAGGTTTTCATCTGACGATTTCATCCCCGGCGCGGACTCCGGCGCGCGAATGCGATCGAGGTTTTCAGCGGGTCCGGGAAAGATGACCTGGAATTATCCGGTATCGGTGCCGAGCAGCGGTTGGTCCAGACCATGGTTCAGCATCTGGTTGCGCATGCGGCGAAAACCGCTGTCGCGTTCCTCGATGCGATGAAAGTACGAGAGACATTGAGCCAGCAAGGGATTGCGAGAACAGGGGCGGTACTCGCCCTTGCGCAAGCGCTCCAGCGTGATCGGCGCCGGCGGCAGGCTGGGACTAGAGACGACCACACGGTCGGAAAAAACCTCGAGCATGAGTTTGCCGACCAGGCCGCCATACTGTGCCGCGACAATCAGCAGACTTGGCAGCCGTCGAGCGATTTGAGGCACCCTTCCAGCACCTTGTCTGGCGTGGCGGGCTCAAATTATTTTGACCCGGACTTGGGCAAGACTTGCGCGGCAACTTTGCGCATGATTTCCGCGATCCATGCGGGTGCGTAGTCGTAGAGCCCGCGTGCTAGCGGGTGGACGGTGCCCGCGCGAGCATGGCGCATGAGCGCGAGGCCCACGGCGGTGCGGCTGCCAAGGTCTAGAAAATCGGCCGGGGTGAATACCGAGCCCTGTCGCTTGGAAATAATTCTACCAAGTAACTGAGTATCAACAGATTTAGCGTGTTTTCCCATAGAGAATTTGAAACAAAAGATTCCCTATATTTGTTTCAAAAACAAGCCAAGTTTTCAGGCTTTCCTGCGGAGTTCCGGGCCGCCCGCCAGCAGGCCATTCAGCGCCGCCCGCACCTGCTGCGAACTCTCCAGCCACGCCGAGACCGCATCGGGCAATCCGTTGGCTGCGTAGTCAGCGCGCTCCTCGCGTGTCCCAAATGATTGCGGCGCCACGTACCGCGGGATACTGAGGTTGCCGTCTTTGGCGCGAATTTCTTCCAGTGTGGCGACACGCGTGAAGCCGGGTTCGTCGTTGAACTTTTCGTAAGCGTTGACGATGTGTTCGATGTGATCGTCGGTGAAGAAGTTTTGCGCCCGCTCGCGGGTGACTGCGCCCACGGCGTTGATAAACATTATGCTAGACTAGCCGCGCTTTTTATCTTTCCTTCACTTCCCTTCGATCATGCCAGAGCCCATCACGCTCAACGTCAATGGTGTCCAGCACACGGTGCATGCCGAGCCCGACACCCCGCTGCTCTACATCCTGCGCAACGATCTCAAGCTCAAAGGCGCGAAATTTGGCTGCGGCCTCGGCCTATGCGGCTCCTGCATGGTATTGATCGACGGCCATAACGTGATGTCGTGCGACACGCCGCTGTGGGCCGCCGCCGGCAAAATTATCACCACGATCGAGGCTCTCGGCAGCATGGATGCACCGGGTGTGCTGCAGCGCGCGTTCATCGCCGAGCAGGCCGCGCAGTGCGGCTATTGCATCAGCGGCGTCATCATGACCGCCGCCGCGCTGCTCGGGCGCAACCCCGACCCGACCGAGGACGACATCAAGCAGGCGCTCGCACGCAACCTGTGCCGCTGCGGCACGCACACTCGCATCATCAAGGCGGTGCAGCGCGCGGCGCGGGAGCTGGCGCCTGCAAAGGCAGCGTCATGAGCGCGCCCGCCAAGCTGCCCGGCAGCCTCAACACCAACCGCCGACTCGATCAGTGGCTGCGCTTCAATCCGGACCGCACCGTGACTATCTGCACCGGCAAGGTGGAAATCGGCCAGGGCATCGTCACCGCCATGGCGCAGATCGCCGCCGAAGAGCTCGACGTCGCATTGACGCGGGTGCGCATGGTATCGGGCGATACCGAACGCACGCCGGATGAAGGCCAGACTTCCGGCAGCCGCTCGATCGACGAAGGCGGCAGCGCGATGCGCTACGCATGTGCCGAGGCACGCCATCTGCTGCTGCAGGAAGCATCTAAGCTGCTCGACATTCCGGCGGACAAGCTCACCGTCGAAGACGGCGTGATCACCGGGTTCGACCGCATCCGCAAGATCTCGTACTGGGAGCTGCCGCATGCGGAATTGCTCAACCGGGAAGCGACCGCCTCGGTCAAGCCCAAGCCGGCCGCCCGCCACACGATTGTCGGCACCAATGCCGCGCGGCTCGACATCCCGGCCAAGGCGACCGGTACGCCTCGCTTCGTGCAGGACCTCGAACTGCCGGGCATGCTGTTTGGCCGCGTGGTGCGCCCGCCGTCGTACGCTGCGCAGCTCACCGCGTTCGACTCCGATGCGGTGCGCAAGCTGCCCGGCGTGGTCGCGGTGGTGCGCGACGGCAACTTCATCGGCATCGTCGCCGAGCGCGAGGAACAGGCGGTCAAGGCAAGGCTTGCCGCGGCGAGCGCCGCGCAATGGCAGGAAACTCCGTTGCCCACCGATGACGCCGGAATTCATGACTATCTTCAAAGCCGCCAGACCAGGGATCAGGTGATAGTCGAGCGCACTGACGCTGCGGCGCGCGCACATGGAACGCGCACCCTCGAAGCACGTTACACCAAGCCGTATATAGCGCACGCCTCAATGGGACCATCGTGCGCGCTGGCGCGCGTTGACGACGGGCGCACCGAGGTGTGGACGCACAGCCAGGGCGTGTACCCGCTGCGACACGATCTGGCGACCGTGCTCGACGTGCCACCCGAGAATATCCTCGTGCACCACATCGAGGGCGCCGGCTGCTACGGCCATAACGGCGCCGACGACGTCGCGCTCGACGCCGTGCTGCTGGCGCGCGCGGTATCAGGCCGCCCGGTACAGGTGCAATGGATGCGTGACGACGAGTTCGCGTGGGAGCCGTTCGGCCCGGCGATGGTGGTCAAAACGCGCGCCGCGCTCGACGCGCAGGGCAACATCGTCGACTGGGCGTTCGACGTGTGGAGCAACGGCCACAGCGGGCGCCCCAACACGGCAAAAACAGCAGGCAAGGTGTCCTCGCTGCTCGCGGCGTGGCACCTGGCAAACCCGGTCGCGCACCGGCCGCAGGGCGACCCGCCGATGACTGCAGGCGGCGGCCTGGCGCGCAATTCGCCCGCCCCCTACGATTTTCCCAATGAACGCGTGGTCGCTCATCGCGTCGAGGAGATGCCGCTGCGCGTCTCGGCGCTGCGCTCGCTCGGCGCCTACGCCAACGTGTTCGCGCTCGAGTCCTTCATGGACGAGCTCGCGGCGGCGGCAGGGGCGGACCCGGTCGAGTTCAGGCTGCGCCACATGAAGGACCCGCGCGCGCGCGCCGTGATCGAGCTCGCCGCGCAGAAAGCGGGCTGGCGCGCCGGTGCGCCGAACGACGGTGCGTCCGGACGCGGCATTGCGTTCGCGCAATACAAAAACGGCTACGGCTATCTGGCAATCGTGATCGAGCTCGGCCTCGAGCCCGATCTGCACGTCAAACGCGCGGTGGCGGCGGTCGACGTCGGCCAGGCCATCAACCCCGATGGCATTATCAACCAGACCGAGGGCGGAATCATCCAGGCGATCAGCTGGACGCTCAAGGAGCAGGTCAAGTTCGACCGCGAGCGCGTCACTACCCGCACCTGGGAAGAGTATCCAATACTGACTTTCCCGGAAGCCCCGCCGGTCGAAGTGCATCTGATCGACCGGCCGGATGAAGCGCCGCTGGGCGCCGGCGAAATGGCGGCCGGCCCGACCGCGGCGGCGATCGCCAACGCACTGCATCATGCGCTGGGCGTGCGCATCCGCGACCTGCCGCTTACGCGCGTGCGGATCATCGCAGCTTTAGCGTAATTTCGAGAGGAGAACCACGCATGAAAGTTAAAGCCAACGGCATCGAGATCAACTACGAAATCGCCGGCAGCGGCCCATGGGTCACGCTGTCACACTCGCTCGCGTGCGACCTGCACATGTGGGACGAGCAGATGGACGCACTCACCAGGAAATACAAGGTGCTGCGTTTCGACACGCGCGGCCACGGCGCGAGCAGCGCACCGGCCGGCGCCTACACGCTCGAGGAGATGGCGGACGACGTGCACGGGCTGTTCGCCGCGCTCGGCATCAAGCAGACGCACTGGGTCGGACTGTCGATGGGCGGCATGATCGGACAGACGTTCGCGCTCAACTACCCGGGCGTGTTCAGTACCATGGTGCTCGCCGACACCACCAGCCGCTACCCGGCGGACGGAGCGTCGGTGTGGGCGGAGCGCATCAAGGCCGTCGAGGCGGGCGGCATGCAGGCGATAGCCGACGCGACGCTTGCGCGCTGGTTCACCGAGCCCTACCGCAAGTCGCACCCGCAGGTCATGGACCGGATCGGCGGCTATATCCGCGCGACGCCGGTCGCGGGGTTCGCCGGCTGCTGCCAGGCCATCCCCAAGATCAACGTCACCCACCGCCTGAAGGAAATCGCCTGCCCGACATTGATCATCGTCGGCGAGCAGGATCCGGGCACGCCGGTCGCGATGGCGCGCGAGATACACGAAGCAAAGCCGGGATCGGAACTGGTGATCATCCCGTCAGCCGCGCACCTGTCGAACGTCGAGCAGCCGCAGGCGTTCAACGCGGCGCTGCTCGGATTCCTCGAGCGCGCGGCGAAATAAAACCGGAACCCGTCTCAAAAAACCCGAAACAGCATAGCCGTTAGCTTTTCTTGGCGGCCGGCTTCGCCTTGGCCGCCGCTTGCTTTTTTGGATGATGCGGGCGGGTCTTGCCGTACGAACCCTTGAAGATTTTGCCGCGGAGTGTTCTTTTGTCGCCTTTTCCCATGATGTCACTTTCGGGTTGATTAAGAATCTCTTGTACACGCTATTTTAAGTCGATTCGGCGTGGCAGTGAATATAATAGGCAGCACAGCGCGGTTTCACAGCGCGTCGTGCATCAAGACCGGGGAGGAATTGCCATGTTCATCAAACATCCCGCCATCACAATACCGGCCGTGTTCACTGTCGTGGGTTTGCTGTGCGGCAGCGCCGTGGCGCAGGCCCCTTCGACAGGCTCAGCGCGAACGAAACCGGGTGTCGAAGCGTCAGGGCAGGCTTATCCGAACAAGCCGCTGCGCCTGATCGTGCCGTTCCCGCCCGGCGGCGGCAACGATATCCTCGCGCGCTCGGTCGGACAGCGCCTGTCGGAGACAATCGGTCAGCAGATCATCGTCGACAACCGCGGCGGCGCCGGCGGAATGATCGGCGCCGAGCTCGCCGCCAGGGCGGCGCCTGACGGATACACCCTATTTCTCGCCAGCATCGGCAATCTTGCGTTCACTCCGGCGCTGCACGCCAGGCTGCCGTACGACCCAATCAAGGATTTCGCGCCGGTAACGCTGCTTGCGACTTCGGCGTTCATCATGGTGGTGAATCCGTCGGTCCCGGCGAAATCGGTCAAAGATCTGATCGCACTAGCGAAAGCAAAGCCCGGTCAGCTCAACTACGCCTCGGCCGGCCAGGGCTCGTCGCTGCACATGACAGGGGAAATCTTCAAGCTTTTCACCGGCACCGACCTCGTGCACATCGCCTACAAGGGGAGCGCGCCGGCGCTGACCGATCTTATCAGCGGCCAGGTGCAGATCATGTTCGGCACCATGCCGGCCACGCTGCCGCAGGTGAAGACCGGCAAGCTGCGCGCGCTCGGTGTTTCTGGCGCGAAGCGCTCGGCCGCGGTGCCCGATGTGCCGACCATCGCCGAAGCCGGCGTGCCGGGCTTCGAGGTGTTGAACTGGTACGGGATAGTCGCGCCGAGCAAAACCCCTGGCGCGATCGTTCAGAAGCTCAACCGCGATCTGCTGGCGACGCTCAAATCGCCCGCGATGATCGATTCACTGAATACGCAAGGGCTCGAAGCCGCCGGCGGCACACCCGAGGAATTCGGCGCTTTCATCAAATCCGAGATCGCGCGCTATGGCGCGGTGGTGAGGAAAGCCGGCATCAAGGCCGAATGACGCATGAATTTCTTTTCGAAGCTCTACTACAAGTTTCGCCAGGGCTGGAAGGCAATCCAGCTCTACCTGATCATTGCCGGTCCCGGGATCGTGGTGATGGTGGCAGACAACGATGCCGGCGGCATCACCACCTACGCCGCGACCGGCGCCAAATACGGTTACAACCTGATCTGGTTCCTGCTACTGCTGGTCCCGACCGCCTACTACGTGCAGGAGATGACGGTACGCCTCGGCGCGGTGACGAAACGCGGTACTGCCGAGGCTATCTTCGATGGGTTCGGCTCGTTTTGGGGCTGGTTCGCCCTGATCGACCTCATGATCGTCAACTGGCTCACCCTCGTCACCGAGTTTATCGGCATGACCGCCGCTCTCCACCTGTTCGGGATTCCGCCGTGGCTGACCGTAGTCGGGGTCTGCATATTGATGGCGATCATCGTGCTCAACGGCCGCTACTGGACGTGGGAGAAGATCGCGCTCCTGTTCTGCGCGATCAACCTGATCTACATTCCCGGCGCGTTCATGGTGCATCCCTCGGTGTCGCAGATCCTCGGCGAGGGCCTGGTGCCGAACTTCCCGGGCGGCTTCAACGGCCAGCTGTTCTTTTTCCTGATGGCCAACATCGGCACGACCATCGCGCCGTGGATGCTGTTCTTCCAGCAAAGCGCCGTTGTTGATAAGGGCATGCTCGAGAAAGACATTCCGTGGGGAAGATTTGACACCCTCCTCGGTTCTATCCTGACCGTCATCGTCGCCGTCTTCATCGTGATTGTCACCGGCACGGTACTGAAAGGCGTCGACATTGAGAGCGCCGCCCAGGCCTCTGAGCACCTGATGCAGACCAATCACACGCTCGGGACCTTCATGGCGATCGGGTTGTTCGATGCCGGCCTGCTCGGCGCGATCTGCATCTCGCTCGCCAGCTCGTGGGCGTTCGGCGAGATCTTCGGCTGGGCACACTCGCTCAACCAGAAGATCAAGGAGGCGCCCTGGTTCTACACGTTCTATTTCGTCATGCTGGTCTCGTCGGGACTGGTGGTAATGATTCCCGGCGCACCGCTGGTGCTGATCACGCTGTTCGTCCAGGTCATCGCGGTGACATTGCTGCCGGCGGCGCTGGTATTCCTGATCCTGCTGCTCAATGACGGGAAAACCATGGGCGAGTACTGCAATAATGTGTGGCAGAATCTGATCGGCGGCTTTATCGTTGTCTCCATCATCGTGCTGTCTACGCTGTTCGGGATCAGCGTCATGTTCCCGGATCTGTTCCAGTAGAGGTAAGGACATGCCAAGAACATTGAGTCGCCTGTTCCTGAAGATCGCCGAAATCAATCGCCGCTACAAAGAGCCGAGGATCGAGATGTCGGCGGCGGTGAGGGCCGGCCTGATGTTTCTGCGGGTCTACCTGGTAGTCCTGGTATGCCTGATGGTGTACAAGTTCATCGTGCTGCTGAAGTAGC
>PLYS01000336.1:0-1687 GCA_003153455.1 Betaproteobacteria bacterium | reverse complement strand
AAGGTTTACCTCAAATCGGCCAAACTCGGGCGCTTGGGCGACATGGTCATCGTCGAGTCCGGCAAGGTGCCCGAAGTCAGCCATCTGGTCGTCTCGCGCTCATTCGGCCACCCGTCGCTGCTGATCCCGTGGGACAAGGTGGTCCTGGTTTCCAATAACGAGATCGTGGTCGACGTCGACATCCTGGGCGAGTACGAGAAGCCCCCGGCCGATTCGATGATCCTGCTCAAGGACCATATCCTCGACAAAAAAATTCTCGATATCGATGATCACGAGGTGGAGGTGGTCTACGACGTCAAGCTCGAATACCAGAACGGCAAGCTCTACGCGAGCAAGGTCGACTTCAGCAGGAACGCCCTGCTGCGCCGGATCGGCCTGAAAGCGCTCGCCCGGTTCACCTCCGAGCACAGTGAGGACTCGATGGTGTCATGGGCCTATGTCCAGCCGTTGCCCGAACACATCGGCAGCTTTTCGGGAAACATCAAGCTCAGCGTGCTGAAGGAGAACATTCACGAAATCCATCCCGTCGATCTCGCCGATATCCTCGAAGAACTCGATCAGGAACAGCGGCTGGCCGTTTTCGATCAGCTCGACACGGAACACGCATCGGACACGCTGGAGGAAGTCGAACCGCGCGTGCAGCGCGAGCTGATCAATTCGATGCGCAAGGAACGCGTCGCCGAACTGATCAACGACATGAGCCCGGCGCAGGCTGCCGATATCATGGCGATTCTGCCGGCCGCCGAGTCAGATGAGCTGTTGCGGCTGATCAACAAGGACAGCGCGTCGAAGGTGCAGCAGATCATCGACGAACACAACGAAAACATCCTGCTTTTCGCCGCGCAGCGTTGCATCAAACTGCCGCCGGGAGAGAAGGTCAGGGATGTAATGTCCGACTATCGCGAGCTGGCGCGGAACAAGGACGTGATCATGTATGTCTACGTCACGGACGCGGCGGACAAGCTTCTCGGCGTGATCGATCTGCACGAACTGATCGAGGCCGATCCGGAACAGATACTGGCCGACATAATGACGACCAACGTCATCGCCCTCAACGCCAAAGATACGCTGCGGGAAGCGGTGGAATTGTTCACCCGCTACAGTTTCCGCGCGATCCCGGTCGTCGATGACGCCGACAAACTGATGGGGATCGTTCCGTTCCGCGACATCAAGGGACTGAAGCACCGGCTGATCTGAGGAGTTTGCCGGACGTAGCCTAGACAAACTCCTGATGAAGAACCGGTGCCAGTGGAATTGCAGAAGAGGATAACAGATAGTTCAGAAACGCGAATCTAATTCGAGCCTGGAACCTTTAATTCGAGACTTCCCGACCGGCCGGCCGCGCGCTTTCCCATAGCACCAAATCAGCTGGCGGCGCAGCCTTCAAGTCGCACTGCGCCAACAGATCGGCGAGTCTGAACTTGCGCTTGGGCGACAACAGGATCTTGCCGTCCGCAGTTGTGTGCAGCGTCATGGACTGCCCCGCCTTGATACCCAAATCCTTCAGTACGGCTGGCGGGAGAACGGCCACGGTACTGTTGCCGTACTTCCGAAGAGTCACTTGCATCATTACACCTGGGGGTTGCATTTCGTTGAACGTAGGCTACGTGACAGCACTCGCGCTGTCAAGCAATGTTAAACAGATAAACAGATAGGGAAATCAATCCCGGCGCAGTTCCGGTTCGAC
>PLYS01000618.1 GCA_003153455.1 Betaproteobacteria bacterium | reverse complement strand
CAAGGCTTTCGCGCCGAGGGGTGTCGGGCATGGTTGCAGGGCTTGCGTCGTCGCAGCCAACGACATCGAATGACCTGGGTGCGATTCAAGCGCCTTATTGACCGTTATGTTCCGCGCTGCCGACAACAGCACCCCTATCCACCGCAACGTATTCGCGTCATCACCTGAGGCAGGAGCCGTATGCAGCAATTCTGCAAGTACGGATCTGTGCGGGGGGTGGCGGGTAACCGTCGTCCCTACCGCGACCGCTATTTACTTATGGTCCGATTTACTCCGGTTTGATACCCGCGCCATTGATGATTTTGGCGTTGAGGGCGATATCGCGCGCGACGAACTCCTCCATTTCTTGCGGTGAACTGCCTACCACTTCGGTGCCGGAACTCGTCAGGCGTTTCTTGACTTCGGGCTGATTCAGCACTTTCACCGCTTCGGCGTTGAGCCTGGCGATGATGGGTCTGGGTGTCGCGGCCGGCACGAACAGGCCGAACCAGCCGACCAGTTCGTAACCGGGCACGCCAGCCTCAGCGATGGTGGGAATGTCGGGCGCGGTGGCGAGGCGTTTGATGCTGCTCACGCCGAGGGCACGTATCCTTCCCGCGTGCACCTGCGGCAGCGCTGTCAGCGGCCCGCTGAACGACATGGTGATCTGGCCTGCAACCACTTCGGTCATGGCCTGGCCGCCGCTTTTGTACGGCACGTGGATCAGCGCGACGCTGGTCATCGAATCGAACAACGCGCCGGCGAGATGCGTCGGACCCGCAATACCCGCAGACCCGTACGTCAGTTCGCCGCGTCTTTTCTTAGCCAGCGCGATCAGTTCCCTCACCGATTTCGCCGGCACCGACGGATGCACCACCAGTATCATGGGTGTGGTCCCGATCAGCATGACCGGCGCGATGTCCTTGCGGAAATCGAACGGCAGATTGGGATGCAACGTGACGTTGGCGACCGACGACGAGTTGGTCATCAGCAGCGTGTAACCGTCGGGCGCCGCGCGCACCACGAGCTCGGTGCCGATATTGGTCGCGCCGCCGGGACGGTTGTCGACGATGACGGGCCGGCCGAACGCTTCGCCCAGGCCCTGCGCGAGCAGGCGCGCAACCGTGTCGTTGGCGCCGCCCGAGCCGAGCGGCACCACCATGCGCACCGGTTTGTTCGGGTAATTCGCGGCGTCGCCCTGCGCCCAGGCGGCACCTTGCGCAAGAGCGATAATGCCCACGCACGCGATTCGGACCGCTCTTTGAACTGCAATTCTCATTTTGTTTATCCTCCTGGCCCGCGCCGGAAACAAGATATAGGAAAATCAATGCGCCCGTCGTCGGCGTCCTGTGCCAATGCAACGCTACAGTGATGCGGGATCGGTGCTCGGTGCGAGCGATCGGGGCTACCTGCACGTGCTCCATCGTCCGAACGGATGCGCGATGCGCACGTGCTTGAACGCGACCCGCACCGCCGCCACATGCTCTACCAGCCAAGCCTGCGACTTCTCGGTAAGATTGACGGTGAAAAAAATAGATCCCGCCCGCAACGCGGCTTCTGCGGTAATTTATCATGCGCCTGAGTCAACAATGGTGATGGGTATCGCTGCGCTCATCCCATCCTACGCGCTTCTTCAGCTCAATTTGCGCAAGGCCTGAACGATTTCATCGGCGCGCGGGCACCGGCCCTCGCGATCCTTCGAGAATATCAGAGTGCCATCGGCGACAACGTCGAAGACGCCGATCGCGCCCGCGGCGAGCTCGGACTGCACCCCGAGCTTCTCCGCGATTTTGGCCGCCAGACTGGAAGCCTGAGGCAGATAGTTTCAGCGGCTGCAGTAAGTGATGGTGACGCGCATGGTCGTATTCCGGATTCGACGTCTGAAGTTTACGTCAACCGACGCGCAGGCGGTAGCTGACTGAAGCCGGTTAGGACGCTCGCGACGCCTTGCGCGCGGCCGCTCGCAGAATAAAGGAAGTTGAATAGGATGGGCAGTCTAACTTTTTCTCAGCCGAACGGTTTGCCCTGCAGCATCACGGAACGCGTGGGCCTACCCCGCTTGAGCGGATGTACTGCGCACGCCAAGGCGCGCTCGATTTCGCCCTTGAACCGCTCGCTGCCCATAAGGCTGTCGCGCGGACGCCAGCAGATGCACATGGTTGGTCATCAGCACATAAGCGTAAACCTGGCAACCCTATTTGCGCGCTGCGTCAACCAGGCAATCGAGGTAGAAGCGGTAGTGCTCCTCGGCAAAGAAGGTCGCCTGACGGTTATTGCCCCGCTGGATAACGTGCTGAGGCACGTCCGTGAGATTCAGCCGGTTTCTTCGTGGCATGGGAGTTCGAGCTTTTCATGCGGGTTATTTCTCCCTCAATGCATGCGGCGACGCTCCGAAGTTCAAAAAAATGCCCCGCCTATGAATAGCGGGGCAAGCTGGTGTGTTTCGAAAGACGACCAGTAGGAAACTTAAGGCTATGTGCATTTGTTCACACCGTAATATTAGTTCGTGCTGAAGCGCTAGTCTGTACGCTACCCAAAATAGGGCCAGATGTAAAGCTACCGCATTGCCTCATGGACAAGGCTTCCAGAGTTGACTTCGCGCAAAATCGTCAGTATCCTGATTAGTATCAAGTGCCATAGGCTAGTGGCAATGATGCCCGTCGCGCATCAGCCCGCAGCCTTTGGAAACCGGACGGCAGGCCTGTCCACCCATTGGGAATAGCGAGCGGAGGATTGCTGCAATGGCAAACCTGGAAGTCGAGTTCTGCGGACTCAAGTTCAAGAATCCCGTTGTTGTGGCATCACTCGAAACGACCAACAGCCCCGAGTTGATACGGGAATGCGTGGACGCCGGCGCCGGGGGCATGATCGTGAAAACGCTCACCGACATCGAGGACATGGCGCGGCTGACGGAAAACTCCAAGTACGCCATCCTCAACGAGAAAAACCAGTTGATCAAGGGCAAGGTCAACAAGAATTTCGTCTTCTATAGCCGCTCCGGTTATTCGAGCACCCACTATAAGGAGTGGATTCCCGACCTCAAGTCGCTACAGAAATACGCCGAGGATCAGGGGTCGCACCTGATCGGCAGCGCCGGCGGCAAAACCGTCCAAAGCTGGGTCGACATCTGCCGCACGATCGAGGACTGCGGCATCAAGTTGGTCGAACTCAATTTCGGCTGCCCTCACCCGGCCATGATGCCCGGCGTGCACGGCGGCAGCATGATCGGTCAGGACCCCGACGTGGCGGCGGAAGTGACGCGCGCGGTATGCGATGCAGTCGACATTCCGGTCATGATCAAGCTCACGCCCGACCAGTCCAAGCCGCTGGAAATCGCCCGCAAGGTGGCCGAGGCGGGCGCCGCGGCCGTCACCGCCACCAACCGCTACACCGGGTTCGTGGTGGACATCGAAACCGGCTCGCCGCGGCTCGGCGGCCCGGCCGGCATCGGCGGAGTGTGGGCGAAGCCTCTTTCGCTGCGCTGGGTAAACCGGATTTTCACCGAATTGGGCATCCCGATCTCCGGCTCGAACGGCATTTACGACCACCGCGACCTGATCGAATTCATCATGACCGGCGCCAAGACGGTCCAGATCGGTTCGGTGCTGATGCTCAAGGGCATCAAGTTCCTGCCCAAGGTGATCCGCGAATTCGAGGAATTCATGGACAGCCACGGCTACCCGGACATCGCCTCGATGTACGGCATCGCCTCCAAGCGCGCGGTGCGCGACTACAGCGAGCAGTTCGCCAAGGCCCGCATGGACATCGACGTCAAGGTCGAGGTCTGCAAGAACCCCCAATGCACGATCTGCATCCAGACCTGCTTTTACGACGCCCTTTCCCAAGCCGACGGCAAGGTGGGAATGCACCACGAGAATTGCATCGGGTGCGAGCTGTGCGTCAACACCTGCCCGTTCGACGCGAACGCCATGCACACGCCTACCGAAGAGCAGCGGCGCTCGGGACGGTTCTTCCAGATCCCCGAGGCGGTGTACGAAGTCGGCAAGTTCAGCAAGAACTTCGACCGCGGCATCAAGCTCTCATCGGCAAAGGATTGAGGCGGCGTCGTACCGCGGCGGCCCACGGCCGCCGCGCAGAGACGATCAACCGTTGGTCAGTTTTGTAACGAGGGAATGGAGGAAACGATGGCGGTCAACAAGAAGCACAGGGAGTTCTACCAGGTCGACATGCTTTCCGGCTGGGAATCGCCGACGGGATATCCCTCCGGGATCCAGCAGAAGATCCTGTCCGGCACGCTGGACACCGCAAACAGGAAGGGCGGACATACCCGTCTGCTGCGCTTCCTGCCGGGCGCCTACACGACCGAGCCGTTCATACACGACTACTGGGAAGAGGTGTTCGTCCTCTACGGCGACCTGATCGCCGACAGCGACGTCAACGGCAAGGGCGGCACGCCCTTCTACCAGAATACCTATTGCGTGCGGCCACCCGGGGTCCCGCACGGCCCGTTCCGTTCGGAGAACGGATGCCTGCTGCTGGAAACGCACTATTACGATCCCGCCTAGCCAGGATCGTCCACTGCATCCGCAAACCGCGCGGGGAGCATGGCTTGCTCCCCGCTACCAACCGACGAACACCACCCTATGGATACGCTGCTCGCACTTGCCGCCAAATTGGCGGCGGGCACCGCAACCAGCCGCGACCTGATCGAAGAATGCTTGGCCCGCGCGCACGACGCGAATGGCGAAGGCGCGCGCGTGTTCACCGCGATCGCGGCGGAGAAGGCGCGCGGCGCGGCCGAGGCGATGGACCGGCTCAGAAAGGCCGGCGCGGCGCCGTCGGAGTTTGCCGGCATTCCGATCAGCGTCAAGGACCTGTTCGACGTGGCAGGAGAGGTAACGACCGCAGGTTCTCGCGTGCTCGCCTCGAATCCGCCTGCGCAGACGGATGCCGTCGCCGTCGCGCGTCTTCGCGCTGCCGGCTTTGTGATTGTCGGCCGTACTAACATGACGGAATTCGCCTATTCAGGCCTCGGCCTGAATGCGCATTTCGGAACGCCGCGCAATCCGTTCGACCGCGCCACCGGGCGAATCCCCGGCGGCTCGTCCTCCGGAGCGGCCGTCGGCGTCGCCGACGGCATGTTCGCCGCCGGCCTGGGCACCGACACGGGCGGCTCGTGCCGCATCCCGGCGGCGCTGTGCGGGATCGTGGGCTTCAAGCCGACGGCGCACCGTGTGCCGCGCAGGGGCGTCGTCCCGTTGTCCTCGACGCTGGATTCGGTCGGGCCACTCGCGCGCAGCGTCGAGTGCTGCGCGATCCTCGACGCGATCCTGAGCGGAGACACTCCAAGAGCGGAGGAACCGTTTCCCCTCGCAGGACTGCGCCTGGGCCTGCCCGACTGCTACGTCACCGACGGCATGGACGACCTCGTGGCTGCGGCATTCAATCGCGCGATTTCGACGCTGAGCGCCGCTGGCGCCCGGGTGATCGGCCTGCCACTGGACATGGTCAAGGAAATTCCCGCCATCAATGCCAAGGGGGGTCTGGTCGGTGCCGAAGCCTACGCCTGGCACCGCGCATACCTGGAGCGCACACCGCACCTCTACGACCCCTGGGTGCTGCAGCGCTTCGAGGCCGGCAAGTCGCAGAGCGCCGCTGACTATATCGCCACTCGAACGGCACGCGAGCGGATGATCGAGCGCGTCGCCGGGGTCACGGCCTGCGTGGATGCCGTGCTGATGCCGACTGTCCCGGTCGTCGCACCCGCGATCGCCGCGATGGCCGAGACAGAACTCGCCAACCGCACCAACCTGTTCATCCTGCGCAATCCGTCGCTCGCGAACTTCCTCGACCGCTGCGCGATTTCGCTCCCCTGCCATCGCGCCGGCGAGGATCCCGTCGGTCTGATGTTGCTGGGCGAACACGGCGCGGACCGGCGGCTGCTCGCGATAGCGCGATCGGTCGCGCAGGTGGTGAACGCAAGCCATTGATAGCAGCCCCCGTGCGGAGCGAACATTTCATCGGCCGCTCTTGTCGCACCGACAGGCTGCTCGTCATTCCGATCTGCACTCGTTCAGGAGGTCCCCCATGCGCAGGTTCCTTATCCCGTTTGCGGCTGTCGCCCTGCTCGTCATCAGCCAGGGCGCGCAGGCCCAGGTATTTCCGAACAAACCGATTCGGCTGATCGCGCCATTTTCACCCGGGGGCGCGCTGGACCTGATCGCTCGCGGTATCGGGCAGAAGCTGTCGGAGGGCATGCGCCAGCCCGTCATAGTCGACAACCGCGCCGGCGCCTCCGGCGCGATCGGGTCTGTAGCGGTGGCGAGATCCGCACCCGATGGCTATACCCTCCTGCTCGGAGCGACCACGACGCATGGCATCAATCCGGCACTGGACCCGAAGCTGCCGTATGACCCGGTGAAGGACTTCACGCCGATCTCACTGGTTGCGACGATTCCGCACGTCCTGGTCGTCAACCCTTCGGTGCCGGCGAACTCGCTGCAGGAGTTCGTGCAGCTCGCGAGGTCGAAGCCGGGCATGGCATTCGGCTCGGCGGGCTATGGATCGCCGCACCATCTCGCCGGAGAAATGCTCAAGACCATGGCTCGCATCAACGTGGTGCACGTCCCGTACAAGGGTTCCGGTCCAGCCATGACCGACGTCGTCAGCGGCCAACTGCAGTTCATGTCGGTGGAACTCACTGCGGCTGAACCGTATATGAAGGCAGGCAAGCTGAGGGCGCTGGCCATTGCGACGGCGAAGCGCGTCCCCGGGGTGGATCTTCCGACGGTCGCCGAGTCCGGCTATCCGGGGTTCGAGGTGACGGCCTGGTATGCGATTTTCGGACCGGCGGGCATGCCGGATGAGCTTGTATTCCGGCTCAATGCCGAAATCGTCAAGGCGCTCGCAACGCCGGACCTGCGCGATCGGCTGCAAAATCTCGGCGTCACTCCCGTCGGAAGCTCCGCTGCAGAACTTGCCGCCCACGTGCGAGCCGAACTCGCTCGCTGGACCCAGGTGATCAAGGCCGCAGGAATCACAGCGGAATAGAGGCGCGCACCGCCTGACATCCCCACACGTCGACGCTGCCGGACTTGATCGCCACGCACAATGAAACTGCCAGACTTTGGGTACGCCTCTCCGGCCACGCTTGCCGAAGCGCTCGCCCTCCTCGCCTCCAGCGGTGGGACGGCCAAGCCGATCGCCGGCGGGCAAAGCCTGCTGCCGATGATGGCCTATCGCCTGGCCGCCCCGGCGCTGCTGGTGGACCTGAGAAAGGTGCCGGATCTGAATCGAATTGCGATCGGCGATGACGGTGTGCGCCTTGGAGCGACGGTGCGCTGGCGCGACATCGAGGACGACGCGCGGCTGAGCAAAGCCCATCCATTGCTGGTGGCGGCGATCGCGTATGTGGCTCACTACCAGATAAGGAATCGCGGCACCGTCGGCGGGAGCCTCGCGCACGCCGATCCTGCGGCCGAAATGCCGGGCATCGCCGTGAGTTGCGATGCAGAACTTACGCTCGCAGGTCCAGCGGGCTCGCGCGTGATGCCGGCGAGCAAATTCTTCCTNNTGGCCGGCGAAGCGCCGCTGGGGGTTCCAGGAATTCGCCCAGCGGCGCAGCGATTTCGCGCTCGCGGGCATCGCCGTTTTCTATGATCTGGACGATGCCGGCCGGGCAAGAAACGCGCACGTCGGTGTCTTCGGTGCCTGCAATCGCCCGCATCGGCTGGCGCAGGCGGAAGCAGCGCTTGAAGGCCGGATCATCGACGAGGCTGTGACGCAGTCCGCAGGAAGGGCGGCAGCGGAGGCCGTGGACCCCCCGGAGGATCTTCACGCCAGTGCCGCGTACCGGCGTGCCCTGGTCTCAACACTGGTCGAACGCGCGCTGAAGCAGGCATTGACCGAGGCAACGCAGGACAGAAGCAAATGAAACATCGAACCCTGTCCATACGTTTCGAGTTGAACGGAAACCCGGTCGAAGCGAATGTGCCGGCGCGGATGACCCTGGCCGATTGCCTGCGCCACCACTTCAAGCTCACGGGGACCCATGTTGGCTGCGAGCACGGCGTGTGCGGCACCTGTACCGTCATCGTAGACGGAGCCGCCGTGCGCTCCTGCCTGATGCTCGCAGTCCAGGTCGAAGGCGCGAACGTGACCACCGTCGAAGGGCTGTCACTGGAGGATGGCCTGACACCGCTGCAGGCCGCGTTCCGGAAGCACCATGCCCTTCAGTGCGGGTTCTGCACTCCGGGCATGCTCACCACCGCGCATGCGTTGCTCACCGACGAACCCGATGCAGACAAGGCCCGNNCACTCGTGACAAGTTGCCGGGCAAGGACGGATAGGCATGGACACCAAGGACAGTTTAGTCGGCGCGCCGGTAGAGCGCATCGAGGACCTGCGCCTCCTGCGCGGCCGCGGTCAGTTTGTGGACGACCTGCACCAAGAGGGTATGCTCCACGCAGCGATACTGCGCAGTCCGATCGCGCACGGTCGCATCCGCCTGATCGACGTGAAGGCGGCACTTGTCATGCCCGGGATCCATGGCGTGTTTACGGCGGCGGACATCGCACAATCGTCGACAGGCTCGGTGCCGAAGATTCCCCTGCGCCTTTCGCCGTTGCCGGAGCTGGTGCCGTTCGAGCAACCCGTCCTGGCGGAGAAGAAGGTTCGTTACGTGGGCGAACCAATCGCCCTCGTCGTGGCCGATAGCCTTGCGCTCGCCGAGGACGCGCTGGACCTCATCGAGGTCGACATCGAGACCCTGCCAGCCGTGGCCAACCGGCGCGCCTCCGGCAATGATGACGTTCTTCTGTTCGAGGAACATGGCACGAACCACGCCATCACCTATACCGCGCGCAAGGGCGATGCGGCCTCGGTCAAGGCGCCTTACGAGCGCCGCGAAAAGTTCAGCGTGCAGCGACACAGCGCCGTGTGCATGGAGCCGAGGGGGCTGCTGGCCGTATGGGACGGGCAGCGAACCAAGCTCACGGTATCGGGCGCCGCCAAGGTGCCGTTCGTCACCCGGCGCGCCCTGGCCCAGCGCCTGGATCTCCCTGACGAATGCGTGGACATGGTTGAAGTCGACGTCGGCGGCGGCTTCGGCGTGCGCGGCGAATTCTATCCCGAGGATTACCTGATTCCGTTCGTGGCGCGAAAGCTGAATCGCCCGATCAAGTGGACCGAAGACCGCAGGGAGAATCTGCTCGCCTCCAACCACTCGCGCGAGGCCGATTGCGAGATCGAGATCGCCTGCGACACGGACGGCACGATCCTGGCGCTGCGCGGTCATGTCTATGTCGACGCCGGCGCCTACATACGCACGAGTGGCTCGACACCGGCGCGAAATGTCGCGCAGTTCCTGTCCGGCCCGTACCGCATCCCGAACATCCACGTCGAGTCCGCTCTGTTGCTGACCAACAAGATGCCGATCGGCACCTACCGGGGACCGGGGCGGTTCGAGGCCGATTTTTTCCGCGAGCGCCTGTTCGACATGGCGGCGAAAGACCTCGGTATCGATCCGGTTGAGTTTCGGCGCCGCAATCTGGTCTCCAAGGAGGAGATGCCCTATGAGATCGCGACGATCACGCCGCTGGAGAAGAGGGAGAAGTTCGACAGTGGCGATTACCGCATCACGCTCGACCGGTGCCTGGCGGAGATCGGGTGGCAGGAGAAGGCTCGTCTGCAGGGACAACTGATCGGCGGTCGCTATCACGGACTGGGCGTCGGCTGTTTCATCGAGGGAGGCGCCGCCGGTCCGCGGGAGAACGCGCGTATCGAAGTCGAGCCGGACGGGTCGATCCTGGTCTACGTCGGCTCCAGCAATCTTGGACAGGGCCTGGAGACTGTGTGTGTGCAGATCGCGGCGGATGCCCTCCAGGTTCCGATGGACCGGATCCGTTTGTTCCACGGATCGACCACCTACATGAAGGAAGGTTTCGGATCGTTTCACTCGCGTTCCGTGGTGATGGGCGGCTCGGCTATCCTCGCCGCCGCGAACGAATTGAAGCAATCGGTTCGAAAGGCCGCCGCATCGCGCCTCGGATGCGCGGCGACCGACGTCGTCATCGGGCAAGGGCTCAGCGCTTCGTTCTGCGGGAAATCGCTCGCGCTTGCGCAGCTCGCCGCCGATGGCGGCCTGTCGGCAGAAGGGACCTTCGAGAACCATCACCATACCTATTCCTACGGCGCGGCGGCCGCGCACGTCGCGGTGGACGCGCGCACGGGCCAGGTGGAAGTCCTTGAGTATGTGACGGTCGAAGATGTGGGGCGAATCATCAACCCGCTGACCGCCAACGGTCAGGCGATCGGTGCCGTCGTACAGGGCCTGGGCGGCACGCTGCTCGAGCACCTGGTCTACGACGAGGATGGGCAGTTCCTCACCGCATCCCTGGCCGACTATCTGATGCCGACTGCGCCGGACTTCCCGAACATCAAGGCAATCACGCTCGAGGATTTTCCGTCGCCGACTAACCCCCTCGGCGCCAAAGGCCTGGGCGAGGGCGGCATCGTGCCGGTCGGGGGTGTCGTTTCCAACGCCGTGGCTGCCGCGCTCTCCTCGCTGGATGTCACGCCGCGGGAGCTGCCGCTATCGCCGATGAAAGTATGGCAGTTGATTGAAGACGCGCGCTGATTGCGCATTGAATCCCACCCACGTCGGAAAGGAAGGGAAATATGGCGAAGGATATGCGGTCGTACCTGGAGCAGTTGGAGCGGGCTGGCGAACTCACGCGGGTAACTGACCAGGTCGATGTCGATGTGGACATTGGCCGGCGCCTTTTCGGATCGAGGGACAAGGCCCTTCTCTTCGACAAAGTGAAGGACTATCCCGGGTGGAAAGTACTGGGCCAAGCCCCGGCGAACATGCGCCATATCGGACTCGCCTTCGGCACGGAGCCGAACAAGGTCGTGGCGGAATTCGTCAGGCGGTTGGATAAGGGTCTTGTGAAATGTTCGATGGTTGATTCCGGTCCGGTAAAGCAGAAAATCCTGATCGGAAGCGACGCGCGCCCGCTCGCGTTGCCGGCCCATGTCATTGGCGAAAAAGACCCCGGGCGCTATATCGCCGGCGGGCTCTGCATCGTCAAGGATCCGGAGACCGGACTTCGCAATATGGCCTTTCACCGGCTGCAGGTGAGAGACGACAACAAGATGGGTATTTTCATGGTGGAAGGCAGGCAGACCTGGCACATCTACCGGAAATATGAGGCCATGAACAGACCCATGCCGATGGCCGTTGTGATTGGACACCATCCGATGTATTACTTTGCAGCAGCCTACACCGGCCCTCTGGGCCTCGATGAGCTGGAAGTCGCCGGAGCGCTCCTCGGCGAGCCTGTCGAGCTGACCAGGTGCGAAACCATAGACCTTGAAGCCCCAGCCTGCGCGGAAATCGTTTTGGAATGCGAGGTCCTGCCGCACATACGGGAGCCCGAGGGCCCCTTTTCCGAGTTCACCGGGTATTACGGCCCGCGAGCCGACCGGCCCGTCGTGATGACTAAGGCTATTACGATGCGAAAGGACGCGATTTACAAGGCGGTCCAAAGCGCGGCGCTCACCGAATCGATCTTCTATAACGCGCTCCCCATGGCCGTGGCGTTGTTCCGGGATCTTCGCAATGTGGCCGGTTACGTCGACTTGAAGGATGTTTCCTGCAACTGGGGCAGCACCTTCAACGTGGTGGTGCAGATGACTCCAAGGTTCTATGGAGAGGCAAGACAGGTCCTTCTCGCTGCGGCGTCCAGTCTGTATTCGCATCAGAAAATCGCGGTCGCAGTGGATGAGGACGTCGATATTTACGACCCGCAGGACGTGGCTTGGGCGATCGCCACGCGGGTGAATCCGGAAAGAGATGTCACGGTCATCCCATCGGTCAGGGGACACATTCTGGACAACTCATTGCCCGAGGTGACCGGCCAAGGGCTCACCACGCGGCACAGAATCGGGTCCAGGATGTTGATCGATGCGACCAAACCGCCGACATCGGATCCTGAGGCCAGAAAACCCTTCGATCGGGTCAGGCCACCGAACCCGAAGTAGAGGCAGGCAGGAGACCGGCAGCGTCCGGCGCTGGATAATATAGGCTATTCGGTGTGCGCATCGCCGAAGTGCCGCTCACCCCGGTACGGATCGCTGAGTTGACCGAGGCCGCACTGCGCGCAGATGCTTACTGAAACGCGCGCGTCAACCGAGTACGGGCAGCGGCTCGATGCTGTAGCCGTGAGAGATGGTGCGGCCGAGTTCCTCGTCGACGAGCTCGAGTTCGAAACGGTCCGCCGAACGGATCCCCCCCTTCGCCGCGAAGGTGCCGCCGAACATGAGCGAGTCGTCGTCGAACGTACCCTGGGTGCGGTTGTAGCCCTCGATCAGATCCAGCGGCGTGTGCATGGTTGCGACCTTCCCCTCCTGATACAGCTCGCGCTTGCCACCGATGACGGCGTGGGAGCGAAGGGTCAGTGAATTCCAATGATCGGCAACCTCGTCCCATGGCCAAAGGGTAGCAGCGACCGGTTTGTCGCACATCTGTTTCGAGACCGTGATGTTGTAGGTCTCCGCCTTCCGGTCCGTATGGTCCGAGCCCGCGCCTATCCACAGTTTGCCGTCGATCCTCACGATCACGAACTCGACTTCGCCGCTGGACTCGTTACCCGTCGCCTGGATCGCGTCGGCAGTCGTGAGCCGTGTGGCGCCGACGCGGTAGAAGATCGGTGTCGTCGCCGGGCGCGGCACGCCGATTTCCTCCAGCTCCCTGATATGCTTTTCCATGGCCGCGACATCGCGCGACGTCCAGCCGGCGATGATTGCCTTTTTGATATTCAACTCGCGTACCACCACGTCCGTCTTCGTCGTCAAATAAAAGCACAGAGTGCTGCCGCTTCCCATATCGGGTGCTCCTTGATTAGTCTGTCCCGGCGGCCAAGCGATGTTCCCAGGGAATGCAGAGATCAGACACACGCAATCACCAGCAAAATAGATGGCTCTGAATGGTTTTGTGCGTTACCATAATCAGCATACTGTCAATAGTTACCCCGGTCAACTCGATACACGCGCGATACGATACTGTGACGAGTACATGATCTGGTCGGAGATCAAGCGGCTGTTCGGCGGTTAATTCCGATGTTGCCCCACTCCAGGAAGAAGAAAATTGTGGCAAAGACGCCTAAATTCCACGCGCATACGTCGGTATGGGACCGCCCCGGGTTTTTGGTGCGCCGCCTGCACCAAATACATGTCGCGATCTTTCTTGAGGAAATGGCGGAGGACAACATCACGCCGATTCAGTACGGTCTGTTGAGCGCGCTTGCCGACCTACCCGGCCTCGACCAGCTGTCTTTGGCCGAAGAAATCGGCATCGACAGGGCCAATGTCGCGGACGTGCTGACCCGACTGGAAAACCGTGGCTTGGTCATCCGGACCGTCAGCACGCAAGACAATCGGCGCAAGTTGTGTGCGCCAACTAAGCAGGGCCTCGCCTTCGTGAGAAAACACTACGAGAACATGCAACGCGCTCAGGACCGCCTGCTTCGCCCGCTCGATCCCGCCGAACGCGCCGAATTCATGCGCCTTCTCCGGTGCGTCGTCGAAGCCAGCAACGATTTAGGGAGGGCACCTCTTCGTCCTTCGGCGCAAAGAGGTGCCGCCGCCAAGATAGAGGAGCGTCCGCGCAGTCACGCCTCGACGCGAACCCGCGGATAGCCAACAAATGTGCCATCAGCAAACCTCTCGTTTTTTGTGCAAATCACGTTGCGGTTGGACGGCTTGACGCTCGGGGGAATTTGTTGGAGGAATAGGAAATTCAATCCGCTCTATCATGCCCGCGGTGCCGTGCGCCGGCTCCCTCGGGTGCATACCCCCCCAAACCCGCCAATCGCAAGCATCATCGCCTAATCGCCCTCGATCAGCAAGCCGCGTCACCTCCAAACCCCGCGGCCGACGCCGCCCACCGTGCCACCCCAGCCTGATCGTGCAGCCCCCAAAGGCACCGCCCTCGCGCCGTGCTACGCGATGTCGGGAACGCGGTGGTGGGTGCCCGCATGCTCGCGCACGCGACACGGATACCAGATCAGCCCCCACGCGGTGGCGCTAGTAAGCGGCGCCACGACCGGTAACGTTTTTGTAAACCCCACCGTAACGCCCTTATAATCCGAGCTTTAACCTGATCGTCGAGAATGAATCCCGACCTCGACCGCCTGCAAAGCTACCCGTTCCAGAAGCTCACCGCGCCTCTGCATGGAATCACATCGAACCCGGACCTCGCGCCGATCAGTCTTTACATCGGGGAACCCAAGCACCCGACCCGCATGGCCGGCCATGTACGATTTGGCGCGCGGACCGGCGGGGCGCTGATCATTCTCGGCGTCATCATCGTGGTTATCGCACTCTTCTTCAGCGGTTCGGCAGAGACAATCTTTAAAATCTTCCCCGCGCCGATCTTGGGCGGCGAAGGGGGCATCGTGCCGGTGGGGGGGCGTGATTGCGAATGCAGTCGCAGCCGCATTCTCATCCCTCAAGGTCGAACCTAGAACGCTCCCCCTGACACCGCCAAAAATCTGGGCGCTGATTCATACCCATCACAACAGTGATTGAAACACGGCTGACTGTTTATTTTATGCAACGATTGCACACCTAATAATCACGCCGCAACGAGGAAAATCACATGAGCAGCCCAGAAACCGTGCGACCACGCGCAGCAACATCGGGCGGCAACATACCGATCAC
>PLYS01000211.1 GCA_003153455.1 Betaproteobacteria bacterium | reverse complement strand
CGGTCACCTTGGTCCGGAATACGCATTCGAGTATTCCCTCGGCGTACCGCTGGCCTGGCCCACCGCCAGGCAGGAACCATTCGACTGCTACACTCGCATCAAGGACGATGCGTTCAGCGGCCATGTCGCGCGGAGCGAACTTCCTTGAGATAGGCGCGGCCCGAGCCAATCGCGCGGCCACGCGTCGCGCGCCGCATCGCGGTCAACAATATCATTGCCGCCTGCCGGGCCGACGCGCGTGTTTTCGCCGACGCCGCCCGCAGGACGTATACGCCGGGCGCCACGCAGATCCTGAGGTTCTTTTCGGGCGCATTCATGATTAGTTTCCGTTTGCCGGATCATTATAGCGGGAAACGTCGCGAGCGAGTCAGGCCGCTAAGCGAAGTAATGCGGGCGTGTCGATCATGGCGGGTATCGCAGCATCGTGGTCGATGCGCGGGGACCATTGTTAGGCAGCCGTGAGGCGTGAGGGCAACCGCAATGTCACCGTAAGAAGGCTGGAAAGCCTCGTGGGTATTGGGCTGCGGGGCAGCGTATTGAACACCAAAACTACTCTTGGCGCGTGCTCCGGGGAGGCTTGGTGACAGCAATTGGCCCAAGCTTTTCCACCGCATCGAATAAGCGGCCGGTGATCTCGATAAGGTCGTTGAGTAGCCTGTCATCCACGTTCAGCGACCCCTCGTAGACGGCAAGATTGCGGCGCTTGTGGCAATCGGCGAGGATGCGCCAATCCATAGTTTTGAATCCGAGCGTGTGCTCCAGCACCTGGAAGACCATGTAGCGGTTGTTGGAGCGGTACCCATGCCATCGCAACGCGGCGAGCGACAATGCGTGTGCGGCCTCGTAAGCCAGATTGAAGCGGCTCACGATTGCAAGCGACGGTTTCCTGGCATCGCCTAAGAAACTTAGCGCCGACGCCACCAATCCGTCGAATTCAAGTTTCGCTGGCGGTTCGGCCTGCAGCTCGCCGGCGCGGGCAAGATTCTCAAGGTTTGGCGAGGTCATGTTCGGCGCCGATGATGAAAATCTTGGCCTGTTCGAGCACGCGCGTCACGAAGCTGTTGCCTTCTGCACGTTTGCGGGCGAGCTCGGCGCGCGAGTGCAAGGTCGGATTGATTTTTCTGCCGAGCCGCGATTCCGCAGATTCAAGGGCTTTCATTACGTCCTGGTAGGACAGGTTTTCCGAAACTACGAAAAGATCGATGTCGCTGTGAGACCTGTCTTTACGTTTTGCCACCGAGCCGTATACAAAGGCGACCTCAATGTCGCTCGAATGCGGAAGAAGTGCGTTGCGGAGCACATCGGCCAACCCAAAGGTCTTGATCACGATACCGTGCAATTCCTCGAAAATCGGCGCGGCTTTGTTCGCCTGATAGTGCTTCTGCTTGCCGATGACCTGCATGTTGATTAATCCTACCCGTTGCAGCCGGGCTAGCACGCGCTGTAAGGCGCCCTTGCCGGATTTCGTCAGGCGCAGGAGTTCATTGCCATAGAAGGATCGGTCCGGATTGGAGAAAAGGGCGCCCAAAACCCGCTGCTGGACACCGGAAAACAGTGCTGCGCCTAGACTATCGTCGATTTCTTTAGACCCCATTGTGGGGATTATAGGACCCATATTGGGGGTGATGCAACTCCCAAACCTCTACCGGAGCCGCCGCTGACGTGATTAGAACATGTGCGCGGAGGTCGCCTATTGTTGCGTCGCGGCAGTGTGCGCGGCCATCGCGCGGCGAAGCAGGCTCGGGTGGAGAATTCCCAGCTTGGGATTCTGGCCGTATCGCGCCTGCGGCGGTACGCCGAACCAAATGTCGTTGTAATCCAGCTCGAAGATTTTGCCGAGATTGAACTTGGTGGGGTAGCTAAGGCCGGATTCCGCAAATGCGTCTGCCTGGGCGGGAAGAATTGCGAACTCGCCTGCGTAGAGTTGATCGGTTTTCTGGCTGGTGCCGTAGGCCACGCGTACAACCGGATCGCTGTCTGATTCACCCACAGCGAGTACCAACGCCGGTCGGGGTTTGGGGCCCGGCCTGGGCACGCGGTTCTGGGGGAACCGGCACCACACGATATCGCCGGGCTGCGGCGGTGTGAACCAGTGGGTGGCGGGGCGCGCCATTAGAAAAGGCTGGCCTTGACCTTCATGCGGCCGCGTGGCTGCAGCCCTTCGATGGTTTTTTCCTGCGCGGCGGTCAACGGCCCGTTGTCGGCCTCATATTGCGGCAGCGCCTGACGGGCGAATTTGGCGAGCGCAACGTGGATGACCTGCGTTTCGCTGAGTCCCAGCGTTTGCGCGAGGCGGATGGCGGTCTCGCGCGACACGCCGTACTCCGAGTCGGCGTCGCGATACCGCAGCAGAATGCTTGAAGCCGCAGGCTTTTTTCGCTTGGACTCGGCCTGTTTTGCGGGCATGATGCACCTCCTTCGGTAAGAATTGATATCTTTAGTATATCACGTAAAAATCGAGGAGTTCTGTCTACCGTAGATCGCAGTCCGGTATCCACCTCGACCGCACGGCAGGCCGCGTCTGGACACGGCACAGAATAAGCTCTCATAATTCGGGCCTGCAACCTGCGGAAGGAGAGAGGCGATGGAGTATCGGCGGCTTGGCACCAGCGGATTGAAGGTATCGCCGATCTGCCTCGGCGCCATGATGTTTGGCGATCAGACGGACGAGGCGGTCGCGGGGCGTATCGTCGATTCGGCGTTCGGCGCCGGCATCAATTTCGTCGATACCGCCGACGGCTACGCCAAGGGGGGCTCCGAGCGCATGGTCGGGACGCTCATCGCGAAGAACCGTGAGCGGTGGGTACTCGCGACCAAGGTGCAGAACGCGATGATCCCCGCCGACCCGAATTCGGGCGGCGGCGGCCGCAAGTGGATGACGTTCGAGCTGGATGCGAGCCTGAAGCGGCTCGGCACCGATTACGTCGACATCTACTACCTGCACCGCGACGATCTCGAAACGCCCCTGGAGGAAACCGTCAGCACCATCGGCGATTTCATCCGGGCCGGCAAGATGCGCTATTTCGGACTCAGCAATTTCGACGGCTGGCGCATTGCAGAGATCGTCAACACCTGCCGCAGGCTGGCGGTGCCGCAGCCCATCGTGTTGCAGCCGGTCTACAACGCGATGAACCGAATTGGCGAAGTCGAGATGTTTCCGGCGTGCGCGTACTACGGCATGGGCATAGTGCCGTACAGCCCGCTCGCGCGCGGCGTGCTCACGGGCAAGTACGCGCCCGGCGGCAAGCCGGGAAGCGATTCGCGCGCCGGACGCAGCGACCGGCGCATGCTGGAAGCCGAGTTTCGCGAGGAATCGATCAGATTTGCGCAGCGTATCAAGGCTCATGCCGAAAAGCGCGGCATGACGGCAGGCCAGTTCGCGCTCAACTGGGTCCTCAACAACCGGCTCGTGACAGCGGTGATCGCCGGACCGCGCACCGAAGAGCAGTGGCGCGAGTATCTCGGCGCCCTCGATCACAGGTTCGAGGCCGGGGACGAAGCGCTGATAGACAGCTTGGTCGCTCCCGGGCACACCTCCACCCCCGGCTACACCGACCCGAAATTTCCCATCCTCGGACGCACGCCGCGCACCTGAGCGAAGGTAGAGAGGTGGACTGCAGGCGAGGCGCCTGCGTGACCGGGGGAATAAGTCGCAGTTAGCGAACTACAACTCTCCGGCGCTTGGCGATGTCAACCAGCTTGCCGGCACGCATCACCCAGCAAGGCGTACCCGTGCGGCGCGCATGCGCGAGCGCCCGCTTCGCAGCGCGCGTCAGCGCGGCTCTTGATCCAGCTATATCACGGTCCTTCGGTTCGCCGTTCGATTTCATTCAAGTTCTCCCCATTCGAGCAGCACTGGCGCTGCTCCTGGCGAACGTGATGGCCTATCACCTTGCCCAGATCATTGTTGACTACGGCGCCGTTGCCGCCGGCCACGTGCTGGAGCGATCTATCGTGACAAAGTCACGCCCCGGTTAGTGACCGGACCCGGCTTTCTTGAAAGACGCCTCGAGTTCGGGATCGAAGCGGCCGTCGACGAGCACGTACAATATGCGGCAAATCCTGCCCGAGCGGTTGCTCCACGCGTGATTGGTGCCGCGCTGGATCACAACATCTCCCGTTTTCAATTGCACGTCTTCGTCGTCGAGCAACAAAGTGAGCTCGCCCTCGAGAATCACGGCATAGTCTATGGTCTCGGTGCGATGCATCATCGGATGGCGGCCGCCGCGCCCGAAGGTCGAGGCATTTTCATTTCCCGCCGCCTTGAACACCTCGCGCGCCTGCTCCGGAGTGAGATTGCGGATAGCTTCGGATTCCGGCGCGATCTCGGCAATGCGTATCACCGTGCCCTGCGGCGCCGGGTGGATCGTGCGCGGCCCGAGCGTTGGATCGGGTTCGTTTTTGGTGATGGGCGCGGGCGCACCATTCGTTTTCCAGATGTCGGTGGACCTGTGGCCGGGGCGCAGCGGATTGGTTTTGACTGTCGGTGCAAGACCATCCGAAATGACGATCGCTTTGCCGATCTTGTCGTGGCCCGTGACCACGCATCTGATGAATCCTGTCATGTGTCCCCTCCGGTTCGTGGTTCGTTGTTCGTGGCTCGTGGTTCGTGGTTCGTGCTGCTTACTCGGGTTCGATTCCGGCCACGCGTGCTGCCTCGCTCATCCGCTTGATCGCGTTTGCGACGAATGGCGTGAATTCCGCGGACGAGTCGCCGATGGGGTTCAACCCAAGCTTGACGAACCGCTCGCGCACCTCGGGCAAGGCAAGCGCCGCACGCACTTCGCTTTCCAGCCGTGCGAGGACTGCAGGTGGTGTCTTGGCAGGTGCGAAGAGCCCGTGCCAACTCGCGTCCATTAGCGTGCCGGTCAGACCGGCCTCAGCCATCGTCGGAACATCGGGCAGGAACGAGGCGCGCGTTGGGTAATTATAGGCCAGGGCTCGCAACCTGCCGGCCTTGATGTGCGGGACGGACAGCGGCGGCGTGGCCAGCATGACCTGGATTTCGCCGGCGAGCAGGGCGGCGATTGCCGGTCCCGCCCCCTTGTACGGCACGTGCACCATGTTCGTTCCAGCGCGCGCATTGAACAGCGCGCCCGCCAGATGGATCGTGTTGCCCACTCCAGGCGAGCCATAGGATATCTTGCTGTCGGGTTTGCTCGCGAGGGTTATCAGATCCTTAAGTGTGTGAACGGGAAGCGACGGATTAACAACGAGGATATGCCCGTCGGAGGACGCGAGCTGCGACACCGGCGCGAAATCCCTGAGCGCATCGAACGGCAGCTTCCTGTAGATGCTGGGGTTGACGGCGAAAGATCCCGACGTGACCAGCAGCGTGTGGCCGTCGGGCGCCGCCTTCGCGACGATCTCGGCGCCAATGATACCGTTCGCGCCCGGGCGGTTGTCGACGACGAACTGCTGGCCCATCTGCGATGACAGTTGCGCCGCGAGGATGCGCGCGGTTGTGTCGGGCCCGCCCGCGCCGAATCCGACGACGATGCGAACCGGGCGATTCGGATAACCCTGACCCCAGCATACGTTCCACAACAGAAACGCCGTCAGAGACAACACCACAACCAGCAGTCTGCGCATAAGCTTGTTTGCTTCTGACCAGCACACACAAATTACGGGGCAGCTATCGGCCATGCAAAGGTCTCTCGCCATCTTGACGTTTGATTCTCCCGCGCTCGCAGTTCATTCCACCTTGACGCCGACTGTCTTGATCACCTTCGCCCATTTCGTGGACTCCGAGCGCAGGAACTTTGCGAGTTCCTCGGGAGAACTTCCGATGGACTCGGCATCCTCCCTTACCATGAGTTGATCCCGCAACTCGGGACTGGCGAGCGTCGCCGCGAGCGTCTGCTGCAGCTTGAGGATAACCGGTTTCGGCGTCCCTGCCGGCGCGACGATGGCGTGCCAGGACGTGCTGCAAAATCCCGCAATACCCGCTTCGAGACACGTTGGCACGTCGGGAAGCGCCGGGGAACGGCGGGAACCGCTGCTCACGATGCCCTTCATGCGCCCTGCTCTTACCAGGGCCAGCAGGCCGGGAGCCGTGCTGACTGCCAATTGCACGCGTCCGGACGCAAACTCGGACGTGGCGGCTCCGAGCCCCGTGAACGGGACATGGACGATGTTGACACCGGTGACGCTCTTGAAGAGTTCTCCCATCAGATGCAGCCCGCTGCCGATGCCGCTCGAGGCATAGTTAAGCTGTCCCGGGCGCTCCTTCGCATAGGCGATCAATTCACGCGCCGAGTTTACCGGCAGCGCCGTGATGGCGAAGATCAGGAATGGCGCACTGTTCACCAGGGACACCGGCGCGAGATCCCTGAACAGATCGTAGCCGGGTTTTGCATAAAGGTTGGGGCCGATCGAGAGCGGGCCTGAATTGCCATAAAGAATCGTGTAGCCATCGGCGGGCGCTTTCGCGACCAACAGGGTGCCTATCGTTCCGCCCGCACCTCCCCGGTTGTCGACCACTATCTGCTGATTCAGATTCGCGCCCCAGCGCTGCGCGATCAGTCGCCCGACGGTGTCGATCGAACCGCCCGGCGCGAACGGCACGACCATGCGGATCGGCCGGTTGGGGAAGGCCTGCCCGAAAGCAAGAGAGTTTGCGCACAGAAGTGCCGCCAGAACCCACAGCACCGCCAATCGCGTCACTGTTGCAATCCTCTGCTCGCGCACATAAACCTTCGCACGGCCGGGCTCGATACGTTTACAGGCGGGCAGCCAGCCAGTCGGCTATGTAATCGATACCCACCTGCCGGTTGTCCACCTGGCAATGTTCTGCCCCGCCTTCCTCGGCAGTGAAGACCTTGAGCGTTTTGTCGCGCGAACCCACGTTACTGTACAACTGATCCGCGACTTCGGGCGGCGCAAGCTTGTCGTCCTCCCCGTAGCAGATGAGCACCGGGCACTCGATGCGATTGGCCACACCGGCGAGAGTGAACTTCTGCAACTTCTCCATCGCGGCCTCCATATCGGGAACACCCAGCACCCAGGGCAGTTGGAAATGCGAAGTCGCGGATTTTCGTTCGTCCGCCTGCATCGCTTCCCAGCGCTTCTGCCATACCGCATGGTAGTCGTAGTGCGCGCCCCACGCCACCAGGGCGCGGTAGCGCTTTTCGAATGCAGCGACGCGAGGCGCGTAGTATCCGCCCGCGCTATAGGCCATGATCGCGATGCGCCGTGGATCGACGTCCTTGCGGCCCGCGACGTATTCATACGCCGGGGTACCGGCAGCCTCATAGTCGTAACGGGACGGCAGGTTGCGCAGCCGCAGGGCTTCCCCCTGACCGGGGCCGTCAATCGCCAGCGTGTGGAATCCCCGAAATGCCAGCTCGATGCCCGCGAACAGGACGCTCATCTCCTTGCAATTGTCCAGCCCGTCGAACAGCACGATGGTGGGCGCTGGGCCCTTGGCCACCGGGGATGGCATGAAGTACGCGGGTAACGATGTGCCCTCGTAGGGAACTTCCACGAACTCAACATGAGGGAATCGACGTCCGATCCCCTCATGGAAGCACCTCAGGCTCTTGCGGTAGATGTCGAGCTTTTGTTCTCCCGGAGGCACCATGCGTTCGCCGGTGTAGTAGTAATTGCCCGCCCGCAGGTAATTGTTCCCCGCGGTCGCCTGCCGCCCTTCCGCCGCCGCCGCATCGGCCGTTCGTTCGACCTTCGCGGCCATGGCCGTCCACTCCTCCCACCAGGCTTGAGGCTCGTTGATGCGGGCATGCAGCCGTTGCACCACCAGGTCGATCTCGCCCAACGCGACGGCACCCCATGGGGCCATGCCTTTCGTGACCAAAGTTGCATTAGACCACTGGTAATGCTCAGCAAAGCTGTGAATCCAATTGCCTGGATAGAACATGGGATCACCGGACAAGGAATGGAAATGGGGTTCATCGGACTTTCGAAAGTCCGATGAACCTAAACTATTATATGATGGCGGCCAGCGTAGACACCATCGCGGAGCTTGCGGTAGGCAACCCCTGTTCCGCTAACCATGAAAATCAAGGAGAGTTCATGAAAGTTTGTGTATTTGGCGTGGGCGCTGTCGGCGGCACCGTGGCGACGCGTCTGCTGGCGGCGGGGGCAGACGAGATTTCGTTGATCGCGCGCGGCGCTCAACTCAACGCCATTCGCGAGCACGGCCTGACCTTGCGCTCCGGCGACAAGGAGATCAAGGCCAAAGCCGAGGTTGCAACCGACGATCCGTCCACGCTGCCCCCACAGGACTTGGTGCTCGTAACGCTGAAAGCGTATGGGGTGCCCGGCGCTGCCGCGGCGATTGCGCGAATGCTCGCGCCGCAAGGCTGCGCGGTCTTCCTGCTCAACGGGATCCCGTGGTGGTGGCGGCACGGACTCCCCGGCAACAGCGGCACGCTGCCGCTGCTCGACCCGGAGGGGGCGCTGTGGAACCAGGTGAAGCCCGAGCGCGCGCTCGGCTGTGTCGTGCTCTGCCCCTGCGACATCGTCGCGCCGGGCGTGATCGTAAACACGGGCCCCCTCCAGCTGGCCGTCGGAGAGCCTGACGGATCGTCGAGCGCGCGCATCGAGGCCGCCGCCGCAATGCTCCGCCGCGGCGGCATCGACACAAAAGTTTCCGGCGATCTGCGCCGCGACATCTGGAACAAGCTCGTGTCCAACGCATCGGGCAACTCGCTTACCGCGCTGACCCGCCTCGATCTGGGCAGTCTCGGCAGCGATCCGGGATTGTGTGCGCTTTCGATCAGCTTGATGCAGGAAGTGCTCGCTGTCGCCGCGGCGCTGGGCTGGGACCTGCGCGCGAAGATCAACGTGGACAACGTGGCGCGGCGCGGCAAGCCCGGTCAGCGCACCTCCGCGCTGCAGGACGTGTTGCGGGGGCGGCCGCTCGAAGTCGAAGCGCATCTCGGCCAGATCCAGGCGTTCGCGCGCGAGGCGGGCGTCGCGGTGCCCATCATCGATATCATCCTGCCGTTGCTCCGCGGTCTCGACGGTTGGTTGCGGAAGGCGTAAACGTTATTCGTCCTTGCCGTAATGGAGGCGGCGATTAGGCAGGGGCACGACACTTGCGGCAATCCGCACGTCGATCATCATCGGGCCGGGTTTGGCCACCCACTCGGCAACTGCGGCGCGTAACTCAGGGACACTGCGCACGAGCCGGCCTCTGCCGCCGAAGCCCGTGGCGACTGCGCCCAGATCCGGCGTGGCGATGGCTGAGAGCCCGGCATTCATGTGGAGCGCGTCGAGCTTGTACCACTCCATGGCCAGCATCTGGTTGTTCAGGACGACGACCAAAAGCGGCATGTCGTAGCGCACCATCGTGTCGAACTCCGCGAGGTGCATCATGATGCTCGCGTCGCCATCGACCAGGATGGCCGGCTTATTGCCGGTCGCCACTACCCCTCCCATTGCGGCAGGCAGCATCTGGCCGATGCAGCTGAAAAAATAGCCGGGTTGCACGAGAGGGCGCCGGCGCCTGAACAACATGTTAGAGAAGGCCGCGGCCGCGCCGTTGCCCGTAAACAGGTTGATATTCTCCGGCACGGCGTCGTCGAGCGCGAGGATGACCTGGCGCGGATCGACGTTGCCCGGCTCGATCGTATACTGCGTGCGGTCTTCCCACGCGTTGGCGAGCCGCTCCCTGACTTCGCCGGTGCGATAGCCGGTCTGCTTGAACGAGCGCTTCGCGAGCAGGCTCTCCAGCGCTTCGACTCCAGCGCGCGCATCCGACTGCACATAACACTCGGCAGCGCGCACGCCGCCCATCATGACGTGCGGTTTGGAGTCGATGTGCACGAATTTCGCGTTCGGGTAGAGGTAGCCTTGCTCGGTGGTGAAGCGGTTCAGGCTGGCGCCGACCGCGATCACGCAATCGGCTTCTTCGCACAGATGCATCGCGGTGCGCGTGGCGTAGGTGCCGGAGATGCCGAGGTGAAATTCGTCTTCGCTCAACCAATTCTTCGCCATCAGCGAAGTGATGATCAGCGCGCCGGCGCGTTCGGCGAGCTTGCGCACGGCGTCGCCCGCGCCGGACCACTGGGCGCCGCGCCCGACGATGATCACGGGCTTGCGGCTGCCGGCGATGATATCGGCGGCCTGTTCGAGATTGGCGGGATCCGGGCGCACGGTGCGCGATGGCATCAGCGTCGATGACGGCCGGTACGGCTCATCGTCGTCGAAATCCTTTTGCTGGATGTCCATCGGTGCGCTCAACATGATCGGGCGGGACTCCAGCTTGGCAAGATAGAACGCCTTGCGCACGGCGTCGTCCGCGCCATCGGGCGTGTTGAGGCGAACGAAACCGGTTTCGCAGGCGGCGGCGAAGCGCGACTGGTCCAGACGCTGGTTGTACTCATCGTCGCTCGTCGGGTGCTCGCCGACAAAAGCGACGAGCGGCGTTTCGCCGCGGCTGGCCGTCAGCAGCGCGGTTGCCAGTTGCGACACACCCGGACCGCAGGTGGCGGTGGCCACTCCGGGGGTGCGCTTCACACGCGCCCAGCCGTCCGCCATCCCAAGCCCCGAGCCCTCGTGGCGGACTTCGAGCGCCTTGACGCCAAGCTTGTCCAGCTCGTGCATCCAGTACATATTGCCGTCGCCCATGAGGCCGAAGATATGTGACACGCCTTCCGCCTTGAACGCGCTGGCCAACCTTTGATACACCTTCATGTTTTGTCCGGGTGGGATTGTTCTTGAAATCCGCGAATCGCTCGGCTCAGTCCAGCTTCACGTTCGCATCCTTGATGACCGACGCCCATTTCGTGGTTTCGGCACGAATGTAGGCGGCGAATTGCTCGGGTGTGTCCGATACCGCATCGATGCCGTTTTCCAGCAGACGCTTTTTCACATCCGCCACGGCCAGCACCTTGACCAGTTCCGCATTGAGGCGCGCGACGATTCCCGCCGGCGTTCCCCCCGTGGCGAAAACGCCGCACCAGTTGTCTACCGCGAAGCCGGGAATGCCTGCCTCCGCGACTGTGGGCAGTTCCGGCATCAGGGGAAAACGCTTGCTGTTGGTGATCGCCATCGCACGCACCTTGCCGCCTTTGATCAGCCCGATCGCGGTAGGGACAGTTGCAAACATGAGCTGCAGGTTGCCGCTGATGAGATCCACCATCGCCAGCGGCCCGCCCTTGTACGGGATGTGCACCATTTTCGTCTTCGTCATCACCTGGAACAACTCGGCAGAGAGGTGATCCGCCGCGCCGGCTCCCGATGAGCCAAAGTTGAGCTCTCCGGGCCGCGCTCGGGCCAGCGCGATCAGCGCCTTTACCGACCGCGCCGCGAGCGCCGGATGAACGATGAGCACGTTGAAAATATTGCCCGCCAGCGTGACCGGCGCAAGCTCCTTCACCGGGTCGTACGGCATCTTGGCGTAGAGACTCGGATTGATCGCAATCGGGCCGACTGTGGCGAGTACCAGCGTNNACAACCACCTGCTGTCCCAGCCCTTCGCCAAGCTTTGGCGCGACCGTGCGCGTCAGCAAATCGGTGGCGGCGCCCGGGGGAAACGGCACGATGAAGCGGATTGGTTTCGACGGCCAAGCCTGTGACTGAGCCGAAGCTGCTGCGAGCATGAGGCAGAGTGTTACGGTCAACGATGCGGCAATCTTGTTCAGCATGCGCAACTGTCCTCGTGGTCAGTTACTCGACTCGATATCCATCAGAATAACCATGCTACCATGAAAGGAAAGAAGCAGATAAATTCAGGTGCGTTACGCAGTCTCGGCACCGATCCGGAACTGTGTGCGCTATCGGTCAGCGTGATGCAGGAAGTGTTCGCTGTCGCGGCGGCGCTCGGCTGGGACTGGCGCGCGGAAATCAACGTCGATAATGCGGCGCGGCGTTAACACCCACGGATTGCGGGAAGGTCAGGTTCACGCGGCCCGCCCCCGAGCCCGCCGCCTTGCGTTCGAATCCACGTAAGCCTAGACTCACGATACACCCAAAGGAGGACCACCATGAACTCAACCGGTATCAAAGGCTATTGCGGCTACCTGGGATTACTGCTGGCGCTCGCAGCACTGCCCGTGTCGGCGGATACGGCCCGCGTCTATGTCACGAACAGCGCGGGCGACAGCGTCCACGTCATCGATCCTGCGACGAACAAAGTCGTGCAGGTGATCAACGGAATCGAAGCGGCGCACGGGGTCGGCTTCTCCCCCGATGGCACGCGGGTCTATATCAGCAATGAGGCCGAAAGCACGCTCGACATAGTCGATCAAAAATCCGGCAAGATCATCAAGAAAGTGCCCCTGAGCGGCCGCCCCAACAATATCGCGGTGACCCATGATGGGAAGCGCGTGGTAGTCGCAATCACCGAACCGGGCACGCTGGATATCGTCGATACCGCTGAGCTAAAAGTCAGCAAAAGCATTCCGATGAACAGCCGCATGCACAATACGTATGTCACACCGGACGGCAAGTACGCGGTGTCCGGCTCGGTGCGGGGGAAATTCCTGAACGTCGTCGATCTGCAGACCGAGCAAACCGCATGGGAGATCAAGTTCGACGGCGGAGTTCGCCCGATGGCGTTCGAGGCAAACCCCGACGGCTCGACCCGCCGGATATTCGTCCAGCTCTCGAAACTTCATGGCTTCGCGGTAGTGGATTTTGCGTCCCGCAAGGAAGTGGCGAGGGTCAAGTTCCCCGACGAACCGCACGGCTACGGAGCGGTCGAGGGACGCGTCGGCGCCGGGGTGCCCTCCCATGGTATCGGCGTTGCGCCGGACGGCAAGAGCGTGTGGGCCAACAGCCATGTGGCGAATGCCGTTTTTGCCTACTCGCTGCCTGACCTCAAGCTGCTGGGTCATGCTTCGCTGCCGGACCTCAGGTTGCCGGGACAAGATCCGATCGGGGCGATACCGGACTGGCTCACTTTTACGCCCGACAGCAAGACGATTTACGTGGGCAACTCTACGTTCAATTCGGTGGTCGCCATCGACATGAAGACCATGAAAGTGGTGGCAAAGATCCCGGTCGGGCAAGTGCCCAAGCG
>PLYS01000112.1 GCA_003153455.1 Betaproteobacteria bacterium | reverse complement strand
GCGGCCGGCGGCGATCGTCAGCTTCCCGCCGTCGTTCGCGCTGCCGATGACATGACAGGCTGAGCCCAAGCCCGCCGCGGCCAGCGTGTGCAGTGCTGCACCCGTCGCGGCGCGCCGCACCTGCAGAATCGCGCCGAGTTCCTCGTTGAACAGGACCTCGATCGGCGTGTGGGCGTTCCCGAGCGCGCCGAGATCGAGCCCGACGCCGCAGCGCCCGGCAAACATCATTTCGCATACCGTAACGAACAAGCCGCCATCGGAACGGTCGTGATAGGCGAGTATTCTGCCTGCGGCATTGAGCTCTTGGATTGCGCCGAAAAACGCGCGCAGCAGGAGAGCATCATCGACATCCGGCGCAGCATTGCCGATCTGACCATAGACCTGGGCCAGCGCTGCGCCGCCGAGCCGGCACTTGTTCAGACCCAGGTCGATCAGAATCAGATCGGTATCGCCGCAATCCGTGCGCAGCTGCGGCGTCAGCGTCTTGCGTGCGTCAAACACGCGCGCAAATGCCGACACGATCAATGACAGCGGCGCAATGACCTCCTTCTTTGCATTGCCGTCACTCCACGCGGTCTTCATCGACATCGAGTCCTTGCCCACCGGAATGCTGATGCCGAGCTGCGGGCACAGCTCCNNCCGCGCGCACCGTGTCGTAGAGCGCTGCATCTTCGCCGGGGTGACCAGCGGCTGCCATCCAGTTTGCCGACAGCTTGATGTCGCCGATGTCGGCTACCGCCGCCGCGGCGATGTTGGTGACCGCCTCGCCGACCGCCATCCGGCCTGACGCCGCGGGACTGATCAACGCAAGGTGGGTGCGCTCCCCTATCGCCATCGCCTCGCCGCGGCATTCCTGAAAGCCGAACAGCGTCACCGCCACGTCGGCCACCGGCACCTGCCACGGCCCTACCATCTGGTCGCGCGCGGTCATGCCGCCGACGGTGCGGTCGCCGATCGAAATCAGAAATGTCTTGTCCGCCACCGCCGGCAGCCGTAACACCCTGAAACACGCCTCGCGCAACTCGATACCCGAGGCATCGAACGGCGGCAGGTTGGTTGCACGATGCGTGGCGTCACGCAGCATTTTGGGCGGCTTACCGAACAATACCGACAACTCCATATCAACCGGCGTATTGCTAAACACGGGATCGTCGACCACCAGCTTGCGATCGCTGGTCGCGCTGCCGACCACCGCAAACGGACAGCGCTCGCGCTCGCATAGCGCCGTGAACGACTCCAAGCGCTGCGGTGCGATCGCCAGCACGTAGCGTTCCTGCGCCTCGTTGCACCATACCTGCAGCGGCGACATGCCCGGCTCTTCGCTCGGTATCGCGCGCAAGTCGAGGCGTCCGCCGCGTTGCGACGCGTGCACCATTTCCGGCATTGCATTCGACAAACCGCCGGCGCCGACGTCGTGGATCGAAAGGATCGGGTTACCGGCGCCGAGCGCCCAGCAACGGTCGATCACCTCCTGCGCACGGCGCTGCATCTCGGCGTTGCCGCGCTGCACCGAATCGAAATCGAGAGCCTCGATGTTGCTCCCAGTCTGCATGCTCGACGCCGCACCGCCGCCGAGCCCGATCAGCATGCCCGGCCCGCCAAGCTGGATCAGCAGCGTGCCGATGCCGACCTCCTGCTTGTGCGCGTGCTGCGCAGAGATGTTGCCGATACCGCCGGCGAGCATGACCGGCTTGTGGTAGCCGCGCACCTCACCCGCGATTTTCTGCTCGAAGCTGCGGAAATAGCCGCACAGATTGGGGCGGCCGAATTCGTTATTGAACGACGCACCGCCGATCGGACCTTCAAGCATGATTTGCAGCGCGGATGAAATGCGGGCCGGACGGCCATAAGTGCGGTGAGGCGTGAGGCGAGAGGCGTGAGGCGGATTGGAGCCAGCTACTTCCTCCCACAATTCCCAAGGCTGAATAAAGCCGGGGATATTCAAGTTGGAGACCGTAAACCCCGTTAGCCCCGCTTTCGGCTTGGCGCCGCGCCCGGTTGCGCCCTCGTCGCGGATCTCGCCGCCGGCGCCGGTCGCAGCCCCCGGAAACGGCGAGATCGCGGTCGGATGATTGTGGGTCTCGACTTTCATCAGGATGTGCGTGTCATCGTCGGTATAGCGGTAGCTGCCGTCGACCGCCGGATAAAAACGCCGCACGCGCGCGCCTTTGATGATCGCCGAGTTATCGGAATAGGCGACGATGGTTCCCTGTGGACGCTGCTCATGCGTGTTGCGAATCATCGCGAACAGCGATTTGTCCTGCCTGACGCCGTCGATGATCCAGTCGGCATTGAAAATCTTGTGTCGGCAATGTTCGCTGTTGGCCTGCGCGAACATCATCAGCTCNNCGGCATTGAAAATCTTGTGGCGGCAGTGCTCCGAGTTCGCCTGCGCGAACATCATCAGCTCGACGTCGGTCGGATTTCGTTTCAACCGCGAAAAGTACTGCCACAGGTAGTCGATCTCGTCGTCCGACAGGGCGAGCCCCATTTCGCGGTTGGCATTCGCCAGCGCCGCAACCCCGCCGGCGAGAATGTCGACCGCGTTGAGCGGCTGCGGTGAATAGTGATGAAACAGCTGCGCCGCTGCGTCGAGCGTATCGAGCACGGTCTCGGTCATGCGGTCGTGAATCAGCGGCAGCAGCGCCGCTGCTTCGCGTGCGGAGAGGCGGCCCCCGTCGGCCGTGGCGACGTGCCAAGCAACGCCGCGTTCGATGCGCTCGACCACGCTCAAGCCGCAATGGCGCGCGATGTCGGTCGCTTTCGAGCACCACGGCGAGATCGTGCCGAGACGCGGTACCGCCAGCAGCAGCAACTGCCCTGCTTCCGGCACTGCTTGCACGGCGGGCCCGTAGGTCAGGATGCGTTCGAGTATCACGTTCTCGGCATTCGTCAGGGCGCGCGCCGCACTGACAAAGTGCCAGAATTCGGCGTTGATGCCGGACAGCCTGAGATGGACTTGCTGGAGAGCCTGGTTGAGCTTGCTTAAGCGGAACTCGGAAAGGGCATTGCGCCCGCGCAAGCTGAGGAATTGCGGCATGAAGTCAGCGCGATATCCGTAAAACGGGATTTTACCCGAAACCGATACCAGCCGTAGACCAAAACTCCCTGGCCATTGGGTTAAACTAGCAAGAAATCGTGAACGAGTGAACGTGTGAACGGGTAAAGAGGTGAACACCCTCTCCCCGTACCCGGGGAGAGGGCCGGGGTGAGGGGTTTCACTCATTCACCCGTTCACTCGTTCACCCCGATAATGGACGTTAATCTGCAGCCGATCTAAGGCTACCGCCACGATTATGACCTTTCAACCAGTAGAGTTCGTGCCGGTCTATCGCACCGCCGAGATACGCGACATCGAAATCAAAGCGCTTGCCTGCTTGCAGCCGCCCGGCCTGATGGAGCGCGCCGGGCTCGCGGCGGCGCAGATCGCGCGCGATCTGGTCGGCGATCGCGGCCGGGGCGTATTGATCGTCGCCGGTCCCGGCAACAACGGCGGCGATGCATTCATTGTCGCGCGCCACCTGAAATCGTGGTGGTTCAAGGTTAGCGTCGTGTTCGCTGGCGACGCAGCCAAACTCTCCGCCGATGCCAAGGCCGCGTATAGCGCCTGGCGCGACAATGGTGGCGATACCATTGAGCGCATTCCGTCCGGCCAGTGCTGGGATCTGGTGATCGACGGCTTGTTCGGCATCGGCCTGCAGCGCGATCTCACCGGCAAACACGCCGAATTGGTCGCCGCCATCAATGCGATGGGCACGTCGGTACTTGCTATCGACGTGCCCAGCGGGTTGGAAGCCGATACGGGACGCATAATGGGTTGCGCGGTACGCGCAACCCATACGGTGACATTCATCGGGCTAAAGCCGGGCCTGCTCACTCTCGACGGGCCCGATCATTGCGGCCAGATCCATCTGTGCCCCCTCGGGCTCGATGCAGCGGCACTGCACACTGCGCAAGGCGCTGTCATCGGGAGCGCTGTCATCGCCACAGCGTTACCGGCGCGGCGCGCCAACAGCCACAAAGGCGATTACGGCAGTCTCGGCATCCTTGGCGGCGCACCCGGCATGGTCGGCGCTGCGTTGCTCGCCGGCCGCGCAGCACTCAACCTCGGCGCCGGCCGTGTTTATGTCGGATTGCTCGCCGCCGATAGCGCCGGCTACGACCCGATGCAACCCGAACTGATGCTGCGCGCAGTGCATGAAGTTTTGAAGCTCGAGCACCTGAACTGCCTTGCCGTCGGACCCGGACTTGGGCAAACGCCCGATGCGCACCACGCGCTGGCGGCGGCACTGCCCAGCAAGCTGCCGTTGGTGATCGATGCCGATGCATTGAATCTGATCGCTGCCGATGCTGAACTGCAGCAACTCGTCACCCAGCGCACGGCGCCGACGTTGCTCACACCTCATCCCGCCGAAGCGGCGCGCCTGCTTGCAAGCACTACGGCGAAGGTTCAGGCTGACCGCATCGCCGCCGCGTGTGCAATCGCAACGCGTTATCACAGTTTCGTGGTACTGAAAGGCGCCGGCAGCGTGTGCGCGCTGCCTGACGGCGCATGGTTCATCAATACGAGCGGCAATCCGGGCATGGCGAGCGCCGGCATGGGCGACGTGCTGACCGGCATCATCGCAGCGCTGCTCGCGCAGGGTGCGGATTCGAAGGCGGCGCTACTCGCTGGAGTGCATCTACACGGCGCCGCAGCCGACTCGCTGGTTGCCGCAGGCTCCGGCCCGGTCGGCATTACCGCCGGCGAGGTGATCGTTGCTGCACGCACGCTGTTGAATCGCGAGAGTACCGTCGCAGCCTGATATCCCTCTCTCGTCTCTCCGACCAGCGTGCTGTTCGAACTGATCGCCGAGCGCTACGAGAGACGCAGCATCCTCATTACCGCCAATCAGGCCTTCTCCGGGTGGGATAACCTGTTCCCCGACCCAGGCATGACCGTCGCCGCCATCGCCCGCCTGGTGCATCACTCGACGATCTTCGAACTCAACGTTGAAAGCTACCGCCGCAAGAAAGCGGCCAGCGACAAACAGGCCCAGCGCGACAACGACAAAACAAAGCACTTGACTTTAAGTCGCCTCGTGCCATAATAACATCCATACAGATGGTCTACGGATGGTATTAGGATGGTCACGGAGGACTTTATGAGCGTGCACGAGATACGGTCGAAACTAGGCGATACCGAGAAAATTACGATCAACTTAGGGTTCATTGACCTGGGACAGATCGACTTGTTGGTGCAAGAAGGCTTTTATTCCAACCGCACCGATTTCATCCGAACCGCAATACGCAACCAACTCGCAACCCATGTTGATGTCGTCAAGCAAACGGTCGCTCGCAAGACCTTGGTTCTCGGCCTGCAGCACTTCTCCCGCCAAGACCTTGAGGCCGCTCAGGCGGCCGGTCAGAAGCTCCACATACAGGTGCTAGGTTTGGCCCGTATTGCTGACGATGTCTCCCCCGAACTCGCCCGCGCAACCATCGACTCCTTATTTGTTCTGGGAGCCTTGCAAGCCAATCCGGCAGTTAAGGCAGCCTTAGCCGATCGTATTCAATAGTTACTATGGAGGAATGCAACTATGGACATGCATGAAAGAGTAAGGGCAGGAATGCTCGAAGCCACCCGCCTAGTGGGCGCGGGATCGCTTGTCGAGGCTACCGCCCTAATTCAGCGCGCACTGCGGGGCATGCCCATGCCGGATGCGACTGTTGCCGCGGATCCAACCGCCAATGTGAGCAAGAATCCGCCTATCGAAGGCGTCTTCCGGGTCATGGATGACACATTCACCTCTGCAAAAAGCCCTGCCCAAGAACTACTGTCGCGTTTCCGCCTTCAAATGCCCCCGCATTGGCAGGGAGACTCTGATCCAGCCGTCAGGCCTAGCCCCGTGCGGGATGAAACACCTGACGTAGCACCCGGGGGACGATTTCTCAGTGGGTCCTATAGCAACCATGCAGGAAGCCGCACCTACAAGCTCTACATTCCCAGTGGCTATCATGGGCAAACGCTGCCCCTGGTCGTCATGCTGCATGGGTGCAAGCAGAATCCTGACGATTTCGCTATTGGCACCCGCATGAATATCCTCGCCGAAGAACACCAATGCTTTGTGGTCTATCCCGCGCAGGCGCAGAGCGCCAATGGCTCGAACTGTTGGAATTGGTTCAAGACGACCGACCAGCAGCGTGACCGGGGAGAGCCATCCATCATTGCCGGCATCACGCGTCAGATCATTAGTACTTACCCTATCGACAAGCAGCGAGTTTATGTAGCTGGCCTATCAGCCGGCGGCGCAATGGCCGCGACGATGGGGATGACCTACCCTGATCTCTACGCGGCAGTCGGCGTCCACTCCGGACTACCCCATGCAGTCGCCCATGACCTGCCTTCCGCGCTGGCTGCAATGCATGGCGGAGCAGTCCCGTCCCAGTCGCAGTACAACGGTATTCCAGGAGCAGGGCAATGCCGACAGGCGGTTCCGACGATTGTGTTCCACGGCGATCGGGATACCAAAGTGCATCCGAGTAACGGCGACAAAGTAACCGCACAGTGGACGACGACCCACATCCATGGCGGGGCGAATACTAAAACCGAGGCGAGTCCGCGAGTAACCGTCCAGCGGGGTCAGGTACCAGGCGGCCACGCGTACACACGTGCAACCCACCTTGATGGAGACGGAAAAACCATTGTGGAACAGTGGCGAATCCACGGGGCCGGACATGCGTGGTCAGGAGGTAGCCCAAGGGGCTCATACACCGATCCCCGAGGACCGGACGCCACGCGAGAAATGATGCGCTTTTTCTATGAACATCCCGCGCGGGAAGGTGGCACAGTGTGCTGACCCTCTCCAGAACACCGATGTTGCCATCGCAGCACTTTACCCACGAAAGTTGCTGCTATTGCAGCACCGCTCCAACGAACTTTTGGTCGCGCAACAGGACGACGCCCGGCCAGAAAGCAAACTCACGTCGCTGGCACGATAACTGCTCGTGGCCTTTGGTAACGCGTTGTGCTGCCCGCAATGCGTTTGAGCCTGGAGAGCTTAGTAGCCTGTTCCAGCAGGGGCCGACTGGAACTCGGACCGATTTGAGCTGGATCAAATGAATATTGCGGGCGCAGCGGTAACTTTGGCGGATGCCATGCGGCGCGGGTTCAACCGCCATATCGAGTGCCGCCGATCAATACTTTCTGAAGGAAACCAGCATGCGAAAAATACTGATCCCCTGCGACGGTTCGGACAATGCATTACGGGCGGTGCGATATGCAGCATCTCTGG
>PLYS01000523.1 GCA_003153455.1 Betaproteobacteria bacterium | reverse complement strand
GCTGACCGGGCACGACCCGGATGTTGGCACGACGCTGATCTACGGGGTCACCGGTGGGGTGGCTTCGACGGCACTATCGGGCTATAACTTGGCCGAGACGGGCCAATACGGCACCGTGTACGTGAATAGCACGAGCGGCGCGTACCGCTATGTACCGAACGATGCGGCGATCAATGCGCTGCCCGTGGGAGCGAATACTAGCGAAAACTTTGCGTTAACGGTCTCCGATGGTACGGCGACGACGAGCCAGTCGCTGACGATACACCTGACCGGTGCGAACGATGCATCGGTGATCTCAGGCGTTTCGCCGTTTAACTACACCGTCGGTGATCCAGCGATGCTGGTGGCTCCGAGCTTCACGCTGAGCGATGTGGACAGCAACCATGTGACTGCGGCCACGGTCGCAATCAGCGCCGGCTTCTCGGCCGGCAACGATGTGTTGAGCTTCAACCCCGGCACCTTGCAGCCGGGCATGACTGCCACTTATGCAAATAACGGCGTGTTGACCATCACCGGCAGCGGCACGCTGGCTGATTACCAGCATGTTCTGGATTCGGTAACGTTCAGCACCAATACCGCTGGCGGGCGCACTATCGGCTTCACGGTATTCGATGGGGCCGTCCATAGCGTCACCGCCGATACCTCTAACCTGAGCTTGGACGACCTATCCACCACCGGTTTCCGCCTGCCCGGCGTGGCGACTTATGACTTTTCGGGACGTGCGGTAAGCTCAGCCGGCGATATCAACGGCGACGGCTATGCCGATCTGATCATCGGCGCGCCTTTCCACGGGGCAGGTGCCGGCCAGGCCTATGTGGTATTCGGCCAGGCCGCGGCGTTTCCCTCCACGGTGCCGCTTTCCTCTCTCAATGGCAGCAACGGTTTCAGCATCTCGGGCGCGGCCGCCGGATCCGACTCGGGAATATCAGTGAGCGCGGCCGGCGACGTGAACGGCGACGGCTTTGGCGACCTGATCATCGGAGCGCCCTACGCCGGCCCGAACGGAAAATGGTCCGGCTCGACCTACGTGGTGTTCGGGCACGCTGGCGGCTTTAGCGCGAACCTGGATCTTTCGACGCTTACGAGCGCCCAAGGTTTTCGCATCGATGGGGTGGCGGCACATGACTTCGCGGGCCGCTCCGTGTACTCAGCCGGGGATGTGAACGGCGACGGCTTTGCCGATATTATCATCGGGGCTACGAGCGCCGCCTCGAACGGCGTTCAGGCCACCGGAGCGGCCTATGTGGTGTTCGGGCACGCTGGCGGTTTTGATACGGTAGAGCTTTCTTCTCTCAATGGCAGCAACGGTTTCAAGATCTCCGGCGTTGCGGCAGGTGACGTGACCGGCGATTCGGTGAGCGCAGCCGGCGACGTGAACGGCGACGGCTTTGGCGATGTCATCATTGGGGCTTCGCGCGCCAGCCCGTACGGTGTCACTAATTCCGGAGCGGCCTACGTGGTATTCGGGCACGCTGGCGGCTTTAGCGCGAACCTGGATCTCGCTTCGCTCAACGGTACCAACGGTTTTAGCATCGTTGGTGCGGGGACGCCTGGTCTGATTACAGCAAGGGGCAATTTTGGCTACTCGGTGAGCACCGCCGGCGACGTGAACGGCGACGGCTTTGCAGACGTGATCGTCGGGGCGCCTTATGCCACCACAGTGAACGGAGTCGATACCGGCGCAGCCTGGGTGGTATTCGGCCACGCTGGGTCCTTTGCCCCGACCCTGAACCTTGCGACCCTCACCCCCGCGCAGGGTTTTGAAATCATCGGCGCCGCGACGGGCGATATGGCCGGCTACTCGGTCCACGCGGCGGGGGACGTGAACGGCGACGGCTATGGCGACCTGATCATCGGCGCACCCCACGCCAGAGACAACGGCGGAAACCCGGCTGGCACGAGCTATGTGATCTTCGGGACAGCCTCGGGATTTGGCACGACGAATGCCTCGGGTATTAGCATCGTGGATCTTGCCCACCTTACCCCCAGCCAGGGGTTCAGGATCTCCGCGGTCGGGCCGGGCAACGACTCCGGCTATGCGGTGAGCGCTGCCGGAGACGTGAACGGGGACGGCTTTGCCGACCTGATCGTCGGCTCGTCTAGCGCCGCGCCGTCCACGGGAGCCTATGCGGGTGAGAGCTATGTGATTTTCGGCTCGAAATTCATCGCCACATCGGACACCTATGTGGGCATCGGCGGTCCCGGCACTTCCTATACGCTTCAGGGCACGCCGGCGAACGAGACCTTTATCGGCGGCCAGGGCGACGCCACGATGATCGGCGGCGGCGGCGTGGACTCCTTCACCGGCGGCGCCGGCAACGACACGATACATATGGGCTTGGCCGGCAATTCCAGCAGTGCTTTCCTAAAAATCGACGGCGGCGGCGGATTCGATACGCTGGTGCTCGACGGAAGCGGGATGACGCTCGATCTCACCGCCGCCGGCGTAGACGGCAGGGTGCATAACATCGAGCGCATCGATCTTGGCAGCGGCAACAATTCTCTCGCCCTGAACATTCACGACGTGCTCAATATATCCGACAGCAGCAACCAGTTGTTCGTCACGGGCAATGCCGGCGACTCTGTGACATCGACGGGTCAAGGTTGGGCGCCGTCCGCTAGCGGCCAGGTGACGGACCATGGCATCACCTACGACAGCTACACGCTTGGCGGCGCGGCCTACACCCTGGGCATGGCGAACCTGCTGATAGACCATCAATTGCTGGCAGCGAATAATGTTCATCTGAGCTGACGCGGTCGCCGGCTTTCGCCAACCAGTCGTCCTAAATTCACCCCGTCGCCCCGCGGCGTGTTGCCCCGAGCGCAAACTCCAATGCGTCGTCGCAATCGCCGCAGTTTGAAGTCGCTTTTCTCATTCTCCCGGTTACGCACTAGAATAGGGAAAAAGGACCGTAACCGTGAATCCCTCCACCCAGGACGCCGTCGCGTCCCCCAAGTTCGAGATCACCACCTCGCGCCAATTCACCAATTGGATGGCCGAGCAGCGCCTGAGCCTCGCCTTCACCACCTATCAGGCCGGCAAGCTGTTCCTGCTCGGCCTGAACTCCGATGGGCGTTTGTCGGTGTTCGAGCGCACGTTCAACCGCTGCATGGGCCTCGCGGGCGGCGGCCAGACGTTGTGGATGAGCACGCTCTACCAGTTGTGGCGGCTGGAGAACGCACTCGCGCCCGGCGAGACGGCCGAGGGCTACGACCGGTTCTACATTCCGCGCACCGCCTACACCACGGGCGACCTCGACATTCACGACATCGGCCTCGGCGCCGACGGGAAGCCGGTGTTCATCGCCACGCTGTTCGGCTGCGTCGCAACCCTCAGCGAAACGCACAGCATCCGGCCGCTGTGGAAACCGCCATTCATCTCGCGCCTGGCGGCCGAGGACCGCTGCCATCTGAACGGACTGGCCATGGCCGAAGGCGTGCCGCGCTATGTGAGCGCGGTGAGCAAATCCGATGTCGCCGACGGGTGGCGAGAGAAGCGCCGCGACGGCGGCGTGGTGATGGACATGCGCACGAACGAGGTGGTGCTGGGCGGCCTGTCCATGCCGCACTCGCCGCGCCTCGCCGATGGCGTGCTCTATCTTGCGGACTCGGGCAGCGGGCGCTTCGGCCGGGTGGACCTGACCCGGGGCGCGTTCGAGGAAATCGCGTTCTGCCCCGGCTACATCCGCGGCGTGACGATACACAAGAATTTCGCGGTAGTGGGCATGTCGCGCCCGCGGCACAACAAGACCTTCTCCGGCCTCGCGCTGGATGACGAACTGAAGCGGCGCGAGGTGGAGCCGCGCTGCGGGCTGATGGTGATCGATCTCAAAAGCGGCGACATCGTGCACTGGCTGCGCATCGAGGGCGTGGTCGAGGAACTCTACGACGTCGTGGTGTTGCCCGGAGTAGTGCGGCCGATGGCCCTGGGGCTGGTATCGGACGAAATCCGGCGCACGGTCAGCCTGGAGAACGATTTGCCGGCGGCCGGCCCTGCCCGCGGCCGCGCCGATGTAGCTCCACAAGGAATCGCCTTGGCCTTTCGCGTTTGTTTTTACGCGTTGCTGGCCTGCGCCGTCCTCCCGAGTCCGCGCGTCTTTGCCGACACGCTGGCCGATGCGCTGACCCGCGCAGTGGCGAACCTGCCGGAAGTGCGCGCGGCGCGCGCCAACCAACGCGCAATCGAGCAAAACGCAGCGCAGGCGCGCGGCGCCTGGTACCCCACAATCGATGCGAGCTTGGGACAGGGCCGCGAGCACAGCGACAACCCGAGCACGCGTGCGCTCGGCTCCGACCAGTCCCTGACGCGGCGCGAGGCTGAAGTCAACCTGTCACAACTCATCTTTGACGGTGGCGCCACCTCGGGCCAGGTGCGCCGCTTCCAGGCGCGCGCCGAGGGCGCCGGCGATCAGGTGGCGAATGCCGCCGAGAATGCCGGCGCGCGCGTGGCGCAGGCGTACCTGGACGTGATCCGGTTGCGCGAGCTGATCGCCATTGCCGTCGACAACGAGAAGCGCCACCAGGAGACGCTCGCGCAGGTGTCGCGGCTTGCCGATGTCGGGCAGGGCCGTCGCGCCGATGCGCAGCAGGCCGATGCGCGGTTCGCGCTGGCGCAGGCGTCGCTCACGCAGCTGCGCGGCCAGCTGGCGCAGGCGGAGGCGGCCTTTCTGCATCTCACCGGCCAGCCGCCCGGCACACTCGCCGATGCGGGCAGCTTTCAGGCGATGCTGCCTGTTTCGCTCGCGGCGGCGCTCGCGCAGGCCCTGGAGACTCACCCGGCGATCCGGGCGGCGCAAAAGGAATTTCTCGCGGCGCAGGCCGACCGCGAATCCTTGCGCAGCCGCTTCGCTGCACCGCGCCTTGCGCTGGAGGTCGGCACGTCGGCGAACCATGACCTGGACGGCGTTCGCGGCGCCTACACCGACCGCTTCGCGATGTTGAGGCTGCGCTACAATCTGTTTCGCGGCGGCATCGACGATTCGCTCGTGCGCGAGGCCGAAGCGCGCATCGACGAAGCCCTCGCCAATTACGGCAAGGCGCGCAACGACACCGAGCGCGATCTGCGCCAGGCTTGGCAGGGCTTGGCGGAGGACCGCATCCGCCTGCCGCAACTGCAGCGCTACGCGGCGGCCAGCGCGCAGGTGGTGACCTCCTACCGTTTGCAATTCTCGATCGGGCAGCGCACGCTGCTCGACGTGCTCAACGCCGAGAACGAACTGTTTAGCGCGAAGAGCAGCCAGTACACGGGCTTGTACGCGGTCACACTCGGCGAGCTGCGCGTGCTCGCGGCGATGGGCAAGCTGCTCGAAACACTGGGGGTGGAGGTCGACGCGACGCCGCAGACCCGGAAGGAGCGGCAGGAGGCGCAGAAGGCCGCAGCTGCGCAAAGTGACGAAGATAAAGTCCAAGCTGCGCGGTTGGAGTCGGATAATATTCCCGCAGTGCACAGCACAGGGAAGAACACGCGCCTGCGCGAGAACTAAAGGGGGCGGCTGTGGGCTTGCGCATGACCACGACGTTGGGATCGGCGAAGGCTGCACGATGATCGCCGACACGCCGGCACCAGCCGCCGAATCGCTGACCGACCCATTGGCGGCGTGCCTCGCGCAAGTGGCGCGCCTGCTCGGCCAGCCGATGAGCGCCCAAGCCCTGGTCACGGGTCTGCCTATCGATGCGGCCGGGCTCACCCCCGCGCTGTTCGCGCGCGCTGCGGAACGCGCCGGGCTCACCGCGCGTACCATCGAGATAGGACTGGAGCTCTTCCCGAAGCTCTCGCTCCCGGCGGTGCTGCTGCTCAAGAATCGCAACGCCTGCGTGCTGGTCGCGCGCGGCGAGGACTTTGCTCAGATCGTCACCGCCGAGGGCATCGAGAAGACCGTGCCGGTCGCGGAACTGGCCCGGGACTACGAGGGCACGGCGATTGCGGTGAGCCGCGCGGTGCGCTTCGAGGCGGGCACCGGCAGCGAGCGCATCCTCGCCACTCACCACTGGTTCTGGGGCACGCTCGCGCGCGCCTGGCCGCTCTATGGCGAGGTCGCGGCCGCCAGCGTGCTGGTGAATATCTTCACCGTGCTCTCGCCGATTTTCTTCATGAACGTCTACGACCGGGTGGTCCCGAACAAGGCGTTCGAGACCTTCTGGGTGCTGGCCCTGGGCATGGCTGTCATCTACCTGTTCGACTTCGGCCTGAAGCTGCTGCGCGGCTGGTTCATCGACGTGGCCGGGCGGCGCGCCGATATGGCGCTGTCTTCGGCGCTGTTCGAGCAGGTGATGGCGCGCCGGCTGGATGCCGGACACGAATCGGTCGGCATGCTCGCCAACAACGTGCGCGAGTTCGAGTCGCTGCGCGAGTTCTTTACCTCGGCGACCATGACCTCATTGATCGACCTGCCCTTCGTGCTGCTGTTCATCGCGGTGATCGCCATGGTCGGCGGCTGGACGATGGCGGCGGTGCCGCTGGTCGCCATCCCGATCGTGGTGGCGATGGGCGTGGCGCTGCAAGTGCCGCTGCGCGATCGCATTCGCCGTGTGTTCCGGGCGGCCGAGGCCAAGCACGCAATCCTGATCGAGACGCTGGGCTCGATCGAGGCGGTCAAGGCGCTGGGCGCGGCCTCGCAGATGCAGCGCAAGTGGGAAGAAGTGGTCGACTACGTTGCCAGGGAAAGCCTGGGAACGCGCTTTCTTTCCTCGCTCGCGGTGAACTTCTCGATCTGGGTGCAGGCAATGGTCGGCGTCGCGACGCTCGCCGTGGGCGTATACCTGATGGGCGAGAATCATCTCACCACGGGCGCGCTGATAGCCTGCACCATCATCGCCGGACGCGCGCTTGCGCCGCTGTCGACGGTGGCCTCGCTCCTCACGCGCTACCACCAGTCGATGAGCGCGCTCGCCGCGCTGAACAAGATCATGGACGCTCCGCGCGAGCGGCCGCGCGACCGCAGCTTCGTGCACCGCCCCACGCTCCGCGGGGACATCCGCTTTCAGGACGTTGCCTTCAAGTATCCCGGCAGCGAACTCGATGCGCTCGCCGGGGTAAGCTTCGCGATCAAGGAAGGCGACCGCGTCGGCATCATCGGCCGCATCGGCTCGGGCAAGACGACGCTGGCAAAGCTACTGGTGGCGCTGTATCAGCCTCAGGGGGGCTCGATTCTCGTGGATGGCACCGACATCCGCGCCATCGATCCGGTGGACCTGCGCCGCGCGGTGGGCTATCTGCCGCAGAATATCGCGCTGTTCGCCGGCAGCGTGCGCGACAATCTGCTGGTGGGCGCCCCCGGCGCCGACGACGCGGCGATCCTGCGCGCGGCCTCGATCGCCGGGCTCATCGACATCGTCAACCGCCATCCCAAGGGCTTCGACATGCCGGTGGGCGAACGCGGCGAGGCTCTCTCGGGGGGGCAGCGCCAGACCGTGGCGCTGGCGCGCGCATTGATCACCGATCCGCCGATTCTGGTGCTCGACGAACCCACGCACGCGATGGACCATTCGGCCGAAGAACGCCTGAAGACGCAGATGCAGACCGAACTTGCTGGCAAGACCATCATCATCGTCACGCACCGCGAGTCGCTGCTCTCGGTGATAAACACCCTGGTGGTCATGGACAGCGGCAAGGTGGTGGCGGTGGGGCCGAAAGAACTGGTATTGAAGGCCATTGCCGAAGGCAAGGTGAGGACGGCGCGATGAGCGAAGTGATCGACATCCCGCACGAGACGGTGGCGAAGCACAAGAAGCCGCCGCTGCTGCCGCCGGCGTGGCGGCCGGAGGAGCTGGCCGCCGATGACGGAGGCATGAAGCGCTCGCCGCACTGGCTGCTCGCGGCCATCATCGGACTCTTCGTCATCGCCCTCGCGTGGGCGTGGCTCGCGCAAATCGATGAGATCGCGCGCGGCGAGGGCAAAGTGATCACCGCAAGCCAGACCCAATACGTGCAGAACCTCGAAGGCGGCATCATCGAGAAGATCCTGGTGCAGGAAGGCGACCTGGTGAAGAAAGACCAGGTGCTGTTCCAGCTCGACCGCGTGCGCTTCGCCTCGGCCTATCGCGAAGGCCAGCAGGGCGAGCTCGGATTGCGGGCGAAAGTAGCCCGGCTCACCGCCGAGGTGCAGGGAGCTTCGCTGCAGATGCCGGCCGAGGTTCTCAAGAGTGCCAAGGCGCTCGCCGATAACGAGGTCGCGGTGCATCGTGCCCGGCTGGGCGATCTCGCGGGCAAGAACGCGGTGCTGCGCGAGCAACTGGCGCAGCGAACGCAGGAGGTGGTGGAACTGCAGTCCAAGCGCGACCGCACGCAGGAGCAGCTGGATATCCTGAAGCGGGAAATGGCCATCACCGCGCCCATGGTGAAAGAGGGTGCGGTGTCCGAAGTGGAGTTGCTGCGCCTGCAACGTGAATCGACCCGCATTCGCACCGATCTGGATGCAGCAACCCTGGCGATCCCACGCGCGCAGTCGGCGATCGAAGAAGCCAGGCGAAAGATGCAGGACAACGAATCACAGTTCCGCAGCCAGGCGGCCGGCGAGCTGTCGGCGGCGAGAAATGAGCTGGCGAAAGTCGCCGAGGCGGTGCCGGGGCTGGAAGACAAGATGGCGCGCACCCTGGTTCGCTCGCCGGTGAATGGCGTGGTGAAGACCATTGCCAACAAGACCCTTGGCGGCGTGGTGCAACCGGGGACGCCGATGGCGGAGATCGTGGCGGTGGAGGACTCGCTGCTGGTCGAGGCGCGCATCCGGCCGCAGGACATCGCCTTCGTCTCGGTCGGGCAGAAGGCGACCGTCAAGCTCGCGGCCTACGATTACAGCATCTATGGCGGGGTGGAAGGCAAGCTCGTGTATGTCAGCGCCGATTCCATCCAGCCGCAATCACAGCCGGGCCAATCTTCCGAGCCGTACTACGTCGCGCACGTGCGCACTGCAAGGCCCGGAGTCGAGTATCGCGGCAAGATCCTGCCGGTCATTCCGGGGATGACCGGACAGGTCGATGTCCTCACCGGCCGGCGCAGCGTGCTCTACTACCTGCTCAAGCCGATCAACAAGATACTCGAGCGCTCGCTGACCGAGCGCTGAGCGCAGCTTCGTTGCCACTGCGCGCGCGCCCCCATTTTCAGCACTCCGTCAGCTCCCGATTATCCGCCCCTGCTCCATGCGCACGATCCGGTCGGCTGCCGCCAGACTCGCGGGCCGATGCGTGATCAGCAGCACCGTCCGGCGCTTGAGCGCGTCGCGACAGGCTTGCAGAAATTCCGCTTCGCCCTGCGGATCGAACATCGCCGTGGCTTCATCGAGTATCAGGATCGGCGGGTCTTTCAGCAGCGCGCGGGCGAGCGCGAGGCGTTGCTGCTGGCCGCCCGACAGCCTCACGCCGCGATCGCCGATCAGGGTGTCGTAGCCCTGGGGCAGGCGTGCGATGAAATCATCAGCCNNGTGGCGGTGCCGATGCCGTCGATCAGGATTTTCCCCGCGGACGGCTCAACGCTCGCAATTGCTGCGATGATCTTGCTGTCCCTGCCAGCAGCCAGGTCACCTGGGGGCGTTCACTCGGATGCGGTTGCGGTACCACAGTGCAGCTCGCGACGGTGGTTTTGCCTTCTTCGGGAAGAGAGGATGCCAGGAGCACGACTTTTTGCGGCGAATCGACTCGCGAAAGAAGCACGTCGCTGCGGATGCTGCGGATCGCTTCGGCAAACGGGCTGTGGTTTTGCTCGATGAACAGACGCTCGATCAGCACATCCTGCTGCGGTCACAGGCGCGGCAGTACCCCGCCCTTCGCAGTCCCACTCTGTCAGGGGAAAGCACAAGCGAGGGAGTTGAACTGCCGCTTCAACAGATCAAAAGTCCCTTATAGCAATGACGTCTTGAAAAACCATTGTGTCTCCAGAACACTTCCGGTCGCGTGGCCGGACGGCCAGCAAAGTGGCAATTGACCGACACCCGCCAGCGGCGCAAAGATTATGCAAATTCATTCGGCGCACCAACCAGGTCGCGCGCGCGCTTTCGGAATTCTGGATTGCCGCCCCGGACTGCAATCCCGACATGGTGTGCTGCCGGCGCTGGAATCGCGGTATCGGGTTCCAAAGGGATCGGCGTCCTTCCGTTTTCGAATTTCTGCGTCAGCACGCAACGTTTACCCGATCCAAGTCGTAATCAATGATCAGCGGCGCGTGGTCCGAAAAGCGCCGGTTTTTGTAGATCGCCGTGCGCGTTGCTTTCGCGGCGATCCTCGGAGTTGCGATCTGGTAATCGATGCGCCACCCGACGTTCTTGGCCCACGCCTGGCCACGATTCGACCACCACGTGTAGGATTCTCCGGTGGTATCCGGATGAAGCCGCCGGTAGACATCCACCCAACCGAGCTCGTCGAAGACGCGCGTCAGCCACTGCCTTTCCTCCGGCAGAAAGCCAGAGTTCTTGCGGTTGCCGCGCCAGTTCTTGAGATCGATTTCCTGGTGCGCAATATTCCAGTCGCCGCACAATATGAATTCGCGTCCGTCGCGCGTGAGCTGCTTCAGATGCGGATGGAATTGGTCCATGAACTTGAACTTCATCCGCTGCCGTTCCGGGCCGCTCGACCCCGACGGCTGGTAAATGGAGATTACCGAGAGCTTGCCAAAGTCGGCGCGCAGGTAGCGCCCCTCGGCGTCGAACTCGCGGATGCCGAGGCCTTCGATCACGCGGTCCGGCTCGCGCCTGCAATAGAGGCCGACGCCGCTGTAGCCTTTTTTCTCGGCGTAATGAAAATAGCCGCGAAAGCCGGCGGGTGCGAGCAGTTCAGCGGTCATATCCTTGGCCTGCGCTTTGAGTTCCTGCACGCAGAAAATATCGGCCTTCTGACGCGCGAGCCAGCGAAACACACCCTTGCCTGCTGCCGAGCGAATGCCGTTGAGGTTCAAGGTGATTACGCGTAACATGATGTTTTGCGAGCTTTAATGGTTACGTTGGCGTCTTATGTCGGAAAATTTCAGACACGAATTCATCGAGTTCACGTTGGCACAGAAAGTACTCTATTTCGGGGAGTACAAAACCAAGGCCGGCCGTATATCGCCGTATTTTTTCGACGCCGGGTTGTTTTTCGATGGCCAGTCGCTCAAGCGGCTCGCGCAATTCTACGCGAAA
>PLYS01000199.1 GCA_003153455.1 Betaproteobacteria bacterium | reverse complement strand
AGGCGACGCCCAAAATCAATCGAATCGCCCGGCGTTCGTTTCGCTTTGGAAGGCACTCCACATGAGGGCGCACAAATGGAGCGATAATTTTTGGGCGTCGCCTAAATACCTTTTGGCAGCGGCGTTCCCCAACCGGCCCGCTCCGCCACCGCGTTCAGCACGGCGAGGTGCTTGGGGTTCTTCGTCATCAGAGAGCGGCGGAAGTCCAGCGGATCCTGCTTCGCCGCGTGCGCGATCTCATCGATGAAGCACTCCATATAGAGTGCGTTCTGGTTGGTGTTGACGCCGCGCCAGAATCCAACGGGCACGTGCGTGTTGCGCACCGCGTGGTCGATCAGCAGGTTCGGGATCGCCATGTAGCCGAACTCTTCCGCGGTCCAGCCCTGGAACGCGATGCGGTCGACACCGTTTTCCATCCGCTGTGGCGCCAGATAAGCCAGGATCGACTGGCCGGAAATCCGCGCGTGCAATCCGGTGACATTTCCCTGGGCATCGAGCCCAGCGGTCAGCTTGCATTGGGTGATTGGGCGATAGATGCCGTGGCGCATGTCCTCCTCGCGGCTCCAGATCAGCTTGACCGGGACGCCCGGGAACTGCTTGGCAATGGCGACTGCCTGGTGCACGTAGTCCTGCGTGCCGCCGCGCCGGCCAAAGCCGCCGCCGAGGTCGTGCCTGTGGACTTCGCATTTCTCCAGCGCCAGCCCCGACGCCGTGGACAAGGCGGCCAGCGAGGCCTCCACGTTCTGAGACGCCACCCATGCCTCGGCGCTGTCAGCCGAGACCTTGGCTGTGCAGTTCATGGGCTCCATCGTCGCATGGGACACGAAGGGCAGGCTGTAGACTGCTTCTACCTTTTTCGCCGCGCCCGCGATCGTCTTCAGCGCGTCGCCATAATTAGTATCGGCGAACGCGTCGCTTGACGTGAGGCCCCCCTTGAGATGCGCAGCGATTGTTGCGCTCGATACGGATGCGTTGGGACCCTCGTCCCACACGATCGGCAATGCCTCGAGCGCCGTCTTGGCGCGCCACCACGAATCGGCGACCACGGCGACGGCTGACTCGCTCACCCGCACCGCGCCACGCACGCCGGTGCGGCCTTTGATCTTCGAGTCGTCAAAGCTCGCGAGCTTGCCGCCGAACACCGGGCAATCCTTGATCGCGGCATGCAACATTCCTGGCAGCCTGATGTCGATCGCGTAGATTTTGGCGCCGTTGAGTTTGTCGGCCGTGTCCAGCCGTTTCATCGGCTTGCCGGCGATCTTCCAGTCTTTCGGATCCTTGAGTTTGATGCTCTTCGGGTCCGGCGCGGTCAGCTTGGCCGCTGCTGCGGCGACCTTGCCGTAGGTCGTCGAGCGTCCCGAAGCCGCATGGGTAATGACGCCATTGGCTACGCTGAACTCGCCGGCTGGTACCTTCCACTCGTCGGCTGCCGCCTGCATGAGCATTATGCGCGCCGCGGCGCCGCCACGGCGTACATAGTCCTGCGAGGTGCGGATGCCACGGCTACCGCCGGTCGACATATCGCCCCAGATGCGCTTACGGGCGAGGTTCCGACCGGGGGCAACAGACTCAGTGGTCACTTTCTTCCAATCGCACTCGAGTTCCTCGGCGACGAGCTGCGCGAGGCCGGTGAGCGTACCCTGTCCCATCTCAGAGCGCGCGATGCGGATCACGCAGGTGTCGTCGGGCTTGACGACTACCCAGGCATTGACCTCGGTATCGCCAATCGCCGTGCTCTGCGCCGCAGCCGTTCCGATGCCAAACGGGAAGTGGAATCCGAGTGCCAGCCCGCCGCTCGCAGCGGCGGCGGAACCGATGATGAATTTGCGGCGCGAAAGATTCGTGACCTGGTTGCTGTGTGTCTTTTTCATGACGGATCTCCTCTGGCCTATGCTTCGGTTGCGTGATCGGTGTGGGCAGCGAAATCGTCCGCCCTAGCCGTATCAGCCGCCATGTGAATAATGGAACCGCCAGCCTTGGCCGTCCCAGCCGCAATGTGCACCGCCGCCCTGATGCGCTGATAGGTGCCGCACCGGCAGATATTGGTCATCGCCTCGTCGATGTCCTTGTCGGTCGGCTGCGGTTTCTTACCGAGCAGCGCCGCGGCAGCCATGATCTGCCCCGATTGGCAATAACCGCACTGGGGAACGTCGAGCTCCGCCCAGGCTTTCTGCACCGGATGCGAGCCGTCGCGCGACAAGCCTTCGATGGTAGTGATGCGTTTGCCCGCAGCGGCGGAAACCGGCATCGAACAGGAGCGCACCGGCTCGCCATCGATATGCACCGTGCACGCGCCGCACTGCGCGACGCCACAGCCATATTTTGTACCTGTAAGGCCTACCTGCTCGCGAATGACCCACAGCAGCGGCGTATCGGGCTCGACGTCGACCTGCTGGGACCTGCCGTTGATGTTGAGTTGTACCATGTGCCCCTCCAGCGTTAACTTGTGACGAAACGCGGTGACCCACACCCCGAGTTGTGGCGCGAGCCGACTTTCCCTGTAGGATTTACGCTGCGCTCCCGCGAAACAGGCCGTGAGCGGCCCGCCACGAAGGCGCGGACATTGTAGTTGGCAAACAGGGTTTGATCGAAGATTATTCCGATGGCTTGCGACGGTCAAGTGCGCGGAAGGCGGCACCGGATTGGCGCTACGGCACCTGCGCCGCGTTCATGCGCGACAGGATGATTTCCTTGCGCTTTTGCAGATACGGTGTCTCGCTGCCGGCGCTGTAACGCCGCGGGCTCGGCACCATCGCCGCGAGATGCGCCGCCTGCTCCGGCGTGAGGTTCGCCGCGCTCACGCCGAAATGATGCCGTGCCGCGGCTTCGGCGCCGAACACGCCGTTGCCCCATTCGATCACGTTGAGATAGANNGAGACGATTTTTCCTTTCTTCAGGTTTTTTTCATATGCCTTCGCAATGCTGTCCCAGTCAAAGCCGTCATGATCGAGGAACTTGGCATCCTCGGCGGCGATAGTCGCGCGCTTCAAGTTCACCGACATCTGGCTATACGGCACCCATTGATATTGCAGCGTTGCCTTCGGGTTCTTCCCGCGCAACCGCTCGAGCCGCGCGTCCATGAACGCGGTCGACTCCGGAGGGTGGTCGACCCAGTACCCGATGTGAATCACGAACCATAACTGGACGATGACCAGCGCGCCCAACGCAAGCAGAAGCGCTGCCCAGATCGTGCGCCACAGCGATTTCATCGCAGTGAATCAGGCTTCTCTTTTGAGCAAAGCGATGACCGGCGCGGTGTCTGGCCGCACGCCGCGCCAGACAAAAAACGATTCGGCTGCCTGCTCGGACAGCATGCCGGTGCCATCGGAAATCTTCGCACCGTACTCCGCCGCAAATTTAATGAACGGCGTGTGCTTTCCGTACACCATATCGTAGGCAAGCGCGCCCGGCGCAAAAATCCCGGATGGCAACGACGGCATTTCATCGTTCAAACCCGCCGAGGTGGCATTGATCACGATATCAAACTTTGATTGTCGCAGCTCATGATACGGCGTGGCCAAAACTCCATTTATCGAAAAATTCTGCAGCTTCTCAAAATGCCCGACCAGGGCAACTGCCTTTTGAACCGTGCGATTGGCGACAACCAGCTGTTCGGGGTGCTCGCGCAACAATGGTTCCATCACGCCATAAGTTGCACCGCCGGCGCCCAGCAGAAGTACGCGCTTGTCCTGGATCGCGCACTGCAGGTTTTCTTTGATATCCCGCACCAGGCCAATGCCGTCGGTGTTATAGCCGATGATTTTCCCATCCCGAAAATCGATAGTGTTTACCGCACCGGCATTCAGCGCATAGCCAGCATGCGCTGTTACGAAATTCCACGCCTCGTGCTTGAACGGCAGTGTCACATTGACGCCCTTGCCGCCGCGGGCGCGGAAATCGGCGATGCACGCAGCAAAGCCGTCAAGCGGCGCAAGCAGCCTCATGTAATCGATATCCTGCCCGGTTTGACGCGCGAATTCGGCGTGGATGGCAGGAGACATGCTGTGAGCCACCGGATTGCCTACGACGGCGTAGTGGTCAGTCATGAATTAGACCAGCCTTACTCCGTAAACAACTGGTCGGAGCGCGCGAAGGTCCAGGTGCGGGTAATGCTGAGGATGTCGGTGTCTTTCGTAATGTCGACCGGGAAAGCCGCGTACGGCGCGGCGAGATGCACGATGCGCAGCGCCGCCTCGTCGAGTATCTTCTGCCCGGACGAGCGGTTGATCTCGATTTTTTCGACTTCGCCGTCGGCCTTGATCGATACCGTAAGCTGCAGACTACCGTAAATCTTCTGGTCGCGCGCCGCCTGCGGATAGTTGAGCGTGCCGACGCGCTCGACCTTGAGGCGCCAGTCCTCGACGTAGCGCGCGAAACGGAACTCCTGGGTGCGCGCGCCGATAAAACGCCGGCGCGGGCGTTTCTGATAAGCGTCCCAATCCTTGGAAATCTGCGCCTCCAGCCGCGCGATCTGGAGGCCCTTGCTCATGATGTCGGCGGCATTGGGCGCGACCTTGGTTTCGGCCTGCGGCTGCGGCTGGGTGGTGCTGGTGGTCTCGGCTTTGGCCAGCGATTTAACCTGCGTCATCAGATTTTTCGCTTCCTTCTCAATCTGCTGGACGCGCTGCGATTGCAGGGTCAACTCGCGGGTCTGCCGGTCGTTGCGCGTGACCGGCAGCGGACTCTTGGCGCGGCGATCGAGGTCGGTGTTGCCGCCGCCGTCGAGATTGTGTTGTGCGAGCACATTGGCACGATACGGCCGGCTCGTTGATTTGGCGTTGACCAGCACTACTTCAAGCGGCGGCGCGATGCTGTTGAGCCTGGACAGGTCGGGCGGGCGGATGGTGACGCCGAACATCGCTATCGCGTGCAATACGACTGACACCAGTATCGCGTACTGAAAGCGCGTCAAATCATCCATCGCCAGCAGCGTGCGCCGCAGCACAGAAAATCTATCTGCCAGCGGCAGCTTATCCATCCGGATCAAGCCACTCCCCAACGATAACGATCGCGTCGAGCCAGCCATGCCCATGACGGTATATTGTAAACGCCAATATTGGTAAACTATATAAATACATTATTTTATAGATATCTGCAACATACACCTGATGTCGTTTGAGAGGTGTAGCCGTGAAACCGGCCAAGTCAGGAGGCACTCACCTTGCCGTCGAAATCGCCGTGCAGCGTGAGTTCCCACGGGTCCAGCCGCGACACTGCGATGCGCACCTGGTCTCCGGCAATCGTATCGCGCAGTGACGGCACCCGGACCACCAAGGGCAGATGGTTGAACCTGACCAGATTCTCGCGCATCACCGTCGCGTCTAGTGTGCACACGTTTTCCTGCTCGATCCACCTCAGGCACCAATAGCGCTCCATGTTACGCTGGAACCCGGCGTAGGCGTCGTAGGCAAGCTCGAAATCACGCAGCGCAACAAGCAGTGCTTCATCCCCGGGCTGATATGGCGCGGGCTCGCCCGCCAGCAGCGCCAGCATTTGGCGCTGGTTGATCAAATCGACGTAACGCCGCAGCGGCGAGCTCGCCCATGCGTATTGCGCCACGCCGAGCCCCTCATGCGGCGCCGGTACGGTGGTCATGCGCGCGCCGCCGCTGGTCTGCGCGCGATAGACCGCGGCGTGTCCAGCCTCGGCAAGCAGCCGGCCCCACTCGGAATTGGCGAAAATCATCAGTTCCGACACCACCTTGTCGACTGGCGCGCCGCGCTTGCGCTCGACAATGCGCACACGGTCGCCGTCGACGTAAAAATTGTATTCGGCTCGCAAATCCGCCTCTGCGTCAGCCTTGCCGCGCGCAGCTTGCAGCTGCGCCGCGAATCGCCACAAGAATTTGAGCTCAACGCCGTATTCATGCGCGATCTCGCCTGCCGCGAGCGCATCAGCATTGAACACCTCGTCCAACTCGCCGTGGCGCAGGTTGGCGGCGATCGGTACGCGCTCGCAGCAACTGTGCGTGGCAACGATAGTGCCGTCGGCGGCGACTTCGGCGTATAGCGACAGCGCCGGACAATCACCCCCTTTGCCAAGCGTGAACGCTGCGATTACCGGCTCGGGCAGCATGGTGATTTTCTGGCCCGGAAAATACACTGTGGAAAGCCGCGCACGCGCTACCGCATCGACCGGTGAACCGATTGCAATTCCGAGCGCCGGCGCAGCGATGTGGATGCCGATCTGCGTGTTGCCGTTGGCGAGTGGCGTCACCGAAAACGCATCGTCGATTTCGGTCGTCGTCACATCATCGATGCTGAACGCCTTGACCTCGGCGCGCTGCAAATTGCCGGGTATGACGATTGCCGGCAGTTCACCATAGCCGGTACCGTGCGGGAAATACTCGAACAGGAAGCGGTGCAAGTGGTAATCGTGCGCCGACGCCAGCGCGCCGCATTTCACGAACAGGCGCGCCGGCGTGAGTTTCAGTTGCTCGCACGCGGCGTCGAGCGCTTTCCACTCGATGCTGTTCTTGTCGGGCGCATAAAGCAGTTTCGATATCAACGGCCGGAACGCCTCAGGCAGCCGGCCAGCGGCGAGTGCGTCGACGTAGCACTGTTTCTGCTCGGCCTGCAGCCGCTTTTTCTCGACGCTCGCGAGCGCCGCCTTGAGCGCATCGGCGGGCGCGGCCTTATAGCGCCCCTTGCCCTTCTTGTAGAAATACATCGGCGCGCCATGCAGCTTGAGCAGCAGCGCCGCGGATTCGAGCGCATCCGGCGTATGACCGAAATATTCTTTCCCCAGCGCGTCGAACGAAAATTCGTCGAGGCCACAGCATTGCCACAGGAAATCGACGTCGACACCGTCGGCAACGCGCTGTGCGGCGTCTATCAATGCGCCGAGCGGCGGCTCATCGAAGCGCAGCAGCACTGAGGAGGCCTTGATCTTGCTGCGCTTGCCGTGCGGCGCCTCGACCTGCAGCGAGGTGTCGTTGTCGGCGAGGATGGCTCCAACCTTGAAGCCGCCCTCTTCTTCGTAAAAAACGTTCATGCGGGAAAATGGAATTGCCGCGAGTGACGCGGCCTTAAGCGAGGCGCGGATTATAGCGCAACGGGCGGGATTGCCCATCCTGGCGTCACGGCCGATGACGGGAAATAATGAGTGACGACTATACTACCGGCGCTGGAGCAAAACAGAATGAGCCGCTCACTGAAGAATACCCTCGAAGTGCAGCCGAAATGAACCACGGGCGCCGGGCATACGGGATCGCGCGTCTTGTAGCCGCGGCCTTGTCGAGCCTGCCGGTTACGGCGTGGCCGCATGCTTTCGGTGAGCGCTACGATCTGCCGGCGCCGCTCGCCTATTTCGTGGCCAGCGCCACTGCGGTGGTCGCGTTGTCTTTTGTCGTCGCCGTATTGATCGCGCGCGGGATGTCCCGAGCGTCCCCGGCGGAAGGCCTGGTGGTTGCGCTGGGACCGCTGCTGCCGGCACTGCGCCTTGTCTGCCGCATCGTTTCAGTAATTTTTCTTGCTCTGGTTGTGGTTGCAGGTTTGCTCGGCACTCGCAATCCGGAAATGAACCTGGCGCCAACTCTGGTCTGGATAATAGGCTGGGTCGGTCTGTCGCTCGTGGTCGCCTGCATCGGCAATATCTGGCCGGTAATCGACCCGTGGCGCACCCTGTTCGAGACGGTGGATGCGCTTGTGCATCGGGTGCGCAAGACGGGCGGGATTGCCCTCGGCTGGACCTACCCGCAGGCGCTCGGGGCATGGCCCGCGGTAATCCTGCTCTTGATGTTCGCGTGGCTGGAGGTGGTCTATCTGCAGGCGTCAGTACCATCCCGCATCGCTTACATGATGCTGGCATGGTCGGCGCTGACGCTGCTCGGCATGGTGTGCGTTGGTCGCGAAGCCTGGCAGCGCAATGCCGATGTATTTGCCATCTACTTCGCGACACTGGGCCGGTTCGCGCCGGTCGGACCCGGTTCCGACGGGCGCAGCATTGTGCTGCGGCCGATGGGGCGCGGGCTCATCGCGTCGGGCGCCGTGTCCACCGCCATGGTCGGTTTCGTCATCGCCATGCTGTCGACCGTGCTGTTCGACGGCCTGCTCGGCGGGCAAGTGTGGTGGCTCGCCCAGCGCGCTTTCACCCGCTGGATGCCGCGCCTGGTCGATGACAGTGGCTATTGGTTCGGCACGACAGGTCTAATTGCGGCGTGGCTGCTCTTTTTTGCCGCTTATCTGGCGACGTGCCTGGTTACGGCACGGCTCGTTCGCGACCGGACGGTCAATTCAATTGCGCGCCTGTTCGCGCTGACCCTGGTGCCGATCGCGGTCGCCTACAATATCGCGCACAATCTTTCCAACCTGCTGGTGCAGGGCCAGCTGCTCGTTTCTCTGCTCTCGGATCCGCTTGGACGCGGCTGGAATCTGTTTGGAACCGCGGCGTTTTACCCCAACATCGGTATCATCGATGCCCGATTTACGTGGTACGTGGCGATCAGCGCCATCGTGACCGGCCACGTCATTTCAATATGGCTCGCTCATCGTGTGGCGCTGCGCGAGTTCGGCGCCTCACGCAAGGCCGTGACCGCATCCCTCCCGCTTACGGCCCTGATGGTGGCTTATACCGCCATCAGCCTCTCAGTGATCGCCGAGCCGCTGGTTCAGTTCCGCAACCCCGCCGCACCGTCTTCGCTTAACGATAAAGGCTCGGCGCGGCCTTACTGAGTATTACGAAACCGGATGAAAGTCCGGTTTCGCTCGACGCTCCCCTCGCCCCCCCGGGAGAGGGGCATGGGAAAGAGGGCCGAGCGACGTAACACAGTTGCGTAAAGCTCGATAGCAAACCGACGCGCTACTTCGCGTCGGGATCGAGGATCAGCGCTTCGTGGAAGTCCGTCGCGATTACCATCCCCGGCCCCCCGCCTGATTGCACGTTACCGCTCACCATATGCAGGCGGTTGCCGACGACGTCACCCGCCAGACCGTGACGGGCAAACTCCATCGGCGGCAGAATCAACCATTTGTTGGTGGCCGGATCGTACGCCTCCACCGCGCGAAAGGTTCCCGCCATTCGGTCCGTGCGCACTTCGCCGCCCGCGACATAAATCCTGCCCTTGTAGGTGCCCCACGCCGAGGCGCTGCGTGCCGTCGGCATCGACGCCTTGAGGTCGCCCCACTGATCGGTCGCCGGATCGTACTCCTCGACGACGTCGGTGTTGCTCGCCCGGGTGATGAATGCGTTGCCGACGCGCCCGCCGATCACGTAGATTTTGTTGTTGACGACGCCAACCGCCGCGTGATTACGCGTGGTGGGCATCGGGCTGCGGGTTTGCCATGTGTTGGTGGCCAGATCGTACATTTCATTGGTGCCCATTACCCGCTGCGGGCGCGCCGGATGCACCGAAGTTTCCTTCGACCCGGGATTGAGGCCGGCGCCCCCAATCACGTAGATCTTGCCGTTGACCACGGCGGCATTGGGAGAGCCGCGTTTGGTGGGCAGCGGCGCGAGCGGCTTCCATGAGTCGTTGGCATGATCGTACTCCCACGCGTTATCGATTGGGATCCATGCCGACGGCCCCGACGCCGGCTTTACGAAACCACCCATCACATAGATCTTGCCATTCAATTCCGCGAGTGCGACGTGGTGGGACAGCAGCGGCATGTTCTTTTTCTTGGCCCACTTGTCGGTAGCCGGATCGTATTCGTAAACTAGGCCCTTCGGCGTCCAGTCGGGTCCGAGCCCGCCGAACACGTAGAGCTTGCCGCCCGACGAGATGCCGTAGAGCTCCTCCGATGCCTCCGGGAACGGCGCAAGCTTCACATACTTCTGCGCCTGCGCCATGCCGGCGCAGAAAAGGCCCAACAACACAGCTGCAAAACACGAGCGTAGCAATCTTGCAAACGAAAACATTAAATCTCCCCCAATTGTTGATTCGAACTGACCTGTGTGAAGCGGGCCGGGCCTTCCATCGGCATGCCGGATGTCCTGCGACTGGCACGACGCAACCGACATCCTACGCCTGATCGTGAGTGCAAGGAAAGCCTGAGCCAGGAAAGCCGTGGTACGTTGTTCGTGGTACGTTGTTCGTGGCACGTGGGCCGTGGCCGGCCAAGGTCACGGCGCGAGGTCGGGCTCGCCGCAATGCTGCAGAATCACGGCGCGCACCTGGTCACGCAGCAGCATCACGTCCCGCCACTCGGACCCTGCGGGCCGAATGGCTGCACCAAACGTGATGCTGGCCGCGCCGCGATACGGAAACCAGTTGTCCCCGCGCAACATCGAGCGCGCCCCGCGGATCGCGACCGGTATCACCGGCACCCCGGCCCTGCCGGCAATCGCAAACGCCCCGGTGCGGAACGCGAGCAGCCCCGGCCGGCGGTCGAACGTGCCTTCCGGGAAAAACACCGGCATCCGGCCTTGCTCAAGTGCAGCCGCGACCAGTTCGACGTGCTCGACGCCCTGGCGCGCATCGAACCGCTCCACGAATACCGCGCCGATGCCGCGCAGGAACAGGCGCGGCACGAAATGGCCCATAAACTCGCGCTTGGCGACAAACGCGTAGGGAAAATCGGGCGGCAGCGCCGCGGTGAGCAGGATGCCGTCGAGATAGCTCGCGTGATTGACCGCCAGCACGCACGGCGTGCGCGCGAGATTCTCGAGCCCCGACACCATCAATGGCGTGCGCGTCAGCCGCAGGATCAGCCGCGCGGCGCGATGGATCAGCGGCCGCGTGTGCCGCGGGCGGCCGCTTGCCGCGACGGCTGCCCATACCAGCGGCGCGAGCACCCAGAACAACGCCCACGCGTAGGCCGCATACAGCACCTCGTCCAGCCCGCGCTTGAGGCGGCGCAACTGCGGCAATGCACCGGCACACGCCAGGCGCACGAACTGCCACCATACCGGCGCCGGCCGCGTGGCCTTGCCGCCGCGCTCATAGAACTCGCGGCTTGCCGCGCGCCGGATCTTGCCGCTCGAAGTCTTCAATACGGTATGCGGCGGCGCGAGCACTACTTCGTCGGCCGGCATGCCGAGCACATCGACCGCGCAATCGTTGATCACGTGCCGCAGCTTTTCCCGCGCCGCAGCGTCGGTCTCGCGCGTCTCGGCGAGCACCACCAGGCGCTCGGTACCCGAAGCCGGATCGGCGCTGCCAAAGACTGCGACGCAACCGCGGCGCACGCCCGGAATGTCGCCCACCGCCTGCTCGAGCTCATACGGATAAATGTTGCGTCCGCCGCGGATGATTACATCCTTGACGCGGCCGGTGAGGTAGACTTCGCCGCCGGCGAGATAAGCATAATCGCCGGTATCGAGCCACTCGCCGTCGAACAGCTTGCGCGTCTCGTCAGGGTTGCGATAGTAACCGCTGGTCGATGATGGACCCTTGAACTCGAGGCGCCCCTCCTGCCGGTCGCCGAGTTCGAACCCGGTCGCGCCGACGATGCGCACCTGGTGCCCGGGCAGCGGCATGCCGCACCCCACGAACCGCAGCGCGTTCGCATCGTCGGCAAGCGCCGGCAACGCCTGGCGGGAACTCATGAACCGATCGCGCCGGATGCGGTCGATCACAGGCCCGCGCCCGGGGGGCTGGAGCGCGAGCCCTACCGTCGACTCCGCGAGCCCATACACCGGCGCAACCGCCTCCGGGTGCAGCCCGTATTTCACGAAGCGCCGCTGGAAACCGGTGATCGTTTCCGGGCTCACCGGCTCGGCGCCGTTGAACGCGTAGCGCCACGAGCTCAGATCGAGCCCCTCGAGATCTCGCTCGTCGATCTTGCGCAGGCACAGTTCGTAGGCGAAATTGGGCGCCGCCGCGAGCGTGCCGCGGTGGCGGTGGATCGCCCACAACCAGCGCTGCGGCCGCGCGAGGAACGCGAGCGGCGACATGACCACCAGCGGAAAGCCGAAGTAAAGACTGGTCAGCCACGAGCCGATCAGGCCCATGTCGTGGTACAACGGCAGCCAGCTCACGAACACATCGCTTGCGTTGGCCTGCACCACCTGGCCCATGGCACGAATGTTGGCGAGCAAATTGGCGTGTGTCAGCATCACGCCCTTCGGGTTGCCGGTGCTGCCCGAGGTGTACTGCAGGAACGCGATGTCATTCGCGAAAATCTCCGGCCGCGCCGGACGCGCGACCGTGCCTGCCAGCTCGCCGGCGGTGATCACGCTCTTCAGCGTATCGAGCTGCGAGCGCAGCAGCAACGCGACCGGCTTGGCTTCAGGCACGGTAATCAGAAAGCTCGCGCGGGCATTGGCGAGTATCGCGACGTGCCGGCGCATG
>PLYS01000242.1 GCA_003153455.1 Betaproteobacteria bacterium | reverse complement strand
GCCGTTGAGTTTCATGTCAGTCCACCATCGCGCCGGAGTCGCGTACGGCCTTGCCCCACTTCGCCAGCTCACCGCGCTGAAATTCGGCAAACGCGCTCAAAGTGAGAACCGTGGGAACGACGCCCAGCGCCCCCAGCTTATCGCGGAAGGTATTGCCACGAACAATGCGCTCGGCCTCGCCTGCCAGCGTCGCGGCCACCGCAGCAGGAAGATTGGCCGGTGCAAACACGCCCCACCACGCCGTAGATTCGAAGGCAGGGTAGCCGGACTCGGCGATGGTGGGTACGTTCGGCAGCACCGGCGAGCGTGCCGCGCTGCTGACCGCGATCGCACGCAACCTGCCACCGCGAACGTAGGAAATCACGGACTGCAGCGGGTCGAACATGAGCTGCACATGGCCCCCGACGAGATCAGTCACCGCGGGTGCGCTGCCTTTGTAGGGGACGTGCAGGATATTCACCCCTGCTGCGGTATTGAACATTTCCCCGGTCAGGTGGCCGGGCGTGCCATTGCCCGCCGTGCCGAAGCTCAACTTCCCCGGCGTGCTCTTCGCGAGCGCCACCAGGCTCGCAACGTCGCTGACGGGTTGCGACGGGTGCACGACTATCGCCACGGGGGCAGCCGCGACCAGCGCAATCGGCGTGAAATCCCGGACCGGGTCATAGGCGAGCTTCTTGTACAAAGATGCATTAATCGCGTGCGTGCCGACGGTGGCCATGAGCAGCGTGTAGCCGTCGGGCGCTGACTTCGCCACAGCTTCCGCACCGATCGAGCCGCCTGCACCACCGCGGTTGTCGACGACCACTATCGTCTTGAGTGCATCGCCGAGCATTTGCGCAAAAGGACGCGCGACGATGTCGGTGGGTCCGCCGGGCGGAAACGGCACGATCATGCGGATCGGTCCCGTGGGATACGGTGACGCTGCGTGAGCCGATCCGGCGACGATCATGAATGATAGGACAAATAGCGCGAACCGATTTCTCATACCGGCACCTCTTTCTCTCTGGAATGCGCCTTATGCAACTGCAGGAACGAGTTCGCCACATACAACCTACTCTAAACGGCGCATACCGGCAAACCTTCGCGTTAATGCGTCGCCGCCGTCGCGATCGCGTTTCAGACCAGCACCGATGACGCCGCGAGGCCGAATGCGCCGAAATTGCGCCATGCCATCATACTTTACCGTTCCACATTCTGCGGCTGGTGCTTTCGCCTCCCCGACCAAGTCAAATCTATGGGCACTGCTGGAAGTCGACGGTAAAGATCGTCTGGCTTCTTCCAATATGCCGCAATCTCCGTCAGTCGGCCTTCGCGCCGGAGCGCCTGATGACGTCTGCCCATTTCGCGGTTTCCTTCCTGACGTGTTCGGCGAACTGCTCCGGCGTGCCGCCGATCACATCGATGCCTTGNNAGAAAAATCGTGTAGCCGTCGGGCGCGGCCTTGGCGGCCAGATTGGCGGCGATATTGCTGCCGGCGCCGGGCCGGTTGTCGATCACGAACTGCTGAGCGTAAGTCTCGGCGAGTTTCTGTCCGGCGAGGCGTGCGAGGATATCGACACCGGAGCCAGCCGGGAAGCCGACGATCATGCGCACCGGCTTGTCGGGGTAATCCGCCGCCGCAACGCCAAGCGCCCATGCGAGTGCGCTCATTGCCCAGATGACGCAGCAAAACGGCTTCCGTTGCATATTCTTCCTCACGTGTTACGCGCGCCGGTTTTCACAGCACAGTGAATTCCCGGTGCTATGATAAGCGAAAGTATTCTACCTTTGCGGCAACACGAGACACGGAAGATGTGCATGAGCATGAAAACGGTGAAGACCATCAATACCGGTCACGCTGAAGGCTGGCGCCATGTCGATGGTGCGACGTCACGGGGAGGAACAACATGAACAAAACATTGCTGGTTCTTGCAGCGTCGGTAATCCTCGCGCTGGCATCCAACGCCACATTCGCCCAAGGCTCGGGCAAGCGGCCCGTGCGCGTGCTGGTGGGGTCGCCGCCCNNGCAGCGGACATCGCGGCGAAATCTCCGCCCGACGGCCATACGCTTGCCGTGGGCAACAGCGGCACGCACGCGGTCAACGCATCGCTCTACCTCAAGCTGCCCTACGACCCCGTGCGCGATTTCACGGCGGTGAGTCAGTTCTCCACTAGCGGCATGGTGGTTGCCGCGAATCCGCGGTTGCCGGGGACTTCAATCAATGATCTCGTCGCGTACGCGAAAAAGAATCCCGGCAAGCTCAACGTTGCCATACCCGGTGCGACCGGTGAACTCGCAGGCGGCGCCCTGTGGGCGCAGTTGAAACTACAAATGACTAACGTGCCCTACAAAGGCAGTTCGCCCTCGGAACTCGCGGTAGTCTCGGGGGAAGCCGACTTGTCGCTGCTCACCCCGTTGGCGACGATGGCCCACATACAGTCCGGCAGGATCAAACCCTACGGCATCACGAGCAGGCAGCGCTCGCACGTTCTGCCCAATGTACCAACGCTCGCGGAACAGGGCGTGGAGGGCTACGAATTCGAGTACTGGAACGGCCTGTTCGCGCCTGTCGGGACACCAGACAGCGCGATACGCGCGGTGCACAGGGGTATCGTGCAAGCGCTGCAGGTTCCGGAAGTCAAAGAGCGCTTCAGGCAGCTTGGCCTTGAGGTCGTCGGCAACAGTCCGGAAGAATTTTCCGCGGTGGTGAAGCGCGATGTCGAGAAGTTCCGGAAAATCGTGATCGAATCCGGCATTCCTCGTCTCTGAAGGAGTTTGTCGGACTTAGCTCCGACAAACTCCTAATCAATGGTCAGCCGGTTTTGCTATTAGCAGCCTGTCGGGACTGTTAAGTCCGACAGGCTGCTGGCAATAAACTGCAACCTTGCCAGATGCGCATAAAGCCCATCTGCGCGCAGCAACTCCTGGTGCGTTCCCACCGCATGAATGCGGCCGCGATCCATGACGATGATGCGGTCGGCGTGGCGCACGGTCGCCAGCCGGTGCGCGATGACGAGCGTGGTGCGTCCGTGCGCGAGCCGCTCGAGCGCCGCGGCGACCTGACGCTCGCTCTCGGCGTCGAGCGAACTCGTCGCTTCGTCGAGCAGCAGGATCGGCCGGTCGGCGAGCAGCGCCCGCGCGATCGAAATGCGCTGGCGCTGGCCGCCGGAGAGCTTGACGCCGCGCTCGCCGAGATCGGTGTCGAACCCATGCGGCAGGCGCTCGATGAATTCCAGGGCATGCGCCGCGGCACATGCCTCCCGCACTGCAATGGCCGTTGCATCGGGACGGCCGAAGCGGACATTCTCCGTGATGCTTGCAGCGAAGATCACCGGGTCCTGCGGCACGAGCGCGATGGCGCGGCGCAGGTCGTACGGGTCGCAATGCCTGATGTCGGCGCCGTCCACCAGGATCCGGCCCGCCAACGGGTCGTAGAACCGCAGGATCAGCGCGAATACCGTGGACTTGCCCGCGCCCGAGGGGCCAACCAGCGCGACGCGTTCGCCGGGGGTTACGGTGAACGATACCGGTCCGAGCGCAATCGTTTCCGGACGGGCCGGATAGGAGAACACAGTCTCGTCGAAGCGTATCGCGCCCGTCACGCGCGACGGCAGCCGGATCGGCGGCGACGCGACGGTCAGCGCCGGCCGCACATCGAGCAACTCCATCAGCCGTTCGGTCGCGCCCGCGGCGCGCTGAATCTCGCCCCACACTTCCGACACCACCCCTGCGCTGCTGGCAACGATGGCGGCGTAAAACACGAAAGCCGAAAGCTCGCCGGCGGTGAGGCGCCCTGCAAAAACATCGTGACCGCCAACCCACAGGATCACGCCGACCGCGCAGAAACCGATCAGCATCACGAGCGAAATCAGCCACGCTTTGACCCGGATGCGATCCACCCCCGCCGCATAAGCCGCTTCGGTCGCGTCTGCAAAGCGATCGCGCGTGCGCTCTTCATGCCGATAGGCTTGAACGATGCGAATTTCGTGCAGAGACTCGTCGATGTGCGCCGACACGTCCGCCACGCGGTCCTGATTGACGCGCGACAGGCGCCGCACGCGCCGGCCCATGACCAGAATCGGCACCAGTGTCGCCGGAACGCCGAGCACGATGAACGCGGCGAGCTTGGGGCTGGTGGCGAAAAGCATCGCCAGCGCCCCCAGCATCATCAAAGCGTTCCTCAGGAACATTGAAAAGCCGAAGCCGATCACCTGCCGCAGCTGCTCGCTGTCGTTGGTGAGGTGCGAGATGATTTCGCCGGTGCGGGCCGAATCAAAGAACGCCGGCGACAGCGTGAGCACGTGACCGAATGCCGCCTGACGCAGGTCCGCGATGACCCGCTCGCCGACGCTCATCATCAAGTAGAAGCGCACCCAGGTCGCGCACGCGAGCACCACGGACACCGCCACCACCGCGGCGAGCGCGGCATTCAGCAGGTGCGCTTCGCCGCTGCCGAACCCGGCGTCGATCACATGGCGCAAGCCCTGCCCGAGTGCGAGCACGCAGCTTGCAGCGACCACCAGTGCCGCAAGCGCGCCGGCGATGCGCCAGCGATAAGGTGCGAGAAACCGCCACAGGCGCGCGAGGTGGACGAGTTCAGCCTTGGGCGGGGACATGAAGGACGGTTTCATGGGCACGCAGCTATCGTAGCACCACGGCTGTCGCCGGTGGCAAACCGGTTCGGGTCAACCGAGGAGTTTGTCGGACTTAGGCTCGACAAACTCCTAATCAATTGCAGCGGTTTGCGTATTAAAATCGAACCAAATCCTCTCACCACATTTGGATCGGGTCAATGCACCTTGTCATTTTTTTGCGCCCGCTGCTCGCGTGCGGTGCGCTCGCTGCGGCCGCGGCGCTGGTCGTGCTGCCTGCGTCAGGCGCAGCGACGGCGGATTGCGTCCCGGTTGCCACTTGGGTGTCACCGGGTCCCTCGGGCGCGCAACCGGTTGCGGCTGCCGAACTGCTGACGCGTCTGGCCCGCCAGTCGGTGGTTCTGCTCGGTGAGGCGCATGACAATGCGGAGCATCATCGTTGGCAGCTGCAGACGATCACCGTACTGCACGCATTGCGGCCCAACATGGTGCTCGCGTTTGAAATGTTTCCGCGGCGGGTGCAGCCCGCCCTCGAGCGCTGGGTTGCGGGCGAGCTGACCGAAACCGAGTTCCTCGCAGCAGCCGAGTGGCCCCGAGTCTGGAATGTCGATGCACAACTCTATCTGCCGATTTTTCATTTTGCGCGAATGAACCGCGTGCCGATGGTGGCATTGAACGTCGACCGCGAATTCACCCGTACAGTGAATGCAAAAGGGTTCGACGCCGTGCCCGCCGCGAAGCGCGAAGGAGTCACGCGCCCAGCCGCACCGAGCGCAGCGTACCTTGATTTTCTGCTCCCAATTTACGGCAGCCACGATCACCCAGTCCGCGACGCCGGGAAAGTCGACCGCAACGATCCGGCGTTCCTTCGCTTTGTCGAAAGCCAGCAGATCTGGGATCGCGCCATGGCGCAGGGCATCGCGGCTGCCAGCGCGCGTCAGCCCAAGCCGCTCGTTGTCGCGATTCTTGGCGCCAGTCATGCGGCGCGGGGCTTCGGTGTCCCGCACCAGCTCAAGGATCTCGGCGTGGCGAACGTCGCATGGCTTCTGCCGTGGGAGCGCGGCGGCGACTGCAGCCGGCTCACGGCGGGCTACGCCGATGCGGTGTTCGGCGTGGCGGCGAATGGCGCAACAGACGACGCGTCGCGGCGGCCGCGCCTGGGCGTCCGGATCGAAACCGTCGGCGACAGCGTACGCGTCCAGCAGGTTGAGAAGGGCAGTATTGCCGAGGCGGCGGGCATCCGCGAGGGGGATATTGTAAGCGCCGCAGCAGGCGTCGCGGTGAAAGAACCGGATGATCTCAGGGCTGCGGTGCAGCGCCAGGCGCCCGGCACGTGGCTGCCGCTCAGGATAACGCGCCAGGGGGAAACGCTCGATATCATCGCGAAGTTTCCGCCCGCCGCACCATGAAATTTGACGGCAGAGCAGCGTGCGGCCCGAATATTTCCAATCAAGGAGGATTCGATGCAGCAACTACAGGGTAAGACAGCGCTGGTAGCCGGCGGCGGCCGCAACAATGGCAAGGCAATCGCGCTCGCCTTCGCGCGCGAAGGTGCTGATTTGATTCTCGCCGCGCGGGAAAAAAAGGCGGAGCTCGATCAGGTGGCGCACGAGTGCGAAAAACTCGGCGTGAAAGTGCTCCCGCTCCTGGCTGACGTAAGCGACCACGAGCAAGTCAATCTACCGACGAAGAGCTCGCCGGCGTTGCCTTGCGACGGACCGGCAAGCCGGAGGAGGTAGCCAACGTCGCCGTTTTTCTCGCGTCCGATCAGTCTTCGTTCGTAACCGGCGATCGCATCATGTGCAACGGCGGCAAGTACATGTGAAACGGCCCTCAGGATTTGATGGGAACGCACGCAATTTCTCGCGGTGCGTAAGTCAGCGAGAAATGGTGCGTCCCCTTAACACCGGTTGGTCGGGTCCGACCCGGATAGTAGAACGAAATTTCTAGTAGAATTCGGCGTCCCCAGCATGAATCCCCGCGCGAGACAGTGACCGACCTTCAAGCGGCAACCGGCACGAGCCATTTCGTCGAAGCGAACGGCGTCAGGCTCCACTACCTGGATTACGGCACCGCCGGACGTCGGCCGATGCTGTGCGTCCACGGCGGGGCGGCACATGCGCACTGGTTCGACTTCGTCGCGCCAGGTTTTACCCCGGACCATCACGTCTTTTCGCTGGATTTGCGTGGACACGGCGACAGCGCGTGGGCCGACCCACACACCTACTCGTTCAAGATCTACGCCGAGGACGTCAACGCCCTCGTCGAAAAGCTCGATCTGCGCGACTTCGTGCTGATCGGCCATTCGATGGGCGGCATGATATCGCTCGTCTATGCCGCGACGCATCCGGGACGGGTGGGCCGGCTCGTCATGGTCGACAGCATCATGCTGATGCCCATGGACCGCGTCTCAAAGATGCGGGAGTTCGGCGCAAGGCCCGCGAAGAGTTATACGACACAGGAGGAGCTCATAGCGCGCTATCGCCTCGAGCCCGCGGAAACGCAGATGGCCGCGCCTGACGTCATTCATCGCATGGCCATTCACAGCGGAAGGCAGGACGCCGACGGGCGATGGCAGCACAAGGCCGACCGTCGCGTGTATGCGAACTTCGAGAGAATCGCGGGCGTGCCGCTATGGGAGAAGGTCAAGATACCGGCGCTGGCGATAAGAGGGGAGCGCAGCACGCGNNCGGCGTCGGATCATCACATCACGCTCGATAATCCGCAGGGGTTCGTCGACGTCGTGCAGACGTTTTTGCGCACTGGCCGAAATCAATGACGCGAATGCCTTCCAGAATGCCTGGCATGTCTCCTCCACTCAGACCATCGGCCCCGGTTTCGGAATGTAGATCTCCTTGATGCCGTCCGCGGCCCAGCACGCCAGCATGCCGATGGTTTCGGTGGGCCCCTGCGCGGCATTCTGCGGGAATGCACTGCCGCCGACGACAAACAGATTCGGGACATCCCAGGACTGCAGATACTTGTTCACCACGCTGGTTGCGGGATCCGAGCCCATCACGGCGCCACCGATGTTGTGAGTGCTCTGGTACGGAATGATGCTGTACTTGGTCGGAATGGCGTGCGCATGGTACTTGGCCGGCTTCATGGCCTTCGCGATCTCGACACAACGCTCGTACATCCAGGCCAGCATCTTCTGCTCGTTCTTGTGCCAATCGAAAGTCATGCGCAGCAGCGGCAGACCGTTGGAGTCACGATAGGTCGGATCGAGATCGAGGTAGTGCTGGCGATAGCTTTGGCAGGAGCCGTGTATGCCGATGGTGAGCACGCGGCGATAATTGTGCGCGACCGCCTTCTTCCACTCCCCGCCCCAGCGCGGGGTTCCATGTGGCACCGGCTTCGACTTGATCGGCGCGGCTCCGGCGCTTGCACACCCGATATAGGCGCCCCCGACGAATCCGAGTTTCGAACGATCGATCACATCCCCGTTCAAGTCGTCGATGGACGTGTTGACCATCCCGCCGCCGATGAACGGATTGAACTCGCGATCCTCGAAGAACACTTGCACCCTGCCGCCGGTCTGGTAGGAATAGTTGCGGCCCACGACACCGCGGCCGGTCTGCGGATCGTAAGGCGTGCCGATGCCGGACAGCAGCAGCAATCGCGTGTTGTTGAAGCAGTAGGTCGCCAGGACCACGATGCTGGCCGGCTGCTCGACCTGCCGGCCGCGAGCATCGATGTAGGTCACGCCGGTGGCCTGCTTGCCGGTGGAGTCGGTATTGACCTTGATTACGTTGCACAACGGGCGCAGCTCGAAATTGTCCTTCTTGTAGAGCGCGGGAAGCACCGCGGTCAGAGGACTCGCCTTCGCGCCCTGCGAGCAGGCATGGCTGCTGCAGAATCCCCCGCGCTGGCATTCGCCGAGCATCAGCTTGTAAAGATTGGTGTAGTCCTGGGTCATGGCCGCGGCCGGCCCCTGGAAGGGCGTGTAGCCCAATTCGGTCACCGCCTTCGCAAATACTTCACCCGGCGGCGTCCTGCGCGTCGGCGGGTTCGGATACTCGCGCGAGCGCGGGCCTTCG
>PLYS01000600.1 GCA_003153455.1 Betaproteobacteria bacterium | reverse complement strand
CGCATCGTCGGCCAGAAGCTGGGCGAAGCGTGGAAACAGCCGGTGGTGATCGAAAACAAGCCCGGCGCATCGGGACTTATCGGCGCCGACTTCGTGGCCAAATCTGCGCCGGATGGCTACACGCTGCTGTCGTTCAGTTCCGGGCACGCGATCGCCTCGAGCCTGTATTCGAAGCCGCCGTTCGATGCGCTCAGGGACTTCGCGCCGATCACGCTGGTCGCCTCGATGCCGCTGGTGCTGGTCGTGCACCCGTCGGTGCCGGCGAAAAGCGTAGGAGAACTCGTCAGCCTCGGCAAAAAACGGCCGATGACCTACGCGTCGAGCAGCACCGGCACCAGCTCACACCTGATCGGCGAGATGTTCAAGTCGGCGGCCGGAATCAACGTCACGCACGTGCCGTATAAGGGTGGCGCGCAGGCGGTTGGTGATCTGCTCGGCGGGCAGGTGGAGATGATGTTCAGCAACCTGTCCGAGACGCTCGTTTACGTCAAAGCCGCCAAGCTGCGCGCGCTTGCCGTGACCGCCGACAGGCGCAACCCGCGGCTGCCCGATGTGCCGACGATGGCCCAGGCAGGCTATCCCGGTTTCGATGCCTACACCTGGATCAGCGTGGTCGCGCCCGCCGGCACGCCGAAGGACATCGTCTCCAAGATCAACGGCGAAATCGGCCGAGTACTGCAGAATCCGGAGGTCAAGGCGCGCCTCGACGATCAGGGCTTCGACGTCGCGCCGATGGGTGTCGAGCAGTTTGACGCCTACATGAAGTCGGAAATCGCAAAGTGGGCGAAGCTGGTCAAAGGCTCTGGCGCGCGCGCCGACTAAACTGGCCAGTTGCTGCCGAAACACCTCAATACCGATCACGGCCCGCTGTTTCGCTTCCACCGGTGGCTGGCTAATCTGCGGGTAATCGAGATCGGAGAAATCAAGACGGTTCCATACGTCCCGGTTTCGCAATCCGTTCGTCGAACGGCTACTCGGCACGATCCGCCGCGAGTATCTCGATCGCGTATGTAGGCGATCTGCGTGCGCCGGAATTTCCAGATACCGGTTTGTCATGCTTGTTAATGGTGCAGCGCACAACGAGATGGGCAATTGCGGTGCGCCAATGCTTACTAGAAATTTCATAACTCTTTGTTTATAGGCATGAAAGAATTGGCACAAAGCTTGCGTCTGACACGAATAGGCGATTGGGTTGCCGCCCGTTTTGTGCCAGTGATCGGAGCGTGACATGTTAGTCGGAATATGCCCCTGCAACATTTCTGTGGAGTTCGGTGATGCACTGATAGCGCTGAGCCTGGGTGCGATCGCAGTATTCCTCGTGATCTTCTACATTGAAGGGATCACTGCTAGCCTTGGCCGCTTGTTGCGGTTGCTCAACCCGTGGGCTCTATTGGCGCGATTTCGACTTTGGTGGTTGCTGCACAGAGTAACGCACTGATACCGGATCTGGCAGAAGCAAAGGGGTCACATCTTGTAATATGACATTTTAATCGGACAACCTATCACCGGATAGCCCTGCCCTGAGCCTGTCGAATGGGTTTGCGCACAGACACAGCAGGCCAATGAGCGCGAGCCGCCGTGTAAAGGATAGCGTTTGACCACACCACTCATCGGAGGTAGCATCATTTGGCAAGCAATACGATGTCTCAAAGTGAGACCGTCGCTTGGATCAAATCTAAGTGCGCTGTAATCGGAGGCCCAGTATGTCGCAACGAACCATCAGAATGATCATCGATCAGCAGGATCTCGTCACCGCTTCGGCGAAAACGACTATCAGCGACGCGGCCCGCCTAATGAAACAGCATCATGTCGGAGCGATAATGGTGGTGGCGGACGGGAACCTCGTTGGGATATTCACCGAGCGTGACGGACTGTTTCGAGTACTCGCAGAGGGGCGTGACGGGCAAACTACGCTCGATGACGTTATGACCCGCAATCCCGTGACAATTCACCCGGACAGGTCTTTTGCAGAAGCGCTTCATATGATGTACGGAGGCAGCTTTCGGCATGTGCCGGTGGTCGAGGACGGTCGGCCCATCGGTATGGTCTCCGCCCGCGACGCTCTCGGTCCCGAACTCGAAGCTTTCGTATACGAGTTGCTTCGTCAGGGGCAGATCGAGGATATCCTCGCTTAGCCACGGTCGCGCAATGGAGTTCGATCACCACGAGCGTGTTTCTCGCTGACGACCCGACATTCACCTGAATTACCTGGCGATTCTGGCAGCCGTAGTGGCCTAGGTGGCCATCGGATCGATGTGGTACGGCCCGCTTTTCGGCAAGGCGTGTCGCAGAACAAAAGCAGACAACAAAGGGGTCACATCTTGTGATATGACATTTTAGTTTGGTAGACTTGCGCCATGGCCCCGCACGGCCGAATCCCCAATACTCACGCTCGCCTGATTGAAACACCTATCCGTGACCGGAATCGCGTTCGAGTTGTAACAAGCGCGTATCGGCGGGACGTGACGCCCGCAGCACGCGCTCGCCTCGCCCGGCCCTAGAACGTGAGTCGCAGGAGCCCAGCGGCATCCGAGGTCGCGCCGGCCGCTCCGGGCGCGATGGTGATCGCATTCCCGCTCCCGTTCGGCTGCACGCTGACGGCGTACGTGGTGTTGTGGGCGAGCCCAGTCACCAGCACCGTGTGCACGCCGGAGGGCGCAGGCAGCGTGGTTCCGGTGAACGCGGCATTGCCGTTCACCGGGAAGTAGACCGCCGTGCCGCCGAATGCCGCGCCGTCGAACGAGGTGCCCGCCGTGCTCTTGAGGTAGCTCGCCGAAACCATCGCCGTGCCGAGGTCCGCGCCCTGCAACACGTGCAGGAAGCGCGTATCGGTAGGCAGCGTCGGATCCTGGACCGTCAGGATGTACTGGGTCGGCTCGAGCTGGGCGATCGTGTTGAGATTGGCGGCGCCGTTGGAGGCGCTGATCGCAGGGTTCTGCGGCAGCAGCGTCTGCACGTACAGGCGCTGTCCGCTCGCGAGCGTCTCGGTCGCCGTGTTGCCGGCGATAGCCGGATTCGTGACGAGGCTCAAGTTGAAGCGCTTGAACAAACTCGCGTGAATCGACGTCGCGCGGTCGTAGACGACGATGTAGTCGCTGTTGAGCCACACGATCGAGCGCATGGCCTGCAGGATGTCGGTCGCGCCCGCGGCCGGCGTCCAGAAATTGGGACGATTGTAGAGATTGGTGAGGTTGCTCGCCACGTAGACGTAGCCTGTGCCGCTGCTCATTGCGGTCGTCGGATCGCCCGCGTTGGCGCCGAGAATCCACTGGCTGCCGTTTGCCCACTCGCCGGTCTCGAACCAGTTGAGCGAGGGCGTGCCGTTCTGGCTCCAGTTCTGCAGCGCCAGCGTGTTGTGGTACGTCGTCGTGAGGCCGACGGAATTGCTGTCGTAGTTGCTCATCTCCTTGGTCAGCCATTCGCCCTTCCGGTAGAACTCGAACTGGCCGCCGTCGCCGTCCTGGTGATTGATCGATTCCCAGCTCGCGCGATAGTCGAACATTGTGCCGTTCGCGCTCCAGTCGCTGTGCGCGACGATACGCCCCGCCGCCGGGTCGTAGAACAGCGTGCTCGGGAACGTCGAACGCGGATCGGCGGCGGCCGCGGCCGCCGGATCGAGCAGCATGAAGTAGAGGATCGACTGCGTCGTGCCGTACGTCCACGAATTGCTGACGCGGGCGAGCAGCGCCGCCGCGCCGCCTTCGGTGCCGTTGACCGCCATCCAGCGCGCGGCGTTGAGGTTTCCGGCCTTGCCGTTCTTCTGATCGAGCAGCGCGAGCAGCGCGAAAGGCTGCAGGAAGTCCGGCGTCACCCACAGGCGCAACAGGTCGCCATAGCTGCCGAATTGATAGACAGGGCCCAGCCACGGTTGCGACGCGAAGGTATGCGCCACTGGCGTGAGCGAGGCGATGAACCCCGTGACGAAGCGATCCCAAACCGGTGCGCCGATCAACTGGATCTGCGGTCCGGAGTAGCCGACGTTGTTGAAGCCGGCGGTTTGCAGCGCCAGCAATTGAGCGAGCACGTAGGCGTACGAATGGCCGTAGAGCATGCCTTCCGGCGGCAGGCCGCCGCTCGCGAGGCCGAATCCCGCGCCGTTGCCGGCGATGCCGTAGGCGCTTGCAACCGTCGCCGGATCGCCGAACATCGCGAACTGCTGGTACAGCCATGCGCCGTTGGCATTGAGCAGGTAGCTGCGCAACGTGTTGCCGAGTTGCGACGCGGGCGCCGCCGAGTTCACGACCGGGTCGTCCGCGGGGTCGATGCTCAACGCCATCATCGTCAGGACGCGCGCGTGACCGAGGTAATAGTTGTTGGCGGCCATCCGGTACGGCTGGTTGTTCGGCAGCAAGTGCAGGCTGTTCGTCACGCCGATCGGGGAAGGATGATCGCCGCCGGTCGTGGACGCATTGAGGCAATCGTTCGCCCACATCATGAAGACGTTGCGGATCGTCGCCTTGTCGGCCGCGGTCAGGATCGGGTTGCCGCCGCCGTCGGGCGCGTTGTAGATCCAGTCGACGATCAGCGGCCACAGCTGGCCCGAGGCGTTCGCACGGTTGTACACGGCGAACAGCGGGTCGCGGAACGGCACGCCGCTCGTGTGTCCGAGCGCCGCCCGATTCATCGCGTACATGATGAGGTCGCGCGCGTATTGCGCGTACTGGATGCGCTTGGCGGCACTGGGATCAATGAGCGAGTTGAACGCGAAGACCACGGCAAGCTCTTCACTGATCGGCACCCAGACGCCCGACGGCGTGTAGCTGCCGTAACCTTGGGTGTCGCCGTTGTCGGGATAGTTGGCGTTGGCCACCCCACCGGGGAAGTAGTAGTTCGCGTAATAGCTCACCGCTTGTGCGAGCAGTGGCACCATCCCATGCTGATAGATCAGATTGCCCGCCGTTGCCCAGCCTTGCAGCCGCGGCAGGTCCGCCTGCGTGACCCACAGCCGCGGGTGTGTGGTTACCGGATAGGGGATTGAGACCGCCACGCTCGAGTAGTTCGCGGTGACCGTCGTGTTCGCCGCCGGCATCGTGAGCACGGTTGCGGCCGAAGTCGGGCTGACGACGGCTGCGCCGGTCCAGTTCACGAACGACTGCCCCGCCGGCGGCGGATTCGCGGTGATGGTCACGACGGTCCCCGCGGCGTAGCTGCCGCTGCCGGTGCCGTTGACGACCGTCAGCGCGTGCGTGGTCGAACCTGTGGACCCGACCGGAACGCTCAGCGTATTGCTGCAGATCGAGCCTGGATTCCGGACACAAAACGACGATGTGGTCGCCGGCCCTTGATAGCCCGTCGCGGTGATGCTCGTCGCGGTTACCGCCGTCGTTGTGAGCTGGACGCTCTGATTGGTCCCGTAGCTGATGAAAGCCATTGCGCCCGAACGAATGCCGGAGCCCTTTATCGTCACCGTGATCGTGCCCACCGCCAACGGGTTCGGCGTCACCGAGGTGATCGTGGGCCCGAGGCTCAGGATGTTGACGTACGTGGTACCCGCGATCTTCGGATTCGCGGTGCTCACCGCCATGACCTGCACCGGATTCTGGCCGGGCAGTGCTGCCGGGGCCTTGTACTGGCCGGCCGGGCTGATCGTACCGGCCGTCGCGTTGCCGCCCTTGGCGCCGCCCGCGTACCACATGACGTCGTTACCGGAAAGTCCGGATACCTGCGCTGAAAATTGCACCGTGTTGCCGATCGCCACCGACGGCATCGTCGGCGACACCGTGATGCTTTGCCCCGATGCGGTACCGAGCGAGGCGAGCAACGAAACAAGCAGCAACAGCACGAAACTCGTGATCCTGTTCATGGGGATGATCCTTTCAAAGCCTTATCGCTTCGCTCGTGCGGGAAACGCGCACTGGTTATCGGGGCCGACGGGTTGGCCTTTTGCAGCTCTATTTGGTTGCAAAGTAGATCAACCCTTACGCCTCGTCAAAAACCGCCGACGAGCGGCGGCCAAGCGACGACGAACGGTTCTAATGTTCTGTTTGCCCGTGCATATGGTACTCGTGCGATTTCTCACGCTCGATCGAATCTCCGGTACTGAACGGCCGCCGCCGAACGAAGCGCTGAACTACGAGTTACGAAGCGCGATAACCTCTGGGTATCGCGCAAAGCAAACAAACAAAGGGGTCATATCTTGTAATATGACATTTTAGTTTGATAGACTTGCGCCATGGCCCGTCCTCTCCGAATCGAATTCCCNNCGCTTCGGCTGGATCTGCCATGCCTGCTGCATGTTAGCCGTGACAACAGGCGAGGAGTATCATTCGCCAAGGTACGATGAAAGTTAGCGGTATGACGCACTCATCCGTCGTTCACTCTGATCCCGATATCCTGGGGGGTACCCCGGTTTTCGTTGGCACGCGAGTCCCCCTTCAAGCGCTTATCGATTACCTTGAGGGCGGACACTCCCGTGAGGAATTTCTCGACGACTTCCCAACGGTCACTCGGGAGCAAGCAATTGCTGCCTTGGAGCAGGCGAAGGCGCATTTGATCGCCGATGCGCGTGCTGTTTGATTAGTGTGTCTCACGGGCTCTGCGGGCAGAGCTCCCGGGCCACGAGGTCAAAACTGTCGCCGAGGCCGGGTGGGCCGATCTCAAGAATGGCGAGAGTAAAAATATCGCGGGTTTTTGCACACCCTCGTTAGGACTCTTGCCAATGCGCGTCGCTGCCCTCTATCGCTTTCCGGTGAAGGGCTTCACTGCCGAGAAAT
>PLYS01000234.1 GCA_003153455.1 Betaproteobacteria bacterium | reverse complement strand
GCCCTTGTAGACGAATTTCTGCAGGCGCTTGCCTTCGTAGGTTTCGGTGGTGTAGACGTTGCCTTTCGAATCGGTCGCAATGCTGTGCACGCCGTAGAACTGACCGGGCTGGCGCCCGCCGTCGCCGAAGTTCGAGATTTCCTCCAGCGTCTCGCGGAGAATGATGCGCACCTTCTCGTTCGTGCCGTCGGCGAGGAACATGTAGCGCTGCTGCGGGTCCTTCGAAAAGGCGATGTCCCAGGTCGAGCCCGAGCCGAGCGTTTCTTTTGCATAAAACGCTTCCTTCACGAACTTCCCGTCCGGCTGGAATACCTGGACCCGGTCGCCCTGGCGGTCGCAGACGTATAGCAGCCCGTCGTTGGTGCGCTCGACGCAGTGCACCGGGTTACGGAACTGCTTTGCGGGCGGCGCGCTCGGATCGTATTTGCCGAGGTCAGCGTCGTCCGGCTTGTTGCCATACGCGCCCCAATAGCGCTTCATCTTGCCGGTATCGGCATCGAGCACGGCAACGCGTTTGTTGAGGTAGCCGTCGGCGATGTACGCTTCATTCGTCTTCGGATCGACCCAGATCTTGGCTACCCGTCCGAAATTCTCGGGGTCGTTGCTGCCGGCATTTTTGCCGAAGTGTCCCACCTGCATCAGGAACTTCCCGTCCTTGGTGAATTTCAGGATGTGCGCGTCTTTCGGATCGTTGCCTCCGATCCAGACGTTGCCCTTGTAATCGACGTGGATGCCATGGTTCGATTTCGGCCATTCGTAACCCGGCCCCGGGCCGCCCCAGGACCTGACGAGGTTGCCCGCTTGGTCGAACACGAGTACCGGCGGGGCGGCAGTGCAGCACTCGCCGACTTTCAGGTCCAGCGCCTTTTCGTTGGCGTGCAGTGTGTCCGCGCCGCGATGGATGATCCAGACGTTGTCCTGCTCATCGACCCACACGCCTATCGTCATGCCGAGCAGCCAATGTTTAGGCAGCGGCTTCGGCCACAGCGGATCGACCTCGAACATCGGCGCCTGCACGGTGCGCCCTTGCGCGTCGGCCCTGTTTTGCAACGCGGCCTGACCGGCGCCAAGCGCGACGATGACTGCGAGTAAAGCTGCACCGATATAGACGTTACGCCTGCCCTTGATGGTTTTCATGTCTTCTCCTTCCGACTGAAATCTTCGCGGCACAACGCCGCGGAGTCGATGCTGAATAGAGCGGCTCCGGTTGACACCGGTATTGTCGGATCATTATACGCCCGCCCGTTTATGCTTGTCAGGCGGCGCCCTCGGAGACCGCTCGACAGCGGCTCGTTGCTCGTTCGCCTTGACGGCGGCATACGGTACGTAGATGCTTCGCGACGACCGACTTAAACCCGCTCAATTACGGCACTTTGAAAGGAGCATCTGATGCGCACCATCGACGCCGTCGCGGAGATACTCAAGCGCGAGGGCATTAGCATCCTGCCGTCGTTTCCCACAACAGCGGTGATCGAGGCCGCGGCGGCGGCGGGCATCAAGCCCATCATCTGCCGGCAGGAACGCGTCGGTGTCGGCATCGCGGACGGCTGGAGCCGCGTGAGAAACGGCAAGCCTGCCGGCGTGTTCGCCATGCAGTACGGTCCGGGCGCGGAGAACGCTTTCGCGGGCGTTGCCACCGCTTTTTCCGATGCCGTTCCCGTTCTGCTGCTGCCGCTCGGCCATCCGCTCGACCGCGATCGCGTGTTCCCCAACTTCTCGTCGATCAGATCTTACGAGTCCGTGACCAAGTTCGCGGAGCAGATCAACCAACCCAAACGCGTAGGCGACACTCTTCGCAGGGCCTTCGCCCAGATGCGCTCCGGCAGGCCCGGTCCCGCGCTCGTCGAAATTCCCGTCGACGTCGCGACTGCGGAAGTCAATCCTGCGGTGGTGGAGAACTACCGCCCGGTGAAGATCGCCAAGGCGCAAGCCAATCCGGAAGAGGTGATGACCGCGGCCAAAGCGTTACTTGCTGCCAAGCGCCCCGTTATTCACGCAGGACAGGGCGTGCTTTACGCCGAGGCCACGCCGGAGTTGGTCGAACTTGCTGAACTCGTCCAGGCGCCGGTCTATTCCACAATGGCGGGCAAGAGCGCGTTTCCGGAGCTGCACCCGCTGGCGCTCGGCAGCGCCGAAGCCGCGATGAGCGGCACGGCCTACCACTTTCTCAAAGAAGCAGACCTCGTATTCGCGGTTGGATCGTCGCTGTCCAGGCACGGCATGGCGACCAACATCCCCGGCGGCAAAGTGATTATTCACAACACCGCCGACACCATCGACCACAACAAGTCTTACTACGTTGACTACCCGATCCTCGGCGACGCCAAACTCGTGCTGCGACAGTTCATCGAAGCGTGCAAAGACCTGCTGAAGGGCAAAGCGCGCGACGGCGCGGCCGTGCGGGCCGAGATAGCAAGCACGCGCGACGCGTGGCTCGCGCAGTGGTCGGCAAAGTTGACCTGTAACGAGAGGCCCATCAACCCGTACCGCATCATCGCGGATTTCATGCAGGTGGTGGACCCGAACACCGTCATACTCACACACGACTCGGGCAGCCCGCGCTACCAGATGATGCCGTTCTACCGTGCCGGCGGGCCAAGGTCGTATCTGGGCTGGGGCAAGTCCCACCAGTTGGGCACGAGCCTCGGCCTCATGATGGGGGCGAAACTCGCGGCGCCGGACAAGTTCTGCGTGAACTTCATGGGCGATGCCGCGTTCGGGATGACCGGGCTCGATTTCGAGACAGCGGTGCGCTCCGGCATTCCGATCCTCACCATCGTCCTGAACAACAATTCCATGGCGGTCGAAACCGAGCACATGAAGGGCTCGCACGCGCTGTTTCGCACCCGCGACCTGCAGGGCAACTACGCCGACATCGCAAAGGCGATGGGCGGGTGGTCGGAGCGGATTTCCGACCCCGCGCAGATCAAGGACGCCATCCAGCGCGCGCGCAAGGTCACCGAAAGCGGCAGAGCGGCGCTGCTCGAGTTCGTGACGGCGCAGGAGAACACCGTCTCGCACCAGGCTGCGTTTCGTTCGGATTGAATTGTTGCGACCGGATTTTTCCCGTGCGGCGGGGTGGGCAACTTGTTGCGCACGCGTTGCGCCAATCGAGCAGCGAACGAAACGAGAGGTGTCATGAGCAAATTCAAGACTGCGGTGACGCTTGGCGCAATCGTGGCGCTCGCGGCTCAGCTTGCGTCCGCGCAATCCGAAAGCTATCCCGTGAAGCCGATCCGCTGGATACTGCCGGCGCAGGCGGGTGGCGCCAACGATACGGCGGCGCGCCTCATTGCGCCGCACCTCTCGGAAGCGCTCGGCCACCCGGTGGTGATCGACAACCGCGGGGGCGCGGGCGGCAACATCGCGATGGAAGTCGCCGCGAAGGCGGTGCCGGACGGGTACACCATCGCGCAGGTATCGACCATCCAGGCGATGAACGCGAGCTTCTACCGCAAGCTGCAGTACGATCTCGCGCGCGATTTCGCGCCGGTCATTGAGCTCATTTCGCTGACGACCGTGATGGTGGTGCATCCGTCGGTACCGGCGCGCACGCCGCGGGAACTCATCGATTACGCGCGCGCCAACCCGGGCAAGCTCAATTTCGTTTCCGGCACCAACGGCGCGACCGGCCACTACCTGAAGTACCTGACCGGCATCGATGTGGTAGTGGTTCTCTACAAGGGCACACCGCCGGCGGTGACGGAACTCGTCGCCGGGCAGGGCCACGTAATGGTGGCGACAACCTCGGACGTGATGCCGTTCGTGAAACTCGGCAAGCTGCGCGCGCTGGCGGTGACGAGCTCGACCCGGCGCTCGGCGATGTTTCCCGACCTGCCGCCGCTTGCCGACACCGTGCCCGGTTTCGAAAACCCGATCTGGTACGGCGTGGTGGTGCCGGCGCGCACCCCGGCGACTATCGTCAAGCGCCTGCACGCGGAGTTCATGCAGGTCATGCAGAATCCCGACGCCCGGAAGCGCCTCGCCGGCATCGGTTACGAAGTGTCCACCGGCACGAGCGAGCAGTTCGGCAACCGCATCCGCAACGAACTGGCAAAGTGGGCGAAAGTTGTGGAGGCGATCGGCGGGCCGACCAACTAGGTTTATTGGATCCAACATGAAGGCAAGAAATTTAGGCGCGTTCTTTGCATTAATTGCCTGCTCCTGTTTTGCTCAGCAATATCCATCGAAGCCGGTCAGGATCGTGGTGCCGTTTCCGCCGGGCGGCGCGGTCGACATCGTCGCCCGCACGCTCGGCGCACAGCTCGTGCAGACGCTGGGCCAGCAGTTTGTCGTCGAGAACCGTCCCGGCGCGGGCGGCATCGTCGGCACCGAATTCGTCGCGCACGCCCCGCCCGACGGCTACACGCTGCTCGCGGTGTCCTCGGCGCAGGCGACCAACCCGAGCCTCTACGCCAAGCTGCCCTACAACACCGAGCGCGATTTCGCGCCGGTCAGCCTGGTGGCCGGCAGCTCGTACATGCTGGTCACGCATCCGAGCATGCCGGTGAAGAACGTACGCGAACTGATTGCTTTCGCGAAGGCGCGGCCCGGCCAGCTCAATTTCGCTTCGGGCGGCCCGGCGAGCCTGCCGCATCTCGCCGGTGAACTTTTCAACCTGATGGCGGGAGTGCGCATGACGCATGTGCCGTACAAGGGTTCGGCACCGGCGGCGACCGCGGTGCTGGGTGGCGAAGTGACGCTGCTGTTCAGCAACATGCTCGGGATCATGCCGTTCGTGCAGGCGGGCCGCTTCCGCGCGCTCGGCGTAACCGGAGTGAAGCGTGTCGCCGCGGCACCCGACGTGCCGACCATCGCCGAAGCGGGGTTGCCGGGTTACGAAGTGATCGGTTGGTACGGGTTGATTGCGCCGGCCGGCACGCCGAAAGAAATCACCGCGCGCCTGAGCGCGCAGACCGCCGTCGCAATGCGTGCTCCGGAGGTGGCAAAGCGCTTCTCGAGCGAAGGCGCCGAGCCGGTCGGCTCGACGCCCGAGGCATTCGCCGAAACGATCTCGCGTGACATCGTCAAGTGGGCGAAAGTGATCAAGGCGTCGGGCGCGCGGGTCGATTGACGCGTGACGTTACACGCGTGAAGGGGACGCTCTGCGCGTGAAGGGTGAACGGGGTGCTCCGCGCGGTATTGTGAACAACGGGGCACGTGCCCTTTGCGTGCCCAATTGCAAGCACGAATCGTCGGTGGTGGCGCGACAAAAGGCAGCGAAGCTGCAAAAACGCAGTACAGAGAAAATGTGGTCAAATCTTGAAATATTAGTTTTTTGCTCTGAACAGGTGCGCTATCTCAATCAGACGGTCGCGGCTAGGCATTTCACCGGCTTGATGAAAAAACCGTAAATACCATTCCATGCCATTCATAGAAAGAGCGCCGCTGAGCTCGATTTACTCCTTCCAGATGCTGGGTGCGAGTACTGGCATGGCTTTGGGGGGCTGGTTGGGCGGCGTGCTTTTCGATGTCTCCGGAGCCTATACCTGGGCGATTCTCGCATCTGCAGTGACAGGTTACCTGGGACTGCCGCTGGCTCTCTATCTGCCGCGCCACAGAAAGTTTGTCGTGTCCGAATCTGTGGGCACGGCCTGATTCATCATGCGGGGCATTATCAGCTGGTTCGTGGCGGCGCTGATTTGCGTGCTGACGGGCGGCACGGCCGCTCACGACATCCCGAACGACGTGAGGGTGCAGGCGTTCGTCAAGCCGTCGGGACAGCGGCTGCAACTGCTCGTCCGAGTGCCGCTCGCGGCTATGGGCGAAGTGGATTTTCCCAGACGCGGTCCGGGCTACCTCGATCTCGCGCGCGCCGACGCCTCGCTTCGCAACGCTGCGACACTGTGGATCTCCGACAATATCGAGCTCTACGAGGGCGAAGATCGTCTCAATGACCCGCGGCTTGTCGAAGTCCGGGTGTCGCTGCCATCTGACAAATCCTTCGGATCATACGAAGACGCACTCGCGCACGTCACGGGCCCGCGGCTGCCGAACCGCCTGGAGCTCTATTGGAATCAGGGATTGCTCGACGCGCTGTTCGAGTACCCGATTCAATCGGAGGGTTCCGACTTTTCGATTCACCCGCGGCTGGCGCGGCTGGGATTGCAAGTGCTCACCGCTCTTCGGTTCCTGCCACCCGGTGGTGCTACACGCGCTTTCGAGTTTCACGGCGACCCGGGCCTGGTCAGGCTCGATCCGCGTTGGCACCAGGCTGCCCTGCGGTTCGTCGAGTCGGGGTTCTTCCATATCCTTGACGGGACCGACCACCTGCTGTTCATCCTGTGCCTCGTGATCCCGTTCCGGAGATTCCGCACGCTCGCACTGATCGTGACTTCGTTCACCGTCGCGCACTCGATTACGCTGATCGCTTCCGCTTTCGGCTTCGCACCGACCGCATTGTGGTTTCCGCCGCTCATCGAAACGCTGATCGCGGTTTCCATCGTTTACATGGCGCTCGAGAACATCATCGGGAGCAATGTGCAGCGCCGGTGGATCATCGCGTTTGCGTTCGGTCTGGTTCACGGTTTCGGTTTCTCGTTCGTTCTCCGGGAGACGCTTCAGTTCGCAGGGTCTCATCTGCTGACATCGCTGCTGTCGTTCAACGTCGGCGTCGAGCTTGGGCAGCTGACCGTGCTCGTGGTGCTCATCCCGATGCTGGAGGTCCTGTTCCGGTTCGTTGTCGCCGAACGGATAGGGATAATTATTTTGTCGGCACTCGTGGCGCACACTGGCTGGCATTGGATGGTAGAGCGTGGAGAACGGCTGAGCCAGTTCCCCATGCCGGCACTCGACGCCGCCCTGCTGGAAAGCGCCATGCGTTGGCTGATGGCGGTGCTGATGCTTGGTGGCTTGGTCTGGCTGGTGAATGAAGCGCTACAGCACCGGATGCAGCGGCGGCAGCATCTGCCGGGTGAACAACGCGAGGATCAATCGCCCGACCCTCGGGCATGACTGCATGGCGGCACTCTTCCCGGCGAGGGGACCGCAGGAAGGGGCGCTCGACAGCCTGGGAGGCCGCGAGCGCCCGCGTCGTTAGCGGTTCGCTGCCGACGTCTGTTCTACTTCTGCGGATGCAGGGTGAGCTTCTGCACGCGCCAGTTCAACAGCTCGGCGACGTAGAGCACGTTTTCGGACGGGCACGCGATCTCGTGTATCCACCCGAACTGCTTGAGCTGCTTGCCGCTCTCGCCGAGCATGCCGAGCACTTTGCCGTCAAGGGTGAGCTTGTAGACGCGGCCCGGATACGCATCCGATGCGTAGAGCACCTGATTCGGTCCCGGCGTAATGCACAGCGCCCACGGCGCGCCCGGCAACTGCGTCTGCTGCGCGCCGGAGGCCTCGACCTTGGCCACATCGGGTTTGGCGCCGAGCGCGGTGCGCGCAGCCGGGTCGTACGGCACATCGATCGTCATGACGCGCAGCAAATTGCCGTCGCCATCGAACACCTGGATGCGGCGGTTGCCGCGGTCGGCCACGTAGATATTGCCCTGCGCATCGGCCGCGATGCTGTGCGGGGTGGTGAATTCGCCGGGCTTGTTGCCTTTGCTGCCCCAGGACTTGAGCCAGTTGCCGTTCTTGTCGGCTTTCGCCACGCGCGAATTGATATAGCCGTCGCTGATGTAGGTGTTGCCGGCGGGATCCCACGCCATGTCGGTCACCTGTCTGAAGCGGCCCTCCTCGGCGGGCAGCGGCGGGTTCGGGTGCTCGAGCGGCCCCGTTTCCTTGTCCGAGGCTTCCTGCTTGCGCCCGAACACCATCAGGACGTGTCCTTGCGGGTCGAACTTGACGACCATGTCCGAGCCTTTGTCCGCGACCCAGATGTTCTGCTCCTTGTCGATGCGCACGGTATGTCCGAACGACCACGCGTAGAGATTCTTGCCGATCTCGCGAATGAAGTTGCCGCCGGGACCGAATTCGAGCAACTGCGCGGCAGCCGCCGCGTACGCCGGACCCGTGGTATTGCCGCGTGATAAGACGAAGATGTGGCCCTTGGCATTGACCGCCACGCCGGTCACTTCGCCGAGATACAGGTCCTTCGGCAGCTTCAGCGGATTGATCCCATCGAACGCAATGACGGGCACCGGCTGCTGCGCAAACGCGGGTGCGCCAAACAGCACGAGCAACAAAATTAGCCAACGTTTCATGACATCCTCCAAGTGAGTAGGTTTGGCGGTCTTTATGGCAGCAAGCTAATCGGTATGTTTTCCCGCCGCTAGCAAAGTACACAAGAACCCATGACCTTGCAAGTCTTCTTTGCGGTTCAAGATCTTTACTCCGCGCGGACGCCGGTTTCCTTCACGACCTTGGCCCACTTGGCGATCTCGGACTTGATGTAAGCCGAGAAATCGTCCGGCGTGCGGCCGACGGGCTCGGAGCCGTCGACGGCGAACCGCTCACCGACCTCGGGCGCGGCCAGAGCTTTGATGACCGCATTGCTCAGAAAAGCGACGACCGGTTTCGGCGTTTTGGCGGGCATGAGTATGCCGTACCAGCCCCCGACATCGAATCCCGGCACGCCAGCTTCAGCGACCGTTGGCAGTTCGGGAACGGCCCGCGAGCGCCGCGCGGTGCTGATCGCGAGCCAGCGCATGCGCCCCGCCTTGACGTGCTGCACGGTACCGATGATGGTCGTGAACTGGGAATTGATCTGGCCGCCCAGCAGATCGTTGATGGCGGCCGCGCCGCCCTTGTAGGGGACGTGTATCCAGTCGATTTTTGCCAGCAGCGAAAACAGTGCGCCCGCGAGATGGCTCAAACCGCCGGTTCCCGATGAACCATAGGTCAGCGTTCCCGGTTTTGACCTCGCAAGCTCGATCAGCTCCCGCACCGTTTTTGCCGGCACCGAAGCATGGACCGTCAGACAGTAAGGCTGCGCGGTCATTTGCGACACCGGTGCGAAATCGCGCACGAGATCGTAAGCGGGTTTCTTGTAGAGCGCAGGGTTTACCGTATGCGAGGCGGACACGAGCACGATCGTGTAGCCGTCGGGCGCCGACTTCGCAGTGAGTTCCATGCCGATGTTCCCTGCCGCGCCGGGGCGGTTATCGACCACGACCTGATGACCGAGATTTTCGGTGAGCTTCTGTGCGACAGTCCGCGCGGTCATGTCGGTGCCGGCGCCTGCAACAAAAGGCACGATGAAGCGGATCGGCCGGTCGGGATAGGCCGCGGACTGCGCCTCGGCGGCGTTCGCGATGGTGAGTCCCCCGCTCAACGCGAATCCAACGCCTGCCGCCGCGCCGATGATACGAACGATTTGTTGCATGCGTGGGTTTTCCTGCAGTATGCGCGCAGGCCGCGTCACGCTAGGAGTTTGTCGGACTTAGC
>PLYS01000244.1 GCA_003153455.1 Betaproteobacteria bacterium | reverse complement strand
TTCCCCAGCGTCGCGATCTCCGATTGAACAGTTCCACGGCGAGATAGGTTGGCGTTCCGGTGCCTCCGGAAGCGTAGTTGATGGCACCGGGCCTGGACTTTGCAAGCGCGACGAGTTCGCCGATCGATTTCGCCGGCAACGAGGGATGAACGACGATTACGAGGGGCGACGAGGCGAGCCGCGTCACCGGCGAGAAATCGCGCACAAGGTCGTATGCAAGATTGCGATATAGGCTGACGTTGATGGTATGGGTCACGGCCATCTGGAATAACGTGTGGCCATCAGGCGCCGCCTTAGCCGCGATTTCCGCTCCAATATTGCCGCCGCCGCCGGCGCGATTGTCGACGATGACTTGCTGCCCGAACGATTGCGCAAGACTTCCGGCGACCATCCGGCCCAGGATGTCGCTGCCGCCGCCGGGCAGGGACGGCACTATGTAGCGCACCGGCCTCGCCGGATAAGTCTGCGCCCAGCCAGGAGCAACCGATGCAATCAGGCAGGTTATCGCGATGGATTCAAGACAGAACCTGCGCAGAGACATTGCGCGCCTCCTCACCACGTAAACTGAAAAGGAATTGTTCTGCATTATGGTCTCAAACTCTCCCGCTGCGGAAGCGGCTTGCGGAGGCGCGCCAACCGACGCGAGTCCGGGCATATTCCCTCGCCGGGCGCCTTCGACTCCTCACCGCCGGACAGAATGATAGTCGCCCACTAGCCGGGAAACCCTGCGCTTCCGCCTCGGCTGTTTTCCACGACGCAGCAGCGCGTGCTTGCCAAGGGCACCACGCGGTGCGCAACGTCACGGACTATGCCGGGCAGTTGGACGCCGATGCGACGCTGCTCGGGAATCTCATCGAGGCCGCCGAAGCGGTCCGGGTGGCCGCCGCCGCATTGCCCCCTCTGTCGGATAAGTGAGCGATGCCGGCACCGACCCCGATACCACCGCGCAACAACCGATGGGAGCTTACGCGCTGGATTCCAACGGAGAAAGTGATACTCTAACGCTGGAGATCTCACTACATCAAGGAGAACAATATGCGCCTTCCAAAGTTAAGCCACGAAAAGCTCACGCCGAGACAAAAGGAGGTCTATGAGAAGCATGTCGTCAGGCGCAATTACGTCACGGGACCTTATGACGTCTGGCTTCACAGCCCGGAGCTCTTCGAAAAGGTATCGGCGATCAGCAACTACATGCGCTTCGACTGCGCGCTGCCGGTGAAGCTCCGCGAGTTCGGCATCCTTGTTACCGCCCGTTACTGGGATGCGCAGTATTCATGGAACGCGCACGTCGACAAGGCTCTGGCTGCCGGTATTCCCGAAGACGTCATCCGTGACCTCGCCTCCGGCAAGAAGCCCAACTTCAAGGCCGACGACGAGCGGGTTTACTACAATTTCACCATGGAAGCGCTCGAAAATCATTTCGTGAGCGAGAAGACCTTCAATGAGGCGAGAGCGATTTTTGGCGACAAAACCCTCGTGGACCTGATCGGCTCGGTCGGCTACTTCTCGATGCTGCAGATCTGTCTGAACAGCGCGGAAGTTGACCTGCAGGCTGATCGCAAGCCGCCTTTTGCCAATGTGAGCGGCTACAAAAAACTCTCCTGAGCGATTAGCATAGAGGCTCACCTGATCAAATTCATCGAATGGGGGATTAATGTCGGATCGAGCGTTCTGGATAACGTGGTATGACCTGCCCGTCGCGGGTCGCGGCGCGTATCTTTCCTGGTTGCACGGCACCTATATACCGAAGGTCCAGTCGAGACCCGGGATGCTGTGGGCGGCGCATTACGCTTCCGAGGAAAATGTCGTTCCCCTGGGTGGGGGCAAGGGCATGGTGAGTCGTCATGCGGCAGACGACTCGGTTCCCGCTGGCGACCGCTTTATTCTGATGTTCGGCGCTGAAGAACCGCATGCGTTCATGAATCCGAGTCCGCGCGAGTTCAATGCGGGACTGCCGGACCAGGACCGGAAAATGCTCGCGATGAGGATCGGCGAGCGCGTGAATATCATGCTCGAAGAAGCGACCGTTTACGGTCCGGAAGCCAAACGTCCGGTCGCGGACATGGCGCCCAGCGCAGGCGTACAGCTTGGCAGCTTCAATGCCGGCTCATACGAAGACGAAGAGGAGATGGCGGCATGGTATGCCCAGTCGCGGCTGCCTTCATTGAAGAACGTGCCGGGATTTGTCCGCGCGCGCAAACTGGTATCCATTGCGGGGTGGGCGAAGCACGCGTGTTTTTATGAGTTTGCGTCCGTGGAGGCCCGCAACGAGCATTTCGTCTACTATCAGCGTTCGCACCCGGAGATGGAGGCCGCGTCGAGAAGAATCGTGGGCAAGCTGATCCACGCGCCGAAATCCCCCAATCTGGCCCGCCGCATATGGCCGCCGGTACGGTGATTTGCCAGATTATGACCGTAGTTCGTGGAGCGCGTTTTTTCGGGAACTGCACGATCGGCGCGTGTCTTGCTGCCGTAGCGCCCGGCGCACTCGCGCAGCAACCTTATCCGAACCATCCCATACGACTCATCGTGCCGCTGGCGCCGGGCGGCCCCAGCGATCTTCTGGCGCGCACCATGGCGCAGCAGTTGACGGGGAGCCTGGGGCAACCCGTGGTCGTGGACAATCGGACCGGCGCCGGAGGGACCATAGGAACGGATATCGCGGCGAAGGCGCCAGGCGATGGCTACACCCTGCTGTTGATCGCCGCCTCGACCTATACCATCAACGCGAATCTGTATCCCAAGCTGCCTTTCAACGCGCGCAAGGACCTGACGCCGGTGTCAATCCTGGCGGTAGGACCTTACATGCTGACGGTACATCCGTCCCTGCCGGTGAAATCGCTGAGCCAGTTGATCGCGCTGGCCAAGGCGCGGCCCAATGATCTCAACTACGGTTCGGGTGGCACGGGAACGGGCCCCCAGATGACGATGGAGCTGCTCAAGCTCAAAACCGGCATGAGCATCACGCATATTCCGTACAAAGGCACGGGTCCGGCGCTTACCGACCACATCGCAGGGCATGTGCAGGTGGCCCTCTTCAACATGATTGCCGCATTGCAGGTGGTGCAAGCGGGGCGACTGCGGGCGCTGGTGGTGACCGGAACCAAACGTTCGGACAAGCTGCCGGCTGTTCCCACCATAGGAGAAGCCGGCATCTCGGGATTTGACGAGGTCAGCGGTCACATGATCATGGTGCCGGGCGCAACACCCAGGGAAATAATCGCCCGCCTGCACCGTGAACTGGTGAAGGCGCTGCACGCGCCCGAGGTGACGGCCCGACTGGCCAGCGAGGGCGCGGAAATCATCGGCAATACGCCCGAAGAAGCCGCGGCCATCGTTAACGGCGATCTCGACAAATGGGCGGAAGTCATCCGCCGCACCGGGATCCGGCCGGATTAATATCGTGAAGCTTCGCCACGCACCGATGGTGCGCTCTCTTGAAAGGATTCCACGATGAAACAGCGCACCCTGGGCGCATCCGGTCTCAAGGTTTCGCTGGTCGGACTTGGATGCAACAATTTCGGCGGCCGCATCGACACCGAAGCCTCGCGCGAAGTCATTCACAAGGCGCTCGATCTCGGGATCACCCTCTTCGACACGGCTGACGTCTACGGCAATCGCGGCGGCTCGGAGACTTGCCTCGGGCAGTTTCTCGGCGACCGGCGCAAGGACATCGTCCTCGCGTCCAAGTTCGGCAGTCCCATGGATGACGCGGGGACCATGATGGGCGGCTCGCGGCGCTATATCATGTCGGCGGTCGAAGCAAGCCTGAAACGCCTGAAGACCGACTGGATCGATCTCTACCAGCTGCATCGCCCCGATCCCCTGACGCCAGCGGAAGAAACGCTGCGCGCGCTCGACGACCTGGTCAGGCAAGGCAAGATCCGTTACATCGGATGCTCCAGTCATGCGGCATGGCAACTGGTAGGCATGCAGTGGGCCGCGCGGCACCATGGGTTCAGTCCTCTCGTCTCCTTCGAAGTCGAATACAGTGTCCTCGTGCGTGATCCCGAACGCGACCTCGTGCCCGCGCTGCAGGCCTACGGCATCGGGCTGCTGCCTTATTACCCTCTTGCAAGCGGGTTTCTCACCGGGAAGTACAGGCGGGGCGCCCCCTTGCCCGAGGGCGCGCGCCTGACCAAGGGACAGCGCTACTCGGACAAGTATCTGACCGAGGCCAACTGGATCCTCCTCGAACGCCTGGACAGATTTTGCAAAGAGCGGGGACGCAGCCTGCTGGAACTCGCTTTCGGGTGGCTCGCGGCACAACCCGTCGTCTCCAGCGTCATTGCCGGAGCGACCAGAGCCGAACAGTTGGAACTCAACGTCAAGGCCGTGGATTGGACGCTTGCCCCGCAGGAGCTGGCGGAAATCGATCGACTCACCGGCAAGGAGTGAGCGACGCGGCGCTCGCGCCCGAACACATGCCGGCGCAGCGATAACCGCGCTGAAACTCGTTATCGTGTTTGACTCGTCCCCAGTAAACCGTAAAAATGGGTTCCTGTAGTACCTTGAGGATTTTGGCCGTTCCGCGCGCCGCCATCGTTGACACCGGTCCGCTGGTCGCATTTCTCGACCGGGGCGTGCGGCACCACGCCTGGACCGTCGCGCAGTTACGCACCCTCGATCTCATTTTTCCGACGCGAAGTTGACTCTGGCCATTGCCAACCACGAACGCCTCGGCAGGCCGCTGGTGAGCCTGCTACTTTCTTGAATTGCACGGGAGGTAATGTCTTTATGCTGATGCGAAGATCCTGGCTCAGTGCGTTGATAGCGGCTTGCTTATTGTGGCCGGCCAGCGGTTGGGCCCAGAAGTATCCGGAAAAAGTCATCCGTTACGTGGTAACGGACCAACCCGGCAGCAACATAGATGCCTTGGCGCGGATCATCGCCGAGCGGCTTTCCGAAGTCTTTGGTCAGCAAATCATCGTCGACAATCGTGCCGGGGCCGGAGGTAACATCGGCGCGGAAATCGGCGCGAAGGCGCCGGCGGACGGCTATACGATGGTGCAGTTGGCCACGACCCACGCCGTCAACGTGAGCCTGTACAAGAATCTGCCGTATAGTTTCCTGCGGGATTTTGCGCCGGTCACGCTGCTTGCTTCGTCTCCATCCGTGCTCGTCGTTCCCGGCTCTTCTCCCATCAAGACGGTCAATGATTTGGTGAAACAGGCCAAGGACAAACCGGGTGCCATTGAATATTCGTCCGCGGGTATCGGCACCTGCACTTTCCTGGCTGCCGAGTTGTTCAAGAAGCAAGCCGGCATCGATCTTCTTCACGTGGCTTACAAGGGAGGAGCGCCTGCGCTGACGGCCGTTATGTCAGGCGAAACCGCAGTTTACTTTGCTCCTCTGGCGCCTGCTTTGCCGCAGATAAAGCAAGGCAGGCTGCGCGCGCTGGCGGTAACAAGCCCCAAACCTTTGGCGTTGCTGCCCGGGTATCCGACGGTAGCGGGTTCCGGGTTCCCGGGTTACCAATTTACCTGCTGGTATGGCTTGTTCATGCCGGCCGGCACACCCAAGCACCTGATCTCAACTATCCACAGTGCGTTAGTCTCGGTACTGAATAATCCCGGCGTCAGAAAACGTCTTGGCGATATCGGATTTATTCCGGGTGGCAACCGGCCCGATGAGTTCGCAGCGTACATCAAGTCCGAAGTCGAAATTGCCCGTGATCTGGTCCGCAACATTCCGCCGTATTAAAGGACAAGGAGAGACGAATGGCGAAACACGACGAGCGGATCGAACACATGAAGCAGAAGTACAGCGCAAAAGGTATCCTGAAGCGCATTCTCGAAGAACAAGGTCGAATTGCCGAGCTCACCGAGACCCAGCCCCCGTTGCCAGCCTAGATCGTAGTCAATGACAGCCACTATCGCGTTTATTCTGAAACCCCACGCGAAAGACCTCGGTGGATTCGAAGTGCGGCGGCTTCTGCCGGGGTTTCCTACCAAGATGGTGGGCCCGTTTATCTTTTTCGACCATATGGGCCCTGCCGACTTCGCCCCTGGTGCTGGAATCGATGTGCGCCCACATCCGCACATTGGGCTTGCAACAGTGACTTACTTATTTGAGGGGGCACTGGTCCACCGTGACAGCCTGGGAAGCGTACAGCGCATCACGGCTGGCGATGTAAACTGGATGACGGCCGGTTTGGGTATTGTGCATTCCGAACGCACCGCTCCCGAAGATCGTGCAATTACTAAACGCATCCATGGAATTCAGACCTGGGTCGCATTGCCGAAAACGCACGAACGAACTGAGCCTTCCTTCAGCCACCACCCCTATTCGACGTTGCCGACAATAACGCTACCTGGTATCAAAATGACGCTCATAGCCGGTAGAGCGTTTGCGGAGCATGCCCCGGCCCCGACGTTTTCCGATATGTTCTATATTGCCGCAGAAATGGAGCCGGGCTCATCGTTCGAACTACCTCCTGAACACGAAGAACGCGCTATATACGTAGTCCAAGGAGAAGTGAGCGTCGATGGCGGGCCAGTGCCACCGCTGCATCTTGCAGTGACCAAGGCTGGTGCGAGCATTGAGATCCGCGCCGTTGCCCGCGCAACTGTCATGCTACTCGGTGGAGCGCGCCTCGATGGCGACCGCTTCATCTGGTGGAACTTTGTCGCGAGTTCAAAAGAACTAATCGAAGACGCCAAAGTTCGTTGGAAAGAGCAACGCTTTGCTCCGGTGCCTGGCGAAAACGACTTCATACCACTCCCCGACCGATGATCTGCAGCTTGTCGCGCCTAGGCGCATGACTCTCTACATCATCGTCCTGCTGACGTTTCTCACGCACATCGGCTATGCGGGCAGCCGGGTGGCGGTGTCGCTGTTTGCGGTCGATCAGGGCGCTACGCCGTTTGTCGTCGGCACTGTCGTGGCGTTATATGCGGCGTTGCCCGCCGTGCTCGCGTTGCCCGCCGGCCGCATGACCGATCGCCTCGGTGTAAAAATCCCACTGCTGTTCGGCACCAGCGGCGTGTTCATGGCACTGATGCTGCCTTTCCTGTGGCCTGCACTGGCGCCGCTGTATTTCACCGCGCCGCTGCTCGGGATTTCCTTCATGGCATTCCAGCTTGCGACGCAGACGTTGGCGGGCGCGATAGCGGTGCCGTCCGAGCGCGCGCGCAATTTCAGCCTCATCAGTCTCGGTTTTGCGGCAGCGAATTTTACCGGCCCGCTACTTGCGGGCATCATGATCGACCAGATCGGCCATGCCCGCACATTTTTCGTGTTGGCGATGCCGCTCATTCCCGCGATCGTGCTGGCCGCGCTGGGCGCGCGCTGGATTCCGGACGTGCACACCAAATCGGAATCCGTGGGCGGCGGCGCGATCGATCTGCTCAAGATCAGGCTGTTGCGCAATACCCTGATCGCGAGCGGCATCATATCCTCGGCATGGGACCTGTACCAGTTCTTCATGCCGATCTACGGGCGTGCGCAAGGTCTGTCGGCAACCTCGATCGGCGCGGTATTGAGTGCATTCGCTGTCGCCATCATCCTCGTGCGCGTCGTGCTGCCGTTCGCATTGCGGCGCGCGGGCGAGGCTCAGTTGCTCACCTACGCGATGTTCGTCGCCTGCGCCGCGTATTGCCTGTTTCCCCTGTTTCACAGCGCATGGACGCTTGCGGCTGCATCGTTTCTGCTGGGGGTGGGTTGCGGCTGCGGTCAGCCGCTGTCCATGACGATGGTATACAACGCCTCGCCCCGGGGGCGCGCGGGCGAGGCGGCCGGCATGCGCATCACGGTAAACCAGACGACGCATTTCATGATCCCGCTCCTGTTCGGCGGACTGGGCTCGGTGGCAGGGTTGGCCGCCGTGTTTTTTACTAATGCCGGCTGCCTCGTGGTCGGCGGCTATATCAGCCTGCGCAATCACGCCAGACGCTGAGTCGAGCCGCCCACCGGCGAGCCGGGACCTGCCGCCGTGGCAAGCTCACCACCGCAACGCCAGCCGCCGCGATCCCATTTAACTCTACCCATGAACCTCCCCGCTCGGGCGGGGAGCACGACGCTCCCTTCTCCCCCCNNCGCGCACGCCGTGGCGTCTCTCCCGGACGCATGGCCATGCTGTCCTTGTCGAACGATGAGATAATGCTGCCATGGATGAACCGCAACCGAATTCCCCCCGTCGTCGCCTGCAGGAGCTTCTCGCGATCCCTGAAAGACAGCGGACCGAGGCCGAGTGGGATGAGCTCAATGAACTTGAGATCATGCTGGCTCCCGGAAATCGAGAGGGAGCCCCGGAGCAAGGCGTTCGGCGGAACGCCACTGCACCCGCCGGTCATCCCAAGCCAAGCGGCGGGCCACACGGCAAGAATCCAAGGAAGAAGTTCCACCGGCGGCCCGGCAAGGGCAATGCGCCGTGACGGTAATGACCACAGCAAAGAGAGGCACACATGAGCAAAAATCTGAAGGCTTACAATATTTTCGACCTGCGCGAAATGGCGCTGAAACGTGTGCCCAAGGGGTTGTTCGAGTTCATGGATCGCGGGACCGAGGACGAGGTGTCACTGCGAAATAACCGTGCGGTATTCGATCGCATGCGGTTCAGGACCCGCACTTTCGTGGATGTTTCGAAGCGTAATCAGGACACCACGATCTTCGGCGTCAAGCACAAGATGCCGCTTGTGATTGCGCCAACCGGGACTGCGGGCCTGATGTGGTACGAGGGCGAGCTCGCGCTCGCGCGCGCGGCGAGGGCAGCGGGCATACCGTTTGCGCTCGCCACGGGCTCAATGACGGCGATGGAACGCGTCGCCGACGAGGCGGGTGGGGATCTCTGGTTCCAGCTGTACCTGTGGCCGGACCGGTCGCTGTCGCTCGAATTGGTTGAACGCGCCAAGGCCGCCGGCTACAAAGCGCTGATCGTGACGGTGGACGGCGTATCCGCGGGCAATCGCGAATACAACATTCGTAACGGCTTCACGATTCCGTTTACATTCTCGACCCGTAACGTCATTGACATGGTGACCCATCCGCGCTGGTTGCTCGGCGTCATGTTGCGCTACCTGGTCACGACCGGCATGCCGATGTACGCGAATTACCCGGCCGCGGCGAAAGCGAAGCTCACTGCGGGGCCGGTGGGCCGGTCGAGCCTGCGCACCGACTCTATCAGCTGGGGCGACCTCGATGCACTGCGCAAAATCTGGCCGCACAAACTCATCGTCAAAGGCATGCTCGACCCGCAGGATGCCGCGACGGCGGTCGATCATGGCGCCGACGGCATTTGTGCGTCCAACCACGGCGGCCGCAATCTTGACGGCATCGTTTCCCCGATTGAGGTGTTGCCGGAAATTGTGGACGCGGTGGGCAAACGGGCGACGGTTTTTGTGGACAGCGGGTTTCGTCGCGGCACGGACGTGGTAAAAGCCCTGGCGCTGGGTGCAGACGCGGTCATGGTCGGCCGCTCAACGCTCTACGGCGTTGCCGCAGGCGGTGAGGATGGCGCCGCACGCGCGCTTGAAATCTATCGCGAAGAAATCGGCCGCGTGCTGGCGCTGCTCGGCTGCCGCGGCATTTCCGATCTCGGACCGCAGTACCTGCAATTTGTCGATTCGCAGTTACGTCCCGCCACGCTGCCCCGTCAGGGGCTGAGGTCGGTCGCCGATACGAAAGCGGTTGCGGAGGCCTGACTTGGTGTCGCTTGCCGGCGGCGCGCCGGCGCTGGCGGGAACATTCGTGTACGTATCGAATGCCGAGGACGGCGATATCGGCATCTACAGCATGCAGCCCGGCGGCGCGCTCAAGCAGGGAGCACGCGCTCCAGCGGCGAAAGTCGTCATGCCGATGGCGGTGAGCCCCGACCGCCGCTTTCTCTATGCCGCGGTAAGGTCCAAGCCATTTTCGGTGCACGCCTATTCGATCGATCCCGGCACGGGCGCGCTGAAACCGTTGGCGGTTTCGCCGCTGGCGGAAAGCTTTCCGTACATATCGCTCGACAAGACCGGGCGCTTCCTGTTCGGCGCGTCGTACGGTGCGCACCTGATCAGCGTCAACGCTATCGGAGCCGACGGGCGCGTGGCGGCCGAACCGCTGCAGATCATCCCGGTGGGCCGCAATGCGCACTCGATCCGCACCGACGAGAGCAACAAATTCGTCTATGTCCCGACGCTGGGCAGCGACGAGATTTTCCAGTTCGCCTTCGACGCGAAGTCCGGGCGGCGCACGTCGAACACGCCATCGGTCGCGCTGATGAAGGCATCGACCGGCCCGCGCCACTTCATCACATCGCCCGGCAACAAGTTCGTGTAACTGCTGAGCGAACTCGTCGGTACCGTCACCACGCTCTCGCTCGACGCCAAGACAGGCTTGCTGACCGAAGTCGGCTCGGCATCCGGCCTGCCTCCGGATTCCAAGCTCGGACCCGGCGCGCCGCGCGGTGCGGTCGGCGCACCCGGCGGCCCGCCGCCGCGCAACACCGACAACGACATCTGGGCCGCCGACATCCACATGACGCCGAACGGCAAGTTCCTCTACATCACCGAGCGCACGTCCAACACGCTGGCGGCATTCGGCGTCGATGCGGCAACCGGCAAGCTCACTTATCTCGGCAGCACGCCCACCGAGAAGCAACCGCGCGGATTCGCGATCGACCCGAAGGGCAGATTCCTGATCGCGAGCGGCGAAAACTCGGACACGATTTCGGTCTATTCGATCGACCAGTCGAGCGGCGCGCTCAAGCTGCTGCAGAAGTATCCGACGGGGAAGGGAAGCAATTGGGTGGAAATCGTCAGTTTCGATTGATCTCGCCTGACTTAGATTCGCCGGGGGCAGCCCGGCAGCTGCCTACTTCTTTTGCGCGGCCAAAAGAAGTAGGCAAGAAAAGGCCGCCCCACTGAATCGCCACCTACGGTGGTGCCCCTGCGTTACTCAACGCATCGGGCGGCTGCGGAACTCGCGCTCGTCACAAGAAGAAACGAGGCGAGCGCTCAAACAGTCCTCGCCGACGGCACCCGATACGTTTGCGTTACTCGGCGATTCAGAAGGAAAGATTGAACTGCATTCGTAGGTGCACGAGCAGCCGGAGGGTGTGGCGAAGGGTGAAGTCCCAACCGAAGAAGCACGCGACGACTACACGCCTTCTTCATCCATGATTGGAAATGGGCATGCTCGCTAAACCCACCCGCACCGCCATCTTTCGCCTCTCAGCCGAAGGCCACGGCTCCCGTAGAATTGCATCACTCCTCTCCGTAGCCCGAAACTCGGTTCGACGGGTCGTCCAGACCGCAACCGATGGACCTCCGAAGCTCAATCGTCCGAGCACGGTCGACCCGCACCGCACCGCGATCGCGCAACTCCTCCTGGACCTCTCCGCGCAGGCGACTACCGCGAATGGTGACCCAAGTGGAACCGCCCCGCCAGACCCGTGAAGTCATCGAACCAACGACACAGCCAATCGCCGAGGCCAAGACTCTCAAGCGTATCCCTAATGGCCTCGCGTTTCGCCTCGAGTACTTTCCGGACCAAATTGGCTCGTTCCCAGAAAATCCTCGACCGGCTCCGCTGAGAAACTGGGACCGCGTCTTCGAGGTCTCCGACAAGACCACCCTTGAGCAGTTCGCAACCATCATCCTCGATTTGCTTGGCTGGGAAGAGGACCATCTCTATGAGTTCCACATTGGCGGCAACGTCTACTCGACATTCGGCCATCAAGTTTCCTATCCTTCTACCGAAGGCGGTACTGCGCATGGCTTGACTTGATTACAACTTCGAGTCATATTATAGGATATGAAGTGTAATATCGGGCTAAGGCAGGACACCGAAGGCGCGCTGTGGTTTGAGAAGGCGCCTCAGCCGCCGCGCCGGGTCGTGACCGTGGCGACAGCCTGCCAGCGCCTGCGCCGGACTCGGCGGCAAGTCTATCGCCTCATGAAGGCGGGGCGCCTTGGCCCCCTCGAGAAGATGCTGGGGGAATGGCTGTTGGACCAGGCGGCCGTCGAGGGCTTGGCGCGCGCGCCGCTGACGGCGCAGCCGCTGCCAGGCCGCCTGAAACCGCTGTTCCCGGAATATGAACCGAAGGCGCTCAACGCGGGCAAGGACAGCGTGCTGATCATCTCGCGAGTGCTGGAGGGCGGTGGACGCGAGGACGTGAGGTGGCTGTTGAAACGCTATCCGAGACGGGTGATCAGGCGCGTCATCGAAGAGGAGGGAAGCCGCCTCCTGTCGCCGCAGTCGAGAAGGCTGTGGTCGCTGGTCTTCAAGGCGACGCCTCGGCCGCTTGCGACCTGGCGCCAAGCTGACCCCTGGCGAGGGGCTCCATCTTGAAGTGGCGTGAAGAAGTGCTCGATGTGGCAGGCCGTGCGGCAGCCGCGCGCTTGGCCGCGGCGACGGGGAATTTCTATCTGGCCGGGGGAACCGCTTTGGCCTTGCGGCTGGGCCATCGCGTTTCGCTGGACCTCGATCTATTCTCGGCCAAAAACGCGCTCGGCGCGGAGGAGCGAACGACTTTGCTTGCTGCCCTGAAAGCCTCAGGCCCCCTCAAGATCAAAGGAGCGAAGGATGGGACGTGCCACCTCGATCTCGGCGGCACGTCGGTGAGCCTGTTCCATTACGCCTATCCGATGCTGGGGCGTCCCCAGTCCTGGCGCGGCCTGGATGTCGCCTCACTCGAAGACATCGCGGCGATGAAGCTCAGCGCGGTCTTGGGCCGCGGCTCGAAAAAGGACTTCATCGATCTCTATGAGCTCTGTCAGCGGCCGGGTTTGGACCGCGTCATGACCACGGCGGGGCGGAAGTTCCCGCTGCATGCGGATTTTCCATTGCAGGCGGCTCGGGCTCTCTTGTATTTTGAGGACGCCGAGAAAGAACCGATGCCGCGGATGCTCGGCACCACCACGTGGGAGGACATCAAGTCCTATTTTGAGGGCGCGATCCCGAAATATGTGAAGGCGCATTTGAAGCGGTGATGGGAGCCTGAAGCGTGGATGAGAACGCCGCTATCACATACGAGCTAAAGTCAAAAATCGTAGTATTCATGGTTCTCGTTGAAGTGGTCTAACGTGGCGCTCACCGGCTGACGGAAGCGCGCAAGCGCTGGAGACAGTCCGCTGTGCAGCGCATGGTTGGGTGGTCTTTCTGTCTATGCTTCAAGCTTCTGTGTCTTTCCTAGGTAGTCCTCAGCAATGCTACGAATATCCCAAGACGAACTCTTTACACCAATCGCGCAAATCGATAGTCTCATATCATGCGGAAACAAAAGGAGATTCTTAATGAGCCCATGCTGTATGTATGACTCGCTGTTTCCATATGCTTCAAGGAGATATGACCGCATCAGTGGTACCTGAACGAGAGTCTCTACGATGGCCTCAATTGCCCTTCTGCGATCATCGTCGTTGACAAATCCGGAGCATGCGTCCTCCAGTACCGCTCGCCAGACGTTCTTGTTCCGAGTGAGAATGGCTAACTTGTAAATGAGTCTGTTAACTCTGCCACAATTCCCCAAGAAACAGCAAATAGCGCTCACTGCCCTGTCACTTCCCAGGCTGAATAGATTGGCTAAGACGTCCACAGATATCTTTAGTTGACGGGAGTACGCAAAATCGTCCCGACTGTCATAGCCCGCGTATTTGCATATTTCTGTGTGCGGGATGTCTGAATCAAGCGCATACTTCACCGTAAAATCAGAATGTTCAGGGAATGGCAGAGGCCTGAAAGACATGACCTTGTTGATTAGATCTCTTCTCTGGTAGAACGCTAGGCCCTTTTCGAAGAAGGGTCCCCAAAAGGTGTCGGTCATAAGTACCTTGGCCAGCAGGTTGTCGAACATTGATCTGTCGATTTGCAGGGCGTGAGCATGATCGATGATGTCAACCAGCGCCGAGTCCTGAATGGCACTATAGGGTTTTAGGAGCAAATTACTCACTACCGACCCAAGGTAGGCAGGTTCACCACTTAGGACTCGTATGGCACTCAGGACCTGCTGAAGTCCTTCTTGATAGCTGCCTCTAAAATCGACAAATTTCTTGTCCCTCAGAAACGTCGGAACATCGCAATCCAAGTATAAAATAGGAAGAACAAATACAGATTGCTTCTCCAGTTGAATCGCCAAGCCGGCGTTCAGTTCCTCTTTCACCCATTTTGCGGTTACGGAATTAGGGGAGAGCACGATAGCAAGGAAAGAACTTTCACCAATGCCATGTTCGATTTTTTGAAACAGAGAATCACCCCATTTGAGCTCCCAATCGTCATACCACACATCTATTTTGTTTAGACGCAAGTCCCCAGCCAAGCGTCCAGCGAACTGCTTATCCTTGGAAGAGTGGGACAGAAAGATCTTCATAATTTGCCTTCCTGTATCATTTCTTCAAATTTCGATGGTGGCGAATCACCAGCTATTCAATGAACAGTCCCGAGTCTCAGCTCCCAAAATCTTAGCCTGCCCCTGAAAGGCTGTCGATGCTTCCTGCCCGGGGTCCTGTGAACATTCAGTAGTGCTTCCTATGTCCTTCATTCTGGGCACCCAACGAGAAATCGGCCCCATAAGTGGGGCATTTGTTTTACCCCGAAACCGGGGCTGAAACAGGGAAGGCTACTCCTTACTCCCTGACTCCTCAAGCCGGTCAACTGGGGTCGCGACAGTTACATTTATCCAATATAGGCGCCTGCGAATGGGAGGCAGCATGGCCGAGCCGAAATTGCTAGATCAGTACCGCGAACGCCTGCGGGTGCCGCACTACAGCCTGCGCACGGAGGACGCGTACCTGCATTGGGCGCGCCGCTTCATCTACTTCCACAGCAAGCGCCACCCGCGGGAGATGGGAGGGCCGGAGGTCGAGGCGTTCCTGTCCCATTGGGCGACCGTGGCGCGAGTGGCGTCCTCGACGCAGAACCAGGCGCTGGTGGCGCTCCTCTTTCTTTATCGCGAAGTCCTGCAAAAGGAACTGCCGTGGATGGACGGGATAGTGCGCGCCAAGCGCGCGGCGCGCTTGCCGGTGGTGCTGACCGAAACCGAAACTGATCGATCGAGGATCGTCAGTTTCTGAACCAAAGTAGCGACAGCACCGCCGCGGCGAGAATGAACGACGCGCCGACCGCGGTCAGCAGTGCACTGAGCTCGGTGTCCCTCTTTTCGATCTCCAGTCGGGTGGTGAGCTGCTGGTAGACCTTTTTCAGGTCGGCCGCGGTCCCGGCGTGGAAGTACTCGGCGCGAGTGATCTCGGCGACCTGCTTGAGCGTCTCCTCGTCTAGCTTCATGTATATCGACCAGCCGCCGAAGTCGACCGCGCCGCCCTCGGCCGTGCCGAAGCCGACGGTGTACACCTTGACGCCGCGGGACGCGGCCATCGTTGCTGCCTCGATCGGATCGGGTCCCATCGTGCGCCGGCCGTCGCTCAACAGCACGATCGCTCCCGATGCATACGTACCCGGCGGCACCGGCGTGAATTCCTTCTTCTCCGCCTTGCGGCCGGGATCGAGCGCCGCCGGGTTCTGTCGCAGACTTACCTTGCCCAAGGTCAGCGACTCGACGTCGATCCCCGCGTCGGGCAGCAGCGTGGCGAGCGAGACGAGCAATCCGCTGCCGGTCGCGGTGTTGCGCTGCATTTCAAGGCGATCGATCGCCGCCAGCAAGTCCTCGCGGGTCCGCGTAGGCGGCTGCACCACCGACGCCGTACCCGCGAAGGAGACGATGCCGACGCGAACCGTGGACGGCAACTCCTCGAGGAATGTCTTGGCGGCGGCCTGGGCGGCGCTGATCCGGTTTGGTTCGACGTCGTTCGCACGCATGCTGAGCGAAACGTCGATCGCCAGTATCACCGTCTGCTGATTGGACAGCAACGGAATGACCGCGCTCGGGCGGGCGATGGCGAGGATGATTGCAGTGAACCCGGCGAGGAACAGCGCCGGCGGAACGTGGCGCCGGATGCCCGGGCCAGGTCCGAGCCCCTCGCGCACCAGACCGAGGTTCGAGTAACGGATCGCGCTCTTCTTCTTACGCCGCAGAATCCAGACGTAGCCACCCGCGAGCGCGGGCGCGGCGAGCAGCAACCACAGCATCTGCGGCCATTGGAACGACATAGCGACCTGCGTACGAGCGAGACGCGCTTACTTTAGCATCTTGCCGCCTTGCGGCGAAGCGGTCGAATCAAAGGGATTGCATGGCCATCAACTTCCGGAAATGGACGTGCCTCGATTCTTCAACGGCCAACCCCTCCTGGATCCGTTCCAGCACCAGCGGTTTTTCCTCCGGAAAACGATAACCCTCGTAATCCTGCCGGAAGAGTAGCCCGCCTCTGCGGTCCACCCACGCGTTCATCGCATGGTCGAAGCATACCCTTGACGTCACACCGAGGCCACCGATCATCGAGGCTAGTTCCTGTAGCCGCTCATGAGGCGATGAGAGATGCATGCGGCCCTGTGCGACATCTTCGAAGAGCGGCGTTCCCCGACGAGGTACTAGGGGCCGCGACCGAATATAGTGGGGATTGATGGCTGAAAGAACGCGGGCCGTATTTTCCGCATGCTGCCGCCACCGCTCCCTGCCGCCCAGATCCGGCATCCAGTATGCAGATAGCTGAAAACCAGCAGCGATGGCCTTTCGGCCCCCTTCAATGTGCTCCGCTCCCGTCACCCCCTTCTGGACGAGGGTCAACAATTCGTCATCCCCCGTCTCGAGACCGATATGGAGGCGGTCCAGACCGGCCTCGCGGATCATCCGAAGTTGCTCCGGCTTCCTTTGGGCCAATGTCTTCGAGCGGGCATAGGTGGTCACGCGCGTCAAGGAGGGCAGGGTTGCCCGCAGGTGCTTCAGCGTCGCCACGAACTCGTGAGGCCGCACGATCATGCTGTTGGCATCCTGAAGGAAGGCCGTACTGCCGCCGGCAAAGAGCCAGTTGAACACCGTGACAAAGCTGGAATTCTCGATGAGATCGCGGCCGTCCGCGAGTAGGGCGTTTCCAAGGTCGGGGGTGATCTCTCCGCCCATCCCCAGTTTGTATGAAACTGCCGTGATTTCATCGCGGATCGCCGCGACCCGGTCGATATCGGCCTTGATCTCCTCCACGGGCCGATAGACGAAGCGTTGCTCCTTGTACATCTCGCAGAACGTGCATTTGTTCCACGGACAATTTTCGGTCACCCTCAGGAGCAGGGAGGCGCTGCCTCCCTCGCTTGGCGGCCGGTAAGTCCCTATCCCGAAGGAGAGCGCCCGCAGCCTCTCGACATGTTCCAGAAGATCCTTGTTGTCCGCCATCACCACCACGCCCCTTTGGAAACAACCACGCGGGTTAGCCCAGATACTTGAGGTGCGCCCCACAATCGGCACGACAATCGGAAGCGCCAAATCCGACTACCCAGACGCGGCCGCGAACTGCACGGTTCAGCGCACATTCGTTGCGCCGCGAGCGAATCACTTCGGCGACGCGCACACCAGGCGCAGTAAGCAGGTAATCGATGTGCCAACGCAATGCCTTTTCCAGCCGCATATGGCGTGCAATACGCGGTTCTAGATTGCGCTTTGCCGAACCGGTGTACATATAACGGCCAATCGGAAAATCGAATTCACCCAGACGTCCGATCACGCAGCGCAGTGGCCGCGAGACTTCAATGAGCAACTGGTAGCTGGTTTCACGGGGCATCGGGCTTCAGTCCGGAAGGGCCTGCGTACAGTCTACCGCATCAGCCGACGCATCGCGCGCAGGGTGAAATACTTCCTCACTTGGGATAGAAAGATGGTGAACATAAAGCGGTCGGCCTTAATGGACTTGATCATTCCATTGAGAAGCATACTGTTGAATTCTGAGGCATTGATGAAATAAGGGCCATACCGGTCGGTGCCGCGAATAACCATCTCGCTTTCGCTGTCGAGGATTTCGCCGATTCTCGATTGCTTGAAATCCATAAGGTTGCTCCGAGTTAGTCCTTGGTGCGGGAAGGGTGGCGGGGTCTCAACCCCGGTCAACGTTCAGCGACTTTAACGCGTAGAATATCGCCTGCATGAAAGCGCCGTTCGTATTCTTGCTTGTATTAGCCATGGCGGCTGCCGTTGGGAAGATTACTGCCCCGTTTGTGGTCAAGTCATTGGCCGCCGAAACACGCCAAGAACAAATCGCTGTTCGCACGCCTACTCTACAAGAACTCATCCATGATCTAGTGATGGACGGCCGTAAAGATTTGCCTCGCAAGAAAATAGAAACACCCGAAGCGGCAATATGGTTGGTGAGTATCCTCGCAGAGGATCGAGGACGCGACGGAGATTTATGTGTATATCGGCCTCGGTACTCTCGTGATCATCGTTCTCCTCTTTATTTTGCTACGTTAGAACTTCCCAATGCGAACGATCTGAATTTGTAACCACGGACCAAAACCCGGTCATCGTGCCGGGACCAATGTGTCCATTCTTGTTGCTTGTACTTTCCCGGAGCCGGGTGTCGCTGCCGACCAGCAGATATTCGGCCGTAGCGGTCTGTCAAATTAAGTCTCGATTTCTACAAATAATCGATGCCTTCGCCGCGCACTAGCTGCGGATCTGCCCACAATCCGCGCTTAGCGCTGCACGCCTGATTCTCGGCCGCGACTTAGCGCTCGCGATCATCGCTGAATTGATTTTTCTTATGTGCGATAACGTACAGACCGACCGAATTGGTCGGGCCATAATCTTTCACTTATGTGTGGTCATGTTGTTGAGAAACTCATCGCTTGATCGCGCATCCGGG
>PLYS01000197.1 GCA_003153455.1 Betaproteobacteria bacterium | reverse complement strand
AAACCGACCGCATGCTCGACATGGGTTTTGGCATCCAGATCGACCGCATCGTCAAGTTCCTGCCGAAAGAACGGCAGACGCTGATGTTCTCGGCAACGCTTCCCGCCGAAATCGTCAAGATGTCGGCCAAATATTTGAAGAATCCCGAGCGCATCGCCGTCGGTTCGACAACGCAGCCGCTGGTGGCGATCAAGCAGGAAATCATCCATGTCGCCGAGGCCGGTAAATACGAAGAGTTGCTGAAACAGCTCAATACGCGCACCGGCTCGATCATCATGTTTGTGAAAACCAAGCGCGGCGCCGACCGTATGGCCGACCGCCTCAGCAAGCAGGGGCATAAAGCCGACACCATCCACGGCGATTTGCATCAGCGCAAGCGCGAGAAAGTCATCCAGGCGTTCCGCGACATGAAATTCCGCATCTTAGTGGCCACCGACATCGCGGCGCGCGGGCTGGATATTTCGCATATCGAGCACGTCATCAACTATGATCTGCCGCAATGCCCGGAGGATTATATCCACCGCATCGGCCGCACGGGCCGCGCGGGCAGCACCGGCGAAGCGATTTCGCTCGTGTGCGCCGACGAGCACCGCATGCTCGACGACATCGAGCGCGAGCTCAAGAGCAAAATGGAGCGGCTGCCGCTGCCTGAACTGGCCAGCGGCAGGAAATCAGGCAGCGCCGGGGGACACCACGCCACGCCCCGCCATGCGTCCGGCCACAAGCCATCGCATTCCAAGCCACATCCCAAGCCGCCGGCAACGCCGCTAGCCGGCGGTTTCGATTTCAGCAAGCCGTACGAGGCCAAGCTGGCGGACAACGCCTCTGCCCCCACCACCGGTCACATCAGTCACGCCCGCACGCACGCCAAGTCAGGACGACGGCCAACTGCCGCGCTGCTTGGCGGGGTCGCCGCCAAGAAATCGTAGCGGTCAATGGTTGCGGCGGCTACGAGCCGCTGAACCAGTTGTAGCCCTGGTCTTCCCAGTAACCACCCGGATAGTCGTTGGTGACGAAGATCGCCGTGATGTGCTTCGGGTTCTTGAAACCGAGCTTGGTCGGAATCCGCATCTTCATCGGAAAACCGTACGCCACCGGCAGAATCTGGTCCGCAAACTTGAAGGTGAGCAGCGTTTGCGGATGCAGCGCAGTCGCCATGTCGATGCTGGAGTAGTAATCGTCGGCGCATTTGAAGCCGACGTATTTTGCGGTCAGATCGGCGCCGACGCGCTCGAGGAACGTTTTGAATGTTACCCCGCCCCACTTGCCGATCGCGCTCCAGCCTTCGACGCAGATGTGGCGCGTGATCTGGCTGGTCTGTGGCAGCGCGTATAGCTTCTCCAGCGTCCACGGCGCCTTCTCGCGTATCAGTCCGCCAAGCTCGAGCTTGTAAGTTGCCGCAATCACGCGCGGTGCTTCCGCTTCGGAGTAGAACGCGTTGAACGGGAACGGCTTGGTGATCGCNNTCGCAGCCGGACAGCAGGGTCAGTGCACCCAGGCTCAGGCTCCGCCTGAGAAACAGCCGGCGCTCGAGCCTGACGATATTGCGCGTCGGCGCCACCAGACTGCGATCGGGTTGCTGCGGCAAGTTTTTCATGTCAGATCTCCTGTCCGTTTTCCCGCCGCCGCGCGTAACCCGTAAGCATGGGCAAAAACGTGCGTGGCACCAGCGCCACCATCGCCACGTGCACGAGAATGAATAGCACCACCAGCGTCATCGCCACAAAATGCACGATCCGCGCGCCGTCGTAGCCACCCATCAGCGCCGCGAGCTCCTGAAACTGCACTGGTTTCCAGATCGCCAGCCCCGACAATACCAGCGCGATAACCACGCAAATCACGCCGACATAAGCCGCGCGCTGCGCTGCGTTGTAAACACCCAGTTCGTGTGCAATCCTCCCGCGCAACGCGTTCCTGAATTCGTGCCACACCGATTGCGGCGTCAGGGGCAGGAAACTTGACTTAAAATGCCGGGATAAGATTCCATACAACAGATAAACCAGCCCGTTGAGCGCCAGCAGCCACATTGCCGCGAAATGCCATTGCAGTGCGCCGGCCAGCCACCCGCCGAGCGTCAGATCCCGGGGAAATTTGAAGGCAAACAACGGCGAAGCATTGTAGATGCGCCAGCCGCTGGAAATCATGATCAACATCGCAAACACATTAACCCAGTGCGTAATGCGCACCAGCAACGGATGAATCGCCAGCTTGCCGCCTGCGGGCGCCGCCGCGCCTGCGTGGTCTGCCATGAGCCCCTCCGTCTTATCGACCTGAATCAGAAACTTGGCCGCGATGCAGAAAACCGTTCGCGGCGCCGCCACGGCCTGGTAGTCGCGCCAGGCGCCACCTCCTTACAGCGGCCATGCTACCTCTGCATGGTGCTCCCATACGCGAGGCGGCGCAACGATCAAGCCGCCTTATAATCGCGCTTCGCTTCCGGAGGAATGAATGGATCCTACAGCTATTGAAATACGCAACCCGGCAACCGGCAGTATCAGCGCGATGCAGCTGAAATCCATGCTGCACGACGGGGCAGAAATTGCAGTGCTCGATGTACGAGAAGAAGGCGTGTTCGCCAAGCGCCACCTGCTGCTTGCTGCGGCGGTTCCGCTGTCGCGGCTCGAGGTGCGCGTGCCGCTGCTGGTGCCACGGCGTTCGACCCGCGTCGTGATCTGCGATGGTAACGAAGGCCTCGCGCAACGCGCCGCGGACAAGCTGATACGTCACGGTTACTCCGACGTGATGGTATTAGCCGGTGGCGTCGATGCGTGGGCGGCCGAAGGCTACGAGGTCTACAGCGGCATCAACGTGCCGAGCAAGGCGTTCGGCGAGTTCGTCGAGCACCGGGAAAACACGCCGCGCATGGCGGCGCAGGAAATCAGGGCCAAACTCGACGCTGGCGAAAAAGTCGTGATCCTCGACAGCCGGCCGCTCGCCGAATACCGGAAAATGAGCATTCCGGGCGGCATCGACTGCCCCGGAGCCGAACTCGTCTACCGCGTGCATGACATCGCCCAATCGCCGGATACGCTGGTCGTCGTCAACTGCGCCGGCCGCACGCGCAGCATCATCGGCGCGCAGTCGTTGATCAACGCCGGCATTCCCAATCGCGTGGTCGCGCTCAAGGATGGCACCATGGGCTGGCACCTCGCCGGGTTCGAGCTTGCGCGCCAGCAGAATCTGCTCGCACCCCAACCATCGCAAGCCGGCCTGGCGAAAGCGAAACGGGCCGCGGCACGAGTTGCCAAACGCTTCGACGTCCGCGCCATAGACGTCGCAATGGTCGCCAAATTCGCTCAGGAAATGGAGCGCCGCACGTTGTATCTTTTCGACGTGCGCAGCCCTGAGGAATACGCGGCCGGCCACTTGCACAGCACCGTAAACGCTCCGGGTGGCCAATTAGTGCAGACCACCGACGCGTTCGCAGCAACGCGCAACGCACGCATCGTGCTGATCGACGATAACGGCGTGCGTGCGACTATGACCGCGTCGTGGTTGATCCAGATGGGCTGGAAGGACGTTTATGTCGTCAAGGACGCGCTCAAATCGGGGCCGTTGCTTGCAGGCCCCACCAGCCCGGAAGTGCTCGGGCTCAAGCAGGTCAAATGCGACTACATCACAGCATGCGAACTCAAGCGCGAGCTGGACACCGGCAACGCAACCGTAATCGATTTCGACACCAGCCTGCGCTACCGCGACAGCCACATCCCCGGCGCATGGTTCGCGATCCGCGCCCATCTCGAGCATAACCTGGAGCAAATCCCTGACGCGAAGCCGCTGGTGCTGGCATCTCCCGACGGCATCATTGCGCAACTCGCGGCACCGGAAGCGGCGCAGCTGACGCAAACCCCGATCAAAGTGCTGCAAGGCGGCACCCATTCGTGGCGCGCTGCCGGGTTTCCGGTCGAGACTGGCATGACCCATCTTGCCGACTCCACGGATGATGTCCGCTACCGGCCCTACGACCGCACCGACAATGTCGAAGAGGCAATGAAGGACTATCTAAGCTGGGAAGTGAACCTGGTCAAGCAAATCGAGCGTGACGACGACGTTAACTTCCGCACCTTCGCACGCGTTTGATCTGTTCTGAATGCTGATAGCAAACACCTGCGCGCCGGATCGTCTCCCTCAACTCATCCGGCGGTCCACTCGCGTATTCCAGTCCTTCCGCCCTGGTCCGGCTGTTCATCTCGTCCGTACGGAGAACTTTCGCAACCTTCTTGTTCCACCGGGCGATGATATGCTCCGGCATGCCCTTCGGAATTGGGGCGTTTCAGTTTAGGTCAGCTTGGTTATCGTTGAATTTACAATCGGATTAAATTAGAATTCCCGTGAGGACGCCAAAATTCCAGGAAACGATGACCGTTGTGTGCGCTACCGCACAGTGGGTCTTGGGGAAAACGCGTTAACAGTCTATAGCCTTCTCCCGCGCGCCGCGCGGTAGAAGCCCGGGCGTCCCGTGCAAGCATCCGGGGCAGGATCGAACCCGGCGTGCGAACCGCGCACCTGGGCGTCTGCGGCAAGCCGGATGCAAATGATGTCATGAAGATGTGTTGTCAGTTGAGCAGCGGGCGCGAGGCATGACCTACTGTATAGGGGTAATGCTCGACAAGGGGATGATTTTCGCCTCGGACTCCCGTACCAATGCCGGCATGGACAACTTCGCCAAGTTCTGCAAGATGACGGTGTTCGAGCGTCGCGGCGACCGCGTTATCGTTTTGTTGAGCTCAGGAAACCTGGCCGGAACTCAGGCCGTCATCGGCGCGCTGAAGCAGCGCTGTGTTGCCGGCGATGCGGCACCCAACCTCTGGAGCGCGCGGACCATGTTCGACGTCGCGATACTTGTCTCGGACGCGATGCGCGATATCGAGCAACGCGACGGTGAGTACCTGGAAGGGAACGAGATCGGCTTCAATGCCTCGTTCATCGTCGGTGGACAGATCAGCAGCGAGCCATTACGGCTGTTCCGGATCTATGCCGAGGGCAATTTCATCGAAGCAGGGATCGACACGCCCTACTTTCAGACCGGTGAAACCAAGTACGGAAAGCCGATCCTCGACCGCGTGATTACGCGTATTACGCCCCTTGCAGACGCCGCGAAGTGTGTGCTGGTGTCATTCGATTCGACCATGCGCAGCAACTTGTCGGTGGGCATGCCGATCGACCTAATTTGCTACGAGCGAGACAGCCTCGAAGTGCAGATGCGGCGCCGAATCCACGACGGGGACACCTATTTCACCGCGCTCAGCCGTGCATGGGGCGAAGGTACCCGGCAGGTGTTTCGCCAGTTGCCCGAGTTGCGCTGGTAAGGAGTCGTCACGATCGATTCCTTCGTCATCACCTGTGAACACGGCGGTAACCGGATACCCGCGCCCTATCGACATCTGTTTCGGGAGCGACGAGCGCTGCTCAACTCCCACCGCGGGTACGATCCCGGTGCGCTGGTCATGGCGAGGGCACTGGCCAGGGCTTGCAGGGCGCCGCTCGTCCTCTCGACCATCAGCCGTCTGCTTATCGACCTCAATCGCTCGATCGGTCATCCGCAACTCTTCTCGGCGGCGACACGCGGCGCGCCGGCCAAGCTTCGGGCGAAGATCGTCAAACTACATTACCGGCCATATCGTGTGCAGGTCGAGCGTCTCGTCAGGCAATCCGTGTCGCGCGGCCGTCGCGTGATCCACATTTCGTCGCACAGCTTCACGTCGGAGTTGGATGGCAAAGTGCGAGGCGCCGACGTGGGTTTGCTCTACCACCCCGGTCGGCACGGGGAGGCCGAGCTGTGCGCTCGCTGGAAGGCTTCGCTCGCGGCATTCGCTCCTAAACTCCGCGTACGCCGCAATTACCCCTATGCCGGTAAAGGCGACGGGCTGACCTCGCACTTGCGCCTGCGCTTCCCGCCCGGCGCCTACGTCGGAATTGAACTGGAGGTCAACCAGAGCATAGTCTTCGCCGCGGGCCGGCGCTGGACGGCGCTGCGGCGCGTGCTGATCGATTCGTTACGCACGGCATGCGCCGCCTCAGCGTGCCATGATTCACGCTCTGCACCAGGTAACGCACTGCGAACCATTTCCACCCCTTACGCCGCCAGCCATGCGCGACCCCACCTGGCGGATACCGGAGACTTATGATGCAAATTCGCGTCGGCTTCGAAATGATCTACGACTGCCCGCAACCAACCCCGATGATATTCAACCTCAACGTCCACTTCACACGCGTATCCGATCTTGTCGGCCGTGACGACCTGGTGGTCGACCCGCCGGTCCCGATGGCGGCCTATCGTGACAGCTTTGGCAACTGGTGCACCCGCATCGTTGCGCCGCAGGGTCGCACGCGCGTCTGCGCCGATGCGCTCGTGAACGATACCGGAGTCCCCGACGTGATCGTTCCGCAGGCGCAACAGCTTCCTGTGCCGGACCTGCCCGAGGACACGCTGCTCTTCCTACTCGGAAGCCGGTACTGCGAAACCGATCGGCTGTCCGAGACGGCGTGGAATCTCTTTGGGCAGGCGCCAACGGGATGGGGCCGCGTTCAGGCAATCTGCGACTATGTCCATCGGCATATCACCTTCGGCTATGAGCACGCGCGCAGGACACGGACGGCGCTGGAAGCTTTTTGCGAGAGAACCGGCGTCTGCCGGGATTTTACGCACCTCGCCGTTGCGTTCTGTCGCTGCATGAACATCCCTGCACGCTACTGTACTGGCTACCTCGGCGACATCGGTATGCCGCCGCCGTACGGTCCGATGGATTTCGCTGCGTGGTTCGAGGCCTTCCTCGACGGCCGTTGGTACACGTTCGACGCCCGCAACAACACGCCGCGCATCGGCAGGGTGTTGATCGCGCGCGGCCGCGATGCTGCCGACGTGGCGATCAGCAGCACGTTCGGCCCCAACACATTGACGAGCTTCAGGGTATGGACGGACGAGCTACGCGCCGGTTGAGTCAATCGCGCATCGTGGTCGACATTGCGAGTCTCGCGTCACAGTTTCGCCTGCGCTTTGTTGTGCGCAGATGGCGATAGTGGCCTACTTCGCGGCGCCTGCCTGTTGCAGCGCGCGCCAATGTGTGAAGTGCGAATTCCTAGTCAAGCGGCAATGGGGGTCTGGACCGCGAAGCTGTTGCACCAGAACCTTTGCGCCTATGCACCATAACNNTGGCCATGCTGGTTGCTCGATCAGGCATTTACGCTGATTCTCCCACGCTATCTCCACAGAGATTTCCAATCTCACGTTTGGCACAGGTATTGCTTTGGGTATGTTAGCCATGAATATGCCCGTCGATAGCCAATCAGTAGCCGCGCGCTGGTTCAACGAGATGTACGACGATGCCGGCGCGCCGCGCGAACACTATGCAGCGTACGCAAATTGGCTCGGCTCGAAGCCGGTCGAGTTCATGCTGCAGAAACAAAAGGAAGCCGACACGCTTTACGCGCGTCAGGGCATCACTTTTGCCGTCTACGGCGACGACACCGGCGTCGAGCGTTCGATTCCGTTCGACATCATTCCGCGCATTCTGCGTCGGGGTGCGTGGAAAGTGCTTTCCGAAGGCTGCTGTCAGCGCGTGCGCGCGCTCAATCGGTTCCTGAAAGACATTTACCACGATCAGGAAATCATCAAGGCCGGCATCATTCCGGAGCACCAGATACTCGGCAACAGCCTGTTCCGTCCCGAAATGCGCGGCTTCGATGTGCCCGCCGACGTTTACGTTCACATCGCCGGCATCGATCTTGTCAAAGTCGGGCGCGACACTTTTTATGTGCTGGAAGACAATCTGCGCACGCCCTCGGGCGTGTCCTACATGCTGGAAAACCGCAAGATGATGATGCGGCTTTTCCCGGATCTCTTTTCGCGCATCCCGATCGCGCCGGTCGATCACTACGCCGACGTGCTGCTCGACAACCTGCGCGCGGTAGCGCCGCCGGGCGTCAGCAATCCGACCGTGGCAGTGCTCACTCCCGGCTCGTACAACAGCGCTTACTTCGAACACGCGTTCCTCGCGCAACAAATGGGCGTGGAACTGGTGGAAGGCCTCGACTTGTTCGTCGCCGACAACTTCGTCTACATGCGCACCACGCACGGGCCGCAACGCGTCGATGTGATTTACCGTCGCGTCGACGACGATTTCCTCGATCCGTTCGCGTTTCGTCCCGATTCCGAGGTCGGCGTGCCGGGACTGTTCGGCGCCTACCGCGCCGGCCGCGTCACGCTTGCCAACGCCATAGGCACCGGCGTCGCCGACGACAAATCCACCTATGTCTACGTGCCCGACATGGTGCGGTTTTACCTGGGCGAGGAACCCATACTGCAGAACGTGCCGACGTACCAGTTGGGCAAACCCGACGACCTGAAATACGTGCTCGCGCATCTCGCGGAACTGGTGGTCAAGGAAGTCCAGGGCTCGGGCGGCTACGGCATGCTGGTCGGCCCCGCTGCCAGCACAGCGGAAATCGAAGCCTATCGTGCGCGCATACTGGCCGCTCCTGCCGCTTTCATCGCCCAACCAACGCTTGCGCTCTCGACCTGCCCGACATACGTGCAATCGGGCATCGCGCCGCGCCACGTCGATCTGCGCCCTTACGTGCTGTCAGGCAAAACGGTCTCGCTGGTGCCGGGTGGTCTTACGCGCGTCGCATTGCGCGAAGGCTCGCTGGTGGTGAATTCGTCGCAGGGCGGCGGCACCAAAGACACGTGGGTGCTCGAATCGTAACATGCTAGCCCGCGCCGCCAACAATCTTTACTGGATGTCGCGCCATGTCGAGCGCGCGGAGAACACCGCGCGCATGCTCGACGTGACGTATCGCATGTCGCTCCTGCCCTATCGCGTGCTCGAAGCGGGCCAGGAATGGGCCGACCCGTGGGCGCTGCCGCTGGTCATCACCGGCCGCGCGACGGCTTACTACGAACGCTATCCGGAGATCACCCCCAACAACATGCTGCATTTCATGGTGCTCGACGCGACCAATCCGTCGAGCATCTATTCGTGCATCCAGTCGGCGCGCGAAAACGCGCGCAGCGTGCGCGGAGCGATCACGTCCGAAATGTACGAAGACCTGAACGAACTGTGGCTCGACATGCGCAATGTCGACTACCCGCACGTCGAGTCGCGCGGCATCAGCGCTTTCTTCGATTGGGTCAAGCTGCAGTCGCATCAGTTCCGCGGCGTGACTTTCGGCACCATGCTGCGCGACGAGGGTTACCAGTTCATCCGCCTCGGCACATTCATGGAACGCGCCGACAACACCGCGCGCATCGTGGACGTCAAATACCACACGCTGCTGCCGTCGGCGGGCGACGTCGGCGGCGCCGTCGATTACTACCAATGGAGTGCGCTCCTGCGTTCGGTCAGCGCGTTCGATTCCTACCGCAAGGTCTATCGCGATGTGATCACGCCGGTGAAAATCGCTGAATTGCTGATCCTGCGCGACGACGTGCCGCGCTCGCTGCACGCCTGCATGAACGATATCTACGACATCCTGCGCGGGCTTAGCGACGACACGCAACTGGAAGCCGAGCGCATGGCGGGCGAACTGCACGCCAGGCTGCATTACGGGCGCACGCAGCAGATCTTCGACCTCGGCCTGCACGAATACCTGATGGATTTCCTGGAAGGCATCGGCAATCTGGCCACCGAGATCGACAAGGAGTTCCTGGTACCGGTCTATCCGCCTCAAGCGGTCCAGGAGATCGGCGGCACCCAGTGTCAATCCAGCTACTCAGCTTGAGCGCCAACCATTAGAATGGGGAAATCGAACACCAGTCACGCAGCGGCGACGCCAACCGCACCATCACCGAGTAGCTCTTGAGTATCCACGTCGCGCTTAACCACCATACCCGTTACCGTTACGACCGCCCGGTCGCGCTGACCGCGCACGAGATAAGACTGCGCCCGGCGCCGCACTGCCGTACGCCGATCCTTTCTTATTCGCTGACCGTCAAGCCGGAAAAACACTTCGTCAACTGGCAGCAGGACGTCTACGGCAATTTCATCGCGCGTTGCGTGTTCCCGGAGAAAACGCGCGAGTTTGAGATGACGGTCGACCTCGTCGCCGACATGACGGTGATAAACCCGTTCGATTTCTTCGTCGAAAGTTACGCCGAGAAATTCCCTTTCCGCTACGCCGATCAACTCGCGCGCGATCTCACGCCCTTTCTCGCCATCGAAGAACAGGGGCCGCAACTCAAGCAATGGATAGACAATTTTCGCGCGCGCGAACTGAAAACTGGCATGCTAAGCGTCGACTTCCTGATGGCGGTGAACCGCAGCCTGCAAAGCGACATCCGTTACCTCGTGCGCATGGATCCCGGCGTCCAGACATGCGAACAAACGCTCGATCTTAGAAGCGGCTCGTGCCGTGACAGCGGCTGGCTGATGGTGCAGATCCTGCGCCACTTCGGCCTCGCCGCGCGCTTCGTCTCGGGCTACCTGATTCAGCTCACCGCCGACGTCAAGGCGCTCGATGGGCCGTCGGGAACAGAGCGTGACTTCACCGACCTGCACGCATGGGCCGAAGCCTACATTCCCGGCGCCGGCTGGATCGGACTCGATCCGACTTCAGGCCTGCTCGCGGGGGAAGGCCATATCCCGCTTGCCTGCACCGCCTCTCCGCAGAGCGCGGCGCCGGTCAGCGGCGCGACCGACCCGTGCGAGTCGCGGTTCGAATTTTCAATGAGCGTCACGCGCATACGCGAAGACCCGCGCGTGACCAAGCCGTACACCGTGCGGCAATGGCAGGCCATCGAAACGCTCGGCCGCCAGATCGACAGCGAACTCGTGGCCGGCGATGTGCGGCTTACGCAGGGCGGAGAACCGACTTTCGTCTCCATCGATGACATGGACGGGGAGGAGTGGAACTACACCGCGCTGTCCCCCGCTAAGCTTGAATTGGCTGCGGCGTTGCAACGGCGATTGCAGCAGCGTTTCGCGCCCGGCGCGCTGCTCCATTCCGGCCAGGGCAAGTGGTATCCCGGCGAGCCGCTGCCGCGCTGGGCGCTCGGCATTT
>PLYS01000113.1 GCA_003153455.1 Betaproteobacteria bacterium | reverse complement strand
AAGCTCAGTGGCGTGGCTGCGGCGTATTGGCTCGCATGGGAATCTCTACCCTGCTTTCCCAACATGCCTGGCCGCGGAACGCTGGGCTTCGAGTATCGCCCGAAAGCGCGGGCGTGGACATGGACCACGTGGAGCGTTCCGCTCGATATTCACGCTGTCGGTGCGCTGCTGCGCCGTCCCGAAGAAGGCACCGCACTGGGCGGGCAGCAGTACCGTGCCGGCATCGTGTTCGCGGGTCAGATTCAATTCTTCGAGCCGGGGCGTGCAATTTAAGAATCTGAGAATTGCCATGAGGGTCAGACACGAATTACCAGGACAATCGAGTCTGACCCTGACCGCTCTATTTTCACGTTGCGATTCTTCCAGCCGGTGCCTGATGGACTTCAACTGTGGCACGGCGTGAACCGGCATTCTACCGGCCGCCGCCGATCGAGCCGCGGCCCGCCGATGGATGGCTGCTAGGCGACCTGCCGCGGCCGGTCCTGCAATACATACCAGAGCACGGCAACGCCGGTCAGTGCGACCGGGATCAGCGAACCGTAGTTGAGCAGCGTCCAGCCCTGCGTGGTCACCAAAGCGCCGGATGAGAACGACGAAATCATCATCATCGCGAACACGCAGAAATTGATCGCGCCCTGGACCTTGTCCCTCTCCTCCGGCCGGTAGGCCCTGAGCGACAGCGCAGTGCCTGCCGTGAACAGGAAGTTCCAACCCACGCCCAAGAGGAACATGGACACGAGGAAATGCATCACGTCGACGCCCGACAGCGCAATGGCGATGCACAGCAGGTTGAGCACCACGCCTACGGACATGATGGGAATGATGCCGAAGCGCTTGATCAGGTGTCCCGTGAAGAACCCCGGCGCGAACATGCCGATCACGTGCCATTCGAGCACCAGCGCCACGTCCTTGAACGGGTGGCCGCACATCTGCATGGCGATGGGTGATGCCGCCATCAGAAGATTCATGACGCCATAGCCGAGCGCTGCCGCCGCCGTGCTGACAATGAACACCGGCTGGCGCATGATGACCAAAAGTGGGCGTCCGCCGCCGGCCCCCTTCTTCTTTGGCGGAACCGGCGGAAACCTGACCAGCGACACCACGCCCATCGATACCAGCGCGACCACCGCCAGCGTGGCATAGGCACCGGCGAAAGGTGCATCGCCAAGGTGCTGCGTCCATCGTGCGAGATTGGGGCCGATCACCCCGCCAACGATTCCGCCGGCAAGCACCATCGACACCGCCCGTTCGCGGTATTCAGGCTTGGCGAGTTCGGCCGCGGCGAAGCGGTACAACTGGCCGTTGGCGCTGTAGTAACCTGCCACCACCGTTGCCACCACCAGCAGCCAGAAGTTCGCGCTAATCACCGCATACGCCCCCAGCAGCGCTGAAAAACATGCAACGGCGAGCCCGATCTGAAAAGACACCTTCCGGCCCCAGCGCGACTGGAACCACGCCACCGGCCCCGTGGAGAGCAACCCCGCCGATCACGTAGCCCATCACCGGCAGCGTCGCCATCCAGTTGTAGGGCGCCAGCGACAGGCCCACCAGCCCGTTGATGGCGATGAAGACGACGTTATTGGTGAGGAACAGGCCTTGGGCTGCGACCATCAGCCAGAGATTGCGGTTCATGGTGCGGAGGCGCTTTCTGGTGGGAGCGGAAGTTGCGCGGCCAGCGCGCCTGCAGCAAGCACGAAATTCAGGCGGGAATTGGCAGCGCGAATATTAGCGTTTTTCGATACTGGCGTCACGCGCTGATTCGGCAATCGGGTCAGTAGAGATTCAGGCCGCCTTGCACAACGCCGGATTTAATGACGCCGGTAGCCCTTCATCCCCGGAGGGAGAGCGGTGTCCATTCCATCTCGGTAGAGTCGAGATATGACGCAGTGGCAGTATGTCGTCTGTTGCCGCCCCTTTCGTCTGGCGGTGCCCGAGGCGATCAACGCGATCGCGGGCGAGCGCTGCAGCCCGCACCCGCACAACTTTACTGACCGCATGATCCGGCCCGGCGACCAGGCTTACTTCGACATCATCCAGTCCTACATGGGCTACAAGACCTGCTACTACCGCACCTTCAGCGTCGGCAAGGCGACTGTTGCCCAGATCGACGCGTACCGCAAGGCGCGTGAATGGATGGACAGCGCAATCGACTCGCTCAAGCCGGGGGTCTCCACCGACCGCGTGGTGCAGGCTTTTCCGAAGGCCCAGGAAATTGACTTCGAGAGCGAAATGGCAGCGTTCGGGCTGAATTTCTGCCACGGACTCGGGCTCGGGCTGCACGAGCGGCCGCTGATCTCGCGGCTGAACTCGTTCAAGGACCCGTACGAGCTCAAGGCTGGCATGGTGTTCGCAGTCGAGACCTTCTGTCCGGCGAAGGATGGCATCTCGGCGGCACGCATCGAGGAAGAAGTGGTGCTGACTTCCGACGGGGCCAAGATCATAACGCTGTTCCCGGCGAACGAGTTGCCGGTGGCGGTCTCGCCAAGTCTTGATTGCAGATCACGAGCAAACTAAGTTTAGTGCATTGTCCTTAAAGTTTCGAGCATTGATGGTTCAGCGACCCCCAATTTAAACGGACAAAGCGATTTCCGATCGCTGATTCGTCGGCGTAAAGATCAGGAAGTATTGATTAGGCAGGAACACGGGTACGTTGACAAGCTCATAACCGGCCTTGTTCAGTTCCGTCTATACGCGGCTTGGTTCGAGGCGCTCTTCAACCGGTGAGCAAATAAAGATCAAGCGCATGCTTGCAACGCTTCTAACACCCCTTGCGCGATGCGACGCGGCCGCTCGCCAATGCCGTAGATGTCGGCGTCCTCGTCGCGCGGGTCGATTTCGATCACCTTCGTGCCTTGCGCGACTTCGACTTCGGAGTGGGTAAGCCCGCGCAGCCGCCCGGCAAGCGGCGCCAGCAGCACGGTGTCGCCGATGGTCGCGATGCTCTGACCGGCGCTGACCTTCATCCCGATTTCGCACCCGGTGATGAACACGCCCGCAGCCGGCGCATAGACATAGCGGTCAGAGCTGTGGCCGGCAATCGTGCGCGGCGCGCCTGAAAAGGGCCGCGTCGTTCCGCTGCGGATCACCCGCCCGAGTTCGTCGCCCCATGCAGTCTCGATTGCGATATCGGTCTGCTCACCGGCAGCGAAATTGGGGCCGAGGCCGATGGTGACTCCGGCGAGATGGCGCTGCGGTTCTGGCGTCGCGCGCTTGCGCATGCGCGCATCGACCATGACTGCGGGAGTGAACGCGTCGACCACTGCGTCAATCGCCGCGGTCGTCACCGGCAGCGCGTGGCCGCAAGCGAGCATATGCGTTACATCCTCGATATCGTGCGAAATCTTGGCGAGCACGCCGGCAAGTTCTGCCTTGCGCTCGAACAGCGCGTTGGTGAACGCCATGCCGCGCCGCGTATGAGCCGGCCGCGGCACGTCGTGCAGCACGACCCCGAAGCCGTTGCGGAACAACAAATGCGCGACCGCGGAGCCTACATCGCCTGTCCCGCGCACCAGTATCCGCGTCGTGCTCATTACGCGAATCCTGAGCCATGACGGTCGAAAGAAACCGCCTTGATCAATGCGTAGACTTCCCGGCCGGCCCCCAACTCAAGACGCGCGACCGAATGCCGGGTAATGCGCGCGACCAGCGTCACGCCTCCTACATCAACCCGGACGTTGGCGCTAGGTCCCTGTTCGGCACTGACCTCGGTTACCCGTCCCGGCAATACGTTGAGCACGCTTATATCGGCGGGACGCGTGAGCGCCAGCGACACGTCGCGCGCGCGTATTCGCACGCGGATGGGCTCGCCGACGAGCGCATCGACTCCGGGAACGGTAAGCTGTCCACCCGCAAATTCCAGCGTGGTAAGTTCATATTGCAGGTCGTGCGCCGTTACTTTGGCGTCAATTACGGTGCCGCCCTCGAATATCCCGGTGTGGAGCCGCAATTCCGGCCGCCCCATGATCTCGCTCGCTTTGCCGGTGCTGATGACCCTACCTCCCGCCATCAACACGACGACTTCAGCGAGGCGCAAAATCTCATCGACGGCATGCGTCACGTAAACGATCGGTACCGTGATTTCATCATGCAACCGTTCGATATATTGCAGGATTTCGCCCTTGCGAAGATTGTCTAGCGAGGCCAGCGGTTCGTCCATCAGCAGCACGCGCGGGCTCGCCAGCAGCGCGCGCCCGATCGCGACGCGCTGCTTCTCGCCGCCCGACAGGTTCGCTGGCCGCCGCTCGAGAAGATGCTCCAAGCCCAACATGTCAACGACCTGCTTGATGGATACGTAACGTTCGTTGGGTCGCGCCAGCTCGTAGCCGTAGTTCAGGTTGCCGCGCACTGTCAGATGCGGAAACAACCTCCCCTCCTGGAACACGTAACCGATGCGGCGGCGTTCGACCGGAACGTCGATTCCGCGCGAGCTGTCGAACAGACACTCGCCATTGACCTCGATTGCACCCCGATCGGGACGGACCAGACCCGCAATGCAATTTACCAGGGTGGTCTTGCCCGAACCCGAACGGCCGAACAGCGCCGTGATGCCCGCATCGCTCGCGAAAGTGACGGCGAGTTCGAACCTACCGAGTCGGGTTTGAATGTCGACGTTAAGCATCGTGTCCCTGGCTGCGCCGGCTGGCACGACGCACCAGCCATTCGGATACAACCAGCGCAAGAATGGAAATCACCACGGAAATCAGGCTCAGCCGCATTGCCTCGGCATCTCCGCCCGGCACTTGAGTCTGTGTGTAGATCGCCAACGGCAGTGTGCGTGTTTCGCCCGGGATATTCGACACGAATGTGATCGTCGCACCGAACTCGCCCAGACTGCGCGCGAAAGACAGCAGCGCTCCAGTTAATATGCCGGGCAGAGTCAGCGGCAGCGTGATGGTGAAAAAGACCCGGAATCGCGTGGCGCCGAGCGTGCGCGCTGCAGCTTCCAGCCGGATGTCGACCGCTTCCATCGATAGCCGGATCGCGCGCACCATCAGTGGAAAGCCCATGATGCCGGCGGCGATCGCCGCACCTGTCCAGCGGAAGGCGACGACAATGCCGAGATATTCATCGAGAAACGCGCCTAGCGGACCACGTCGACCCAGCATCAGTAGCAGGAAATAGCCGACCACGACCGGCGGCAGCACCAGCGGCAGGTGCACCACTGCATCGACCAGGCTCTTGCCGGGAAAATCACCCCGCGCGAGCAGGGTCGCGACCGCTACCGCCAGCGGCAGGCTGCACAGCACGCTCCACGCAGTAACCTTGAGGCTCAGCCCCAGTATTTCCCATTCGGTTGGCGTGAGCCCGAACATCTATAGTTCCATGCTGAAGCCGTATTTTTCAAAAACGGCGCGCGCCGCCTTCGATTTCAGGAACGCCAGAAAAGCAGGCGCCGCGGCGTGCCTCGTGCCTGCCGTCAGCGCCGCCGGGTAAATGATAGGCGGATGCGTATCAGCGGGAAACTGCGCCACTACTTTCACCTTTTTCTCCGCATAGGCATCGGTTTGGTAAACGATACCCAACGGCGTTTCGCCACGCGCGACGAAATTAAGCGCGGCACGCACATTGTCACCGCGAGCCAGCCGTGACTCCACGCTGGCCCACACGCCGAGCTTCTCCAGCGCGGCGCGCGCATATTTGCCGGCCGGCACACTGTCGGGGTCGGCGACCGCCAGCCGCTCCCCGCCCAACAGCTTGGCGAGCGCAAACCCGGGCACGATGCTGGCGGTCAGCCTGCTGTCCGACGGCGCGATCAGCACGAGACGGTTACGCAACAGGTTCGTTCGCGTGGCGGTATTGATCATTTGGCGCTTGCCCAGATAATCCATCCAGTCGAGATCGGCGGAAATAAAAACATCCGCAGGCGCGCCATTCTCGATCTGTTTCGCAAGCGCCGAGCTGGCGGCATACGACACCACAACCTTCTGGCCATTCGCGCGTTGGAACTGCTGCTCCGCCTCATCAAGCGCCTCTTTAAGGCTCGCTGCCGCAAACACCGTCAGGTTTTGTCCCTGCGCTGGACTGATCCCCATCAACAGCGTTACAAGCGCTTGCACGACAACAGCAATCCACATTGGTTGAAACATCGTGTTTGTCTTTCATTGGGCCATCGCTATATCCACAGGAATATAACGGAAGCCGCAGAAAAGTCAAACCCCGAAGGGGTCGGCAAGCCGCGAATACAATTTAGTGGAGCACACGCCGGGTGGCGCGCGTCAATAGGTCTTGCCGGCGGGCGGAACCTTGCACATTAAGCGGGAAAAGCCGGCCATATGCCTGGCGACGGATGCGGCCGCGCCCGCCTCCATCTCGCGATAGCGGCGCAGCACCGTCAAGCCGGACGAAGTGATGCGGGCGCCGCCGCCGCCTTTGCCGCCGGTAGCCGTATCGACCACCGGCTCACGGAAACACTGGTTCATGGTGTCAATCAGCAGCCACGCGCGCCGGTACGACATACCCATGCTGCGCGCCGCGGCCGAAATCGAGCCCGTCTGCTCGATGGCCTGCAGCAAGTCCGCCTTGCCGGGCCCGATGGCAAAGGCGGAGCCGAACAGGACGCGGATTCGTGTCTTGGCGACGGCTCGCGGCATCGTTCGACGCGTTAGCCCTTGAGCCGCCAACGCTCGGCGGCGATGTCGTCGCTTGCGCGCGCCTCGACCCAGCGCTCACCCTCTATGGTCTGCTCCTTTTTCCAGAATGGAGCCCGCGTCTTCAGGTAATCCATGATGAATTCGCATGCGGCGAACGCGTCACCCCGATGGGCGCCCGTTACCACCACCAGCACGATCTGGTCGAGCGGCTTAAGCCAGCCGACACGGTGCACGACGAGCGTGTCGAACACGCTCCAGCGCGATTTCGCCTGGTCGATAATGCCGGCGATCGACTTTTCAGTCATGCCGGGATAATGCTCGAGCGTCATCTCGGCGACACGCTCACCGCCGTTGACGTCGCGCACTACGCCGATGAAGCTCGCTATCGCTCCGATGCCGGGATTGTCCCGGCGCAGCGCGGCGATTTCGCGGCCGGCGTCGAAATCCTCGCTTTGAATGCGCACCGGCATGTCAGCCTCCGGTCACCGGTGGAAAAAAAGCGATCTCGTCGCCGTCCGCGATACGCGTATCGCCCAAAGCCATATCCTGATTAACCGCGGCACGCACCGGCCTGCCGTCTGCCAACTCTTCGGCCCACGCGCCGCCGCGGCTACGCAGCAGTTCACGCAGCGACTCGAGATCGCGCACGCCGGCAGGTAATGCGATTTGCTCCGACGCCGTGCCGAGCGCTTCACGCAGCCTTGCAAAGTACAGAATAGTAATCATCACACCGGGCTAACCGGAAAACCGTACGGCGGTTTGTCCGCGTTGAACGAGAAATGAATTATGCGCCCGCTTCACGCTCACGCCAACCCGACTTGCCTGCGAATAAATGCGGCAATCGCCGGCACGTCATCGATACTGAATTGCGGCAGTTCGGCATCGACGCGTTGGTCGCCCGCGATCGCGATGATGCGGGGATCCTGCGGAAACAGCAGCGCCTCGCCGAGCGTGCTGCGATAGACCTCGAGCTTGTCCAAAGGCTCACGCTTGTAGCCTTCGATCAGCAGCAGGTCGCACGGCGCGATGAGCTTGATCATTTCTTCCAGAGTCGGTTCCCGCGCGCCGCGCAACTCGTGCATCAGCGCCCAACGCAGCTTCGAGGTCACCAGCACTTCACTGCAGCCGGCGTGGCGATGGCGGTAAGAATCCTTGCCCGGGTGGTCGATGTCGAAACTGTGCTGCGCGTGCTTGATCAGCGATACCCGCAGGCCGTCGCCGGTAAACAGGGGGATCAGCTTCTCGATCAGCGTGGTTTTGCCGGAGCCGGAATAGCCCGCAATGCCGAATATCTTCATAGCTGTCGTCAAAAAGACGACGGATGATACTGCGAGTCGGCGCGTTGTGCCACTTGCGGCACTTACCGTGCGTTGACGCGCCCCGCCTCGAGATGCAGGCGTTTGACATGCGGCATCGCGATGATCTCGCGATCATGGGTTGCGATCATGACCGTGACGTTCTCGTGGCGCAGCGCCTCGATCAGCGCCAGCGTCTGCCGACGCGCGTCACTGTCGAGATTCGCCGTCGGCTCGTCAAGCAGCAGCAGTCCGGGGTTGAGCACCTTGGCGCGTGCCAGCGCCACGCGCTGCTGCTCGCCGCCCGACAGCTTGTGCGGCAGCACATTGCTCAGATGGCCGACGCCCGCCCAGGCGATGGCCTCTCTCACCAGCAGCTCGCGACGGCGTTTCGGCACGCCGCGCATCTTCAGCCCGTACGCGATGTTGTGCGCGATGCTGGTCTGAAACAAGTACGGCTGCTGATGCACGTAAACCAGCTTGTGCCGCAGCGCCTCGGGATAATGACCGAGATCGATCGCAGCGCCCTCGAAACGCAGCGTGCCGCCGTTTGCCGCTTCGAGTCCCGCCACGATGCGCATCAACGTCGTTTTGCCGCAACCGTTGTCGCCCGTCAGCACGTAGCTGCCTCCCGCCACGAGCGCGAGGTCGACCCCACGCAACAGCTCGCGTTGCGGGAAACTCTTGGTCAGCGACTTGAGCTCGAGCGCCGGATCGCTCATTTCATCCCGCCCTCGCCCTGCAGCACGGACAGCGCGACGTTGACGCCGAGCGCCAGCACGATCAGCACGAAGCCGAGTGCAATGCCTTGCGCGAACTCGCCCTTGCTAGTCTCGAGCGCGATCGCGGTCGGAATATTGCGCGTGAAGCCGGCGATGTTGCCGCCGACCATGATCGAGCAGCCGACTTCCGACACCACGCGGCCGAAGCCGTTGAAGAGGGCCGCCATTACGCCGAACCGGACTTCGAATAACGTCGTGACGGCGGCGCGATATTTGCCCGCGCCAAGGCTGCGCGCGGTTTCATAGACGCGTGGATCGGCGCCCTGCACCGCCGACAAGGTGAACACTACCAGCACCGGCAGCGCGATCACCATGTAGCCGATGATCATCGCCCCGGGCGTGAACAGCAGCTTGAGAAAACCAAGCGGGCCCTGACGCGACAGCAGCATGTAGATTGCGAGGCCGACCACCACCGTCGGGAACGACAGCAGCGCCTGCACCAGTACCACCAGCGCGCGCCGGCCGGGAAACGAAACTTTGGAGATCAGAAAGCCAAGCGCAACCGACGGCGGGCCGATCAGCAGCAGCGCAGCCAGCGAGCAGTTGAGCGAAGTGAAGATGATGCGCCACAGCTCGGCATCGCCCGTGAATAGCAGGCGGAAAGCCTCGCGCGTCGGCTCGAGTAAATCCATGGTGTCTACTGGCTCCCTGCGTTAGGGAAAAACATCTGCACGCCGTTGATCTTGAAAGCCGCGATCGCCTGCCGCCCTTCCGGCGCAGTCATCCAATTCACCAGCGCCATGGCCCCGTGATTGTTCACGGTCGGATGTTTCTGCGGATTGACGGCGATGATGCCGTACGGGTTGAACATCTTTGGGTCGCCTTCGACTAGCGTCTCGAGGCCGGTTTTGTCCTTGTACGCCGCATAGGTCGCGCGATCGGTCAGCGTATAGCCCTCGAGCTGTCCCGCCATCGTCAGTACCTGCCCCATGCCCTGTCCGGCTGACACGTACCACGCGCCCTGTGCTGCCACCCCCGCACTTTTCCAGTAATCCTTTTCCATCTGATGGGTACCGGATTCATCGCCGCGCGACACGAATTTGGCGCCGCTAGCGCTGATTTTCTTCATGGCCGCTGTCACGTCCTTGCTGCCGCGCACACCGGCCGGATCGCGCTTCGGACCGACGATGATGAAGTCGTTGTACATCACGTCCTTGCGCACCGAACCGAAGCCGGCCGCCATGAACTTATCCTCGAGCGGCCGCGCGTGCACCAGCACCACGTCGGCGTCGCCGTTCTCACCGAGCTTGAGCGCGGCCCCGGTGCCCACCGACACCACCCTGACTTTGCCACCGTATTTCGCTTCGAATACTGGCAGGATAACCTTCAGCAGGCCCGAGTTCTCGGTGCTGGTAGTAGTCGCGAGCCGGATATCCTCTGCCGCCATTGCCGGCACCGCTGCAAAAACCAATCCAGCAAGCAGCAAAACGCGCGCGAGCCGCCGTAAACATCCGTCTGCGCCATCATGTGTATGACTTTGCATATATACCATCCTTGATGACCACGCATAGTAAACCACTCATCAATCGAATGAGAATAGGTTATTATTTGCATATATGGCTGAGCTACGCTTGACTCATGGCTGGCACCTGGGTGACGCTACGGCAAGCCGCGTCGAACCGGCGCTGGTCGCGCTGCTTGCCGCCATCGAGCGCTACGGTTCGCTGCAACGCGCTGCACGCGAACTTGCACTGTCCTATCGCCACGCGTGGGGACTGGTTACGAATTCGACGCACATGTTGGGTGCCGCGCTGGTCAAGCTCGAGCGCGGCCGCGGCGCGACGCTGACTCCCTTGGGCAAGGAACTGTTACGGCTCGACCGCAAAGCGCAGCGGCAGCTGGCGCCGCATTTTGCCCGCATCGAGCGTGAGCTTGCCGCTGCGGCGCAGCAACATGCCGACCGGCGGCCCGCCACGCTGGTGCTGCATGCCAGCCACGACCTCACGCTCGAATACCTGCGCGACCTTGCACAATCGCAACACCTGCGCCTCGAACTGCACTTCAAGGGCAGCCTTGAAAGCCTCGAGTCGTTTGCACGTGGCACCAGCGATATCGCCGGCTTCCATGTGCCGAACCGTATCACGCCGGATCAGGCGCTCCGCTATCGCAAGTGGCTCAAGCCGGAATCAGTTCAGGTAATTCACCTGTTCGAGCGCCAGCAAGGCCTGGTTGTGGCGCGCGGCAACCCGAAACGCGTCCGGTGCTTACGCGATCTCACCCGCTCCGGTGTACGCTTCGTGAACCGCCAGCAAGGATCCGGTACCCGGTTGCTGTTCGATTCGCTGCTGGCGGCCGAGCGGATACCGCCGCAGCGTATCCACGGCTACCAGTCCGAGGAATTCACCCACGGCGCGGTCGCGGCGATGGTCGCAAGCGGTGTCGCCGATGCCGCTTTCGCGATCGAAGCCGTGGCGCGCCAGCATGACCTCGACTTCGTGCCGCTCGCGCGCGAGCGATATTTCTTGGTGGTACGCGACACTCTCGCGCGCGAGCGCCGCTTCACCACGCTGCTCGGGATATTGCGCGGCAGAAAATTCAAGGCACGCGTCGCACTGCTGTCAGGTTACGATGCGGCGCGCTGTGGCGAGGTGGTGACCGTCGCCGAAGCGCTGCAGTTCTGACGCGCCGCCCCCGCCATTGGCGTCGATATCCGGTAAAATCCGCGTTTCACCGCGCCACCTCGGGAATCTCTCATGAACAACCAGTCCAAGTCGATACGCGCTGCGAGTTGCAGCGACGATTACGACCCGAATTCGATGCCGGTGGCGAAAGCGCGCGCGCTCATCGCGCGATTCCTGACGCCAGTCAGCGCAATCGAGCGCCTCAATATCCGCGCTGCACTCGACCGCGTGCTGGCCGCGGATGTGATCTCTCCGCTCGACGTGCCTGCGCATGACAACTCGGCTATGGACGGTTACGCCGTGCGCTGTGCCGACCTCAAAACCGATGGCGAAGTCACGCTCAAGATTGTGGGCACCGCTTTCGCCGGCGTGCCGTACCAAGGCCAGGTCAGAGCCGGCGAATGCGTGCGCATCATGACTGGTGGTGTCGTTCCCGCCGAATGTGACACCATAGTGATGCAGGAACATGTCGAAGCCAAAGGTGACAGCGTCAGGATCGGCGGTGGCCACCCACAGGGACAGAACCTGCGCCGCGCCGGCGAGGACCTGAAGACCGGGCAGATCGCACTCAAGCGCGGGCTGTTGCTGCGTCCCGCAGAGATCGGGTTGATCGCCTCGCTCGGGATTGGCGAAGTCGGCGTATTCCGTAAGCTGCGCGTTGCGTTCTTTTCGACCGGAGACGAATTGCGCTCGATCGGCACGCCGCTCGGCACGGGCCAGATTTACGACAGCAACCGCTATACGATACACGGCATGCTGACGCGCCTGGGCTGCGAAGCGATCGACATGGGCGTGGTGCGTGACGACCCCAAGCTGCTCGAGCAGGCATTTGCCGATGCCGCGGCTGCCGCCGATGTCGTAATCACCAGCGGCGGCGTCTCGGTCGGCGAAGCCGACTTCGTCAAGGACCTGCTGCAGCGGCTGGGCGAAGTCGTGTTCTGGAAAATCGCCATGAAACCGGGACGCCCGCTCGCTTACGGGCGCATAGCCAACGCACACTTCTTCGGCCTGCCTGGCAATCCGGTGTCGGTGATGGTGACGTTTTATCAGTTCGTGCGCGAGGCGCTGCTCAAGCTTTCCGGGCGCGATCCGGTACCGTTGCTGCCGGCGTTCAAAGTGCCGTGCATGAGCAACCTCAAGAAAGCGCCGGGCCGCACCGAGTTTCAGCGCGGCGTGCTGGCGCCGGATACGTCCGGCAACTGGAGCGTGCGCGTGACGGGCGAACAGGGATCAGGCATCCTGCGCTCGATGTCGGAAGCCAATTGCTTCATCATCCTGCCTGAGGCGCAAGGCAACGTTGCGGCCGGCATGGCGGTGGAGGTGCAGGTGATGGAAGGCGTCATCTAACAGCACATCGAATGAACACTTGTTGCCTGACTGATGATGCTTAGCGTCAATGCGCTTGCATGCGTGCGCGGCGAGCGCCGGCTGTTCGTTGATCTCAGCTTCACGCTGACGCCGCACACGCTGCTGGCAGTGCGCGGCGCCAATGGCAGCGGCAAGACCAGCCTGCTACGCATGCTTTGCGGGCTGCTCAGCCCGGCCGCCGGCACCATCGCGTGGAACGGCAACGACATCCACTCTGCACGCGAGGAATACTGCGCTCAAATCGCCTACATCGGGCATCTCAACGGCGTCAAAGACGAGCTTACGGGGCTCGAGAATCTCCAGTTTGCGGCGTGCACGGCCGGCCTCGCCGCCAGCGCTGAAAGCGCGGATACCGCCTTACGTCAGCTCGGTCTCGACGGCTTTCAGCGCCAGCCGTGCAAGACCTTGTCCCAAGGGCAGCGCCGCCGCGTTGCGCTGGCGCGTTTGTGCCTGAGCGCCACACGTCCGTTGTGGGTGCTGGACGAGCCCTTCACCGCACTCGACACCGCCGCGCTCGCGCTTACGCAAGGGCTGCTCGAATCGCATCTGCAACAGGGCGGCATGGTCGTTCTGACCACGCATCAGGATGCTCCAGTCGCCGCGCGCTCGGTGCAGCGCATCGACCTCGGAATATGAGCAATCCCGGTATGCTCGACACTCTGCGTTGCGTGGCAGGCCGCGACCTGCTGGCTGCGCTGCGCCGCCGCGCCGACGTGGTGACGACGCTGATTTTCTTCGTGATCGTCGCCAGCCTGTTTCCGCTCGGCGTCGGGCCCGAGACCGCCATGTTGCGCATGATGGGGCCGGGTGTAGTATGGGTCGCGGCGCTACTGGCCTCGATGCTCGCTCTCGGGCGTCTGTTCGCGAGCGACTATGCCGACGGCACGCTCGAGCAACTCGCGCTGGCGCCGCAACCGCTCAGCATGCTGGTGCTGGCCAAAATCGTAACGCACTGGCTCGCGTCGGGGCTGCCGCTGGTGGTGGTCGCCCCGCTGCTCGGATTTCAGTTCGATCTCGACGCCGACGCGCTGCTGATTCTGCTGGCATCCCTGCTGCTCGGCACGCCGACGTTGAGCCTGATCGGCGCGATCGGTGCGGCGCTCACGCTGGGCTTGCGCGGCGGCGGCGCGCTGCTGTCGCTGCTGGTGCTGCCGCTGTACGTGCCGGTGCTGATCTTCGGCGCCGGCGCGGTCGAAGCGGGCGCCGCCGGACTCGGCGCGGCTGCTCATTTGTCGCTGCTTGGCGCGCTGTTGCTGATTGCACTGGTTTTCGCGCCGTGGGCGACCGCGGTCGCGCTGCGAATTGCTGTCGAGTAACAAACTGCGGATAAGGACGCCACTCAAACCATCATGACTGCCAATATCAACTGGTTAAGATACTCGTCGCCGGCGACTTTTTACCCGCTCGCAGGCAGGCTTGCGCCGTGGTTTTTCATTGCCGCGGCGCTGTTCACCGCAGCCGGAATTTACGTCGGCTTTTTCGTCGCGCCGACTGATTTTCAGCAGGGCGAGGCTTACCGCATCATTTTCATCCATGTGCCGGCGGCATGGATGTCGATGTTCCTCTACATCATAATGGCGTTCTGGGCCGGCGTTGGGCTCGCGTTCAACACGCGGCTGTCATCGATGATGGCCTCGGCACTCGCTCCAACTGGCGCAGTCATGACTTTCATCGCGCTGTGGACCGGGGCCTTGTGGGGCAAGCCGATGTGGGGCGCGTGGTGGGTGTGGGATGCACGTCTGACTTCGGAGTTGATCCTGCTGTTCCTCTATCTCGGCTTCATGTCGCTGCAGGCGGCGATCGACGATACGCGCCGCGCCGACAAGGCGGGTGCAGTGATCGCGCTGGTGGGTGTCGTCAACGTGCCGATTATTTATTTCTCGGTGAAATGGTGGAATACGCTGCACCAGGGTGCCTCGGTGAGCCTCACGCGAAGTCCGAGCATGGCGTCCACGATGCTCGTCGGCATGCTGCTGATGGCGCTTGCGGTCTGGATGTACAGCATTGCCGCGACGTTGCTGCGCGTGCGCTGCATCATCCTCGAGCGCGAGCGCAATTCAGAGTGGATCGGGCAATTACCGGAGTTACGACAATGAAGTGGGGCAGCGCATCGGCATTTCTGACGATGGGTGGCTATGCCGGATACGTGTGGGGATCATACGGGGTCGCCGCGCTTTGCATCGCGCTCGAAGTCGCGCTGCTCGCGGCACGCCACCGCAGACTGCGCCGCGAACTGCGCGGCGGCTAAGGCACCACCTGGTCGATCACGACTACGATTTCGCCAGAGCCGACTTTGACTTTCTGACTTATTCCCTGCAGATCGCCGCTTTGCGGCATGGCGCTTCCCTTTTTCGAGATAAGTGCGCCGACTACGACTTCGCGAAAGTTGGAGAGCTTCATCTGGGGCGACATCGCCTGGCTGTCGTCGAGCGTGAACCCGGCCGGCAGGTCCTTGGCCTGGCGTCGTACAACCGCGAGCGGCTGCCGCGGGCCTTCGGCGGCGCGGGTGAAGATGAACACGGTATCCGCAGGGTCGACCTTGCCGGCAAGCGCGGGGCTTAGACTCACCGTACCGCGCACGCTCGCCGTGGTTGCAGGCTGCGGGCCGGGCAAGGCGCCGGCTTTAATACCGCCGAGTTGCCGCGCTTCGGCAATATTCGCTGTCATGGATTTGCCGAACTCCGAACCGGGCGGAAGCTGTTGCGCCAGTTTTTCCCAATGAGCGACGGCCGCCTTGTAATCCTTGCGATCGAACGCGGCAGTGCCCGCCAACGCCAGCGCCTTCCACTGGTTCGGATCGAGCTTGAGTGCCTGNNAGCGCGTCGGCATAATCCGCGAGCAGATTGGCATCATCCTTGACGAGTGCGGTCGCTTTCGCGTAAGCCGCGACCGCCTCGGGAAGACGCTGCATTGCCGCATACGATCGTGCCAGCATCACCCAGCCGTTGGCGTCATCCGGATTCTGCTCAAGCCGCGCTGCGAGCTTCGCAACCATCGCTTCGATTTGCTGCGGCGTGAGCTCGTGCTCGCCACGGGCAACGCTGGCGCGTTGCAATAGCGCATCCGGGCTGCCGAACTGCCAGTAGAGCAAAGCGGCGCAAAGCGGGATCGTTGCGGCAAGCACCGCTGCGGTCCAACGTCCACCTCGCGATGCTCGGGGCGCCGGTGTCCCCTCCACGCGGGCCTCGTCGAGAACGCTGCGCTCGATTTCGAGTTTCGCCTGCGCGTATTGCGCGGGCGACAGCGTGCCGATTCTCAAGTCAGAGTCAAGCTCGGCGAGTTGGTCGCGATAAATGGCGAGATTGGAAGCAGCACGGGCGACACCTTCGCTGGCGGTGCGACGCCATAGCAATGGCGGCAGTACCCACAACACGGCCACTACCGCCATGACAACTGCGATGATGACAAAAACAGTCATTGGCGCTCGTGGTCGGGACCCGCTGCGAGCAAGAGCTCAGCCTGTTCCTGCTGTTCGGCGCTCAGCGGCTGCTCTTCGCGCTGTCCGCGGCGCCGCCGCAGGTTGTAGATCAGCACTGCGAGACCCGTCGCCAACATCAGCCCGGGACCGAGCCACAACAACAGCGTCACCGCTTTGAACGGCGGTCGATACAGCACGAATTCGCCATAGCGCTGCACCATGAAGTCGACGATTTCTCCATCGCTCCTGCCCTGCGCAATCTGCTCGTTGATCTGGCGTCGCAGGTCGACGGCGAGTTCCGCGTTGGATTCCGCGATCGACTGGTTCTGGCATACCAGGCAGCGTAATTGCTCGGCGAGCTGCACGGCTCGTTTGTTGGTCACTGGATCGGCCATGGTCGGGACCGCGTTTTCGGCGGCTGCCGCGCACGTAAGGAATAACGCAATTATCACCGCGACGAGTCTCATGACTGCAGCTCCTTCACCAGCGGCAGTATCTTGTTCTGCAGCGCCTCGGGCGTAATCGGGCCGATCTGTTTGTAGCGGATCATGCCCTGCTTGTCGATTACGAACGTTTCGGGCACGCCATAGACACCGTAATCAATGCCGACCCGGCCATCACGATCGACGATGCTGAGAGCATAAGGATCGCCAAACTGCTTGAGCCATGCCAAAGCGTCGTCCGGCTTGTCCTTGTAGTTAAGCCC
>PLYS01000201.1 GCA_003153455.1 Betaproteobacteria bacterium | reverse complement strand
CCGCCGCCCTTGTAGGGCACGTGCGTAATGTCGATGCCGGCCATCGATTTGAACAACTCGGCATGAAGCTGCGGGCCGGTGCCTACGCCGCCGGAAGCGTAGTTAAGCGTTCCGGGTTTGGTCTTTGCCATTGCGATCAACTCGCGCACCGAATTCACCGGCACGGAAGCATGCATCACCCCGAGGTTGGGATAAGAAGAGAGCGTCGTCACCGGAGCAAAGTCCCGTACCGGGTCGAAAGGAACCTTCTTGTACATGCTCGGAATGATGGAGAGCGCTGAAGCGACAACCAGCAGCGTGTAGCCATCGGGCACGGCCTTGGCGACGAGATCGGCCCCAACGAGGCTGCCGGCGCCGGCGCGGTTATCGACCACCACGGGCTGGCGGAGGCGATCGGAGAGTTGCGGCGCAACCAGGCGCGCGGTTAAGTCGGTCGTCCCCCCGGGGCTTTGCGGCACGACGATGCGCACCGGCCGCAGCGGATAACCGACTTCGACTGCGGGCGCGGCCAGCCCGACGCACAGTAGTGCAGCGAAAATAAGATTATTTGGCAGCCAGCACGTCCTTGATCCCGCGCAAAGCGAGGTAATACCCGAAGATACCGAAACCGGTCACCACGCTGCGGCTCACGCGCGAAATCTCGGAGTCCCTGCCTCGGCGTGCCGGATTCGAGATGTGAAGTTCGATGGTGGGATAACGCACCTGCGCGATCGCGGCCATCAGCGCGGGATGGCCGGTGGTGTAGCCCGCTGGATTGATGATCGCCGCGTCAACCCCGCGGTCGTGCGCCTCGTAGAACTTGTTAATGACCTCGCCTTCGATATTGGAGTGGAAAATATCGACCTCGATGCCCAGCTCGGACGCATATTTGCGGATATGCTCGTCGTACTGCGGCAAGGTCATGGGCCCGAAGATATCGATCTGGGACTTCCCGCGCATGTTCATTCCGGCGCCATGTACGATCAGGACTTTGGGCATTGTGTGTTCCTTTCATTTTAGAAAAAGCTGTTCACCGCGAAGGACGCAAAGGTTCGCAAAGGAAACAATACAAAATATACATTCCCTCACGCTAAACTCAAGAGATCGACAAAGAATGCGGATGACGCATTAACGTCATGAGCAAGTCTTCTGTTTTTCCTTCGCGTCCTTGGCGTCCTTGGCGGTTCAAATGCTGGATTTACGATCAATCCCGCCGCGACTTAGTCCGCCGTGATATTCGCCGCTTTCACAACGTCTCCCCACTTCTTCAGCTCCGCGCGGATGTGGGCGGTGAATTCCTCGGGGGTGGACGGCGACGGCACGGTGCCGCCGGCGAGGAACCGGTCGATCGCGTCTTTCTGCTTGAGGATCTCCACGATTTCCTTGTTGAGGCGCTGGACGATATCGTGCGGCATATTGGCCGGTCCGATGACGCCGCCCCACGAATACGCCTCATAGCCAGGCAGGCCGGATTCGGCGATCGTCGGAAACTCGGTCAGCGTCGGTATGCGCTGCCCGCTGCCCGTTCCCAACGCGCGCAGCTTGCCCGCGCGGATGTGCGCGAGCGTCGGCGGAATGCTGCTGAACGACATCGGCACTTCGCCAGCGAGCAGGGCGAGCGTGGACGGCCCGCTGCCTTTATACGGAATATGCACGATCTGTACTTTCGCCATCGACTTGAAAAGCTCGGCGGCGAGATGGTCCGAATTGCCGGAACCGGATGAGCCATAGGACAACGTGCCCGGGCGCGATTGCGCCAGCGCGATCAGTTCGCGCACGTTTTTCACCGGCAGCGATGGGTGCACGAGCAGCAGAAGCGGGAAATCGACTACGCGGGCGATGATCGTGAAGTCGCGCAGCGGGTCGTATGGCAGGTTCTTGTAGACGTGCGGATTGACTGCAAGCGGACCGGCCGACGCGCTCGCGATGGTGTAGCCATCCGGCGGCGACGACATCAGCACTTGCAGCCCGGTGATGCCGTTGGCGCCGGCGCGGTTGTCGATGATCACCTGCTGCCCCAGGCGCTCGGACAGTTTTTGCGCGAGGATGCGGCCCATGAAGTCTACGCCGCCGCCGGCCGGAAACGGTACGATCATGCGGATCGGTTTATTCGGATAGGCCTGCGCCGACATCGTAGCCGGGCCCAGCAGGACGGCGCCGAATGCGGCTGCGAGAAGCGCGAATATGCGGTTCATGTTCATCTCCTTATCGAGCTTTACGTAACTGCACTACATCGCTCGGCCCTCACCCCCATCCCCTCTCCCCACGGGGCGAGGAGAGCGTCGAGCGAAACCGGATTGTCATCCGGTTTCGTAATACCCAGTGATCGCGAGTGCCGGCAGTGTTCTCCGGTTGACGCGGGTTGTCAAATCCGCGTGATGGAATCCCAGATCTTCCGCAACCGCTTCACAGACACCGGATACGGGGTCTTCAGTTCCTGCGCGAAGAGCGAGACGCGCAGCTCTTCGAGCTGCCAGCGGAAGTTCTCGAGNNAATCCCTTGTAAACCAGCCGCTGCAGTTGCGCGCGCAGGTCGGCGGCGACACGGTTCAGTGCCGGCGGCACACCGGCCAGCCGCAGACCGGCGCGATGATGCTCGTCGGCTATTGCCGCGAACATACGACACGCCGCGTCACGCACTGCCGGCATACGCGTACGGGCGCGCTGCTTCTGTGCTTCGTATTCCTGCTGATTGCGCGGCAGGTCATCCTCGCCAATAAACGCGCGGTCGCAGATCGCCGACACCAGATCGTCCTTCAGGTCATCCGAGTTCGCGATGTTACGCAACTGCATCACCGCCTGCGTCAACCCCGGCAGGTTCTTCTCCAGCTGCTTCATCTGTTCCCTGAGATCGATGCGAAGCAGCCGGCAAACGCCGCCCCGCATCGAAGCATCGGCAGCGGCCCGCGTATCGAACAGTCTGATCGCGACGCTCTCGCCTGCGTCGGTGAGCGCCGGGTAACCGGTCAGCTTGCGGCCGCTGCGCGTGAACGAAATCTGTTCAGGCAGATCGCCAAAGTCCCAGGCACGCAACTCATCGCGCTCGATACCCGGCTCGGCCTTGGCAAAAGTCAGTTGCGCGGCCTGCCCGAGCTGCGCCTGCAGAGCCTCGAGGTCGCGCCCCATCGCGAGTTCGCGCCCGGCGTCGTCCACCACGCGATAATTCATGCGCAGATGCGCTGGCACCTCCGCGTGCTCCCATGCGTCCGCTGAAACCGGCGTGCCGGCGGCGCGCTGCGCGAAGCGCGCCAGCGCCACAGCCAGCGAAGCGTCGGTTTTTTCGCCTCTCTCCTCTCTCCTCTCGCCTCTCTCGCTTCCCTCGCCTCTCTCGCACTCCATCAGAAACGCGGTAACCTTTTCCGGCGCCGGAACCAGGTGCCTGCGGATTTGTTTCGGCAGCGCCTTGAAGTAATACCCGATCTTCTCGCGTATCACACCCGGCACCAGCCATTCGAAGCGCGCGGCATCGAGCTGATTGAGCAAATGCAGGGGCACTGTCAGCGTCACGCCGTCGAGCGGGTGCGTCGGCTCGAAGCGATAGGAAAGCTTGAGTTCCACGCCATTGACCTCGATGCGGTCGGGGAATTGCGCCTCGCTGATATCGGCGGCAGCGTGGCGCATCAGATACTCGCGCGTCATGAACAGCAGCTTTGGGTTCGCTCCCTCGGATTCCTTGCGCCATTGGTCGAAGGTCGCGCCGTTGTGTATTCCCTCCGGGACCAATGCGCTGTAGAACTCGAAGATCGCCTGTGCGTCGACCAGCACATCGGGCCGCCGCGCCTTGTGCTCGAGTTCGCGGATTTCCCTGATAAGCTGCTGGTTGTGCGCGAAAAACGGCGCCCTCGTATCGAATTCTCCGGCGGCAAGGCCCTGGCGGATGAATACCTCCCGTGCCTCGCGCGGGTTGATCGGCCCGTAGTGCACGCGCCGCCGCGACACCAGCGTCAGCCCGTAAAGCGTCACGCGTTCGTAGGCGCTGACCATCGCGCGCTGTCTGTCCCAATGCGGGTCGACGTAGTGGCGATTCACCAGATGGCCGGCGGCCGCCTCGACCCACTCTGGCTCGATTTTCCCGGCGCACCGGGCATAGAGGCGCGCGGTCTCGGTCAGTTCGGCCGCGACCACCCATTTGGGTTTTGCCTTCCTCAGCCCCGATCCGGGAAAGATCGCGAACCGGGTGCCGCGCGCACCGATGTAACCATCACCTTCCTCCGACTTGAAACCGACGTTGCCGAGCAGACCGGCGAGCAGCGCGCGGTGCACCTGCTCGCAGGTGGCCGCAGTTGCGTTGAGCGGTATTCCCAGCTCCGCTACGAGCGCGTGCAATTGACCGTGCACGTCGCGCCATTCGCGCATGCGCCGCGGCGAAAGGAAAGCCTCGTGCAGCTGCTCGGCGAGCTTGCGGTTGGACTTCTTGTGCTTGAGCGCGTCCTCGAAGTAGTCCCACAACTTGAGGAACGCGAGGAAATCGGAGCGCTCGTCGTTGAACCTCGCGTGCGCCTCATCGGCGGCGTCGGCGCGCTCGAACGGGCGCTCGCGCGGGTCCTGAATTTCGANNGGGTCGATCGGGAACCTGGCGAGCTGCCAGCCAACCTCGGTGAGTTCGTTGCGCGCGTCGACCGCCCCCAGCTCGGCGAGCAGTTGATAGCCGTCGGCGATCATGCGCGGGCTTGGGGCTTCGAGAAACGGGAAGTCCTCGACGTTGCCTATCCTGAGCGCCTTCATGCGCAGGATCACGCTCGCCAGCGACGAGCGCAGGATCTCGGGGTCGGTGAATTCAGGGCGCGCATGGTAATCGTCTTCGCCGTAAAGGCGGATGCACACGCCGGCCGCCACGCGCCCGCAGCGCCCGGCGCGCTGGTTGGCCGACGCGCGCGAAATGTTTTCGGTCTGCAGCTGCTCGACCTTGTTGCGGTAGCTGTAGCGGTTGACGCGCGCCAGGCCCGTGTCGACCACGTAGCGGATGCCGGGCACGGTCAGCGAGGTCTCGGCGACATTGGTGGCGAGCACGATGCGGCGCGCGCCGGACGGCCGGAACACGCGCTCCTGCTCCTCGAACGACAGGCGCGCGTACAAAGGCAGGATTTCAGCACCCTGCGGGTGGTGCTTGCGCAGCACTTCGGCGGTCTCGCGGATCTCGCGTTCGCCCGGCAGAAAAACCAGGACGTCTCCCCCACCCGGCTCGCGCGCCAGTTCGTCCACCGCATCGACGATGGCCTGCCCCGGCTCTTCTTCCTCGTCATCGTCCACAGCTGGCGGCCGGTAACGCATTTCGACCGGATAAAGCCGTCCCGTCACCTCGATGACCGGCGCCGGCGTACCCGAATGCGCGAAGTGCCGGGAGAAGCGCTCCGCATCGATGGTCGCGGACGTCACGATCAGCTTCAGGTCAGGCCGCTGCGGCAGCAGGCGCTTCAGGTACCCGAGCAGGAAGTCGATGTTGAGGCTGCGCTCGTGCGCCTCGTCNNCCTCGTCGATGATCAGCGTGTCGTAGCCGCGCAGCAGCCGGTCGCGCTGCGTTTCCGCAAGCAGGACGCCGTCGGTCATCACCTTGATATAGGTGTCCCGCGAGACCTTGTCGGAAAAACGCACCTTGTAGCCGACCGCATGGCCGAGCAAGCTCTGCAATTCCTGTGCAATGCGCGCTGCAACCGTGCGCGCCGCGATCCGGCGCGGCTGGGTATGGCCGATCAATCCCGCCACGCCGCGTTTGAGGTCGAGGCAGATCTTGGGCAGTTGTGT
>PLYS01000486.1 GCA_003153455.1 Betaproteobacteria bacterium | reverse complement strand
TCGCGGAAGGGGCCGTGCAGCAGGTCAAGATCGGTCCCGACGATCTTGCCGCGATCCTCGGTCCGCGTAAGTTCGAGGCTGAAGTCGCGATGCGCACCAGCGTGCCGGGCGTTGCGACGGGGCTCGCGTGGACGCCGGNNGGCGGCGACATCCTGTTCATCGAAGCCTCGCGCATGCCCGGCACGGGCAAGCTGATACTCACCGGACAGCTCGGCGACGTGATGAAGGAAAGCGCGCAAGCCGCGCTGTCGCTGCTCAAGGCGCGCTCGCAGCAGCTCGGGATCGGGCAAGAGCTGCTGGACAAATCGGACATCCACGTCCACGTGCCGGCCGGCGCGACGCCAAAGGACGGTCCGAGCGCAGGCGTGGCGATGTTTACGGCGCTCGCGTCGCTGCTGACCCAGCGGCCGGTGCGCAGCGAGGTCGCGATGACGGGCGAGATCAGCCTGCGCGGGCTCGTGCTGCCAATCGGCGGGGTCAAGGAGAAGGTGCTGGCGGCGCTGCGCGCCGGCATCACGACCGTGCTGCTGCCCGCGCGCAATCGCCGGGACCTCGAGGAAATCCCCGCCGAAGCGCGCGACAAGCTCAAATTCGTGTGGGTCGAGCAGGTGGATGATGCGTTGGCTGCCGCGCTGTCCGATGCGCCGCCCGAGGTCGTGGCAGTCTGAATTTCGGCTGCGCGCCACGGCTTGACGCCGGCAAGCGTCTGACGGAAGCTTGCGCGGGGATCGATCACGATCCGCCTGATACGCACGGAGGAATGCATGGCGAAGTTCGATGAATATTGCAGCAAGTACCGGTGCGTGAAGCTCGAGCGGCGCGAGGGCATACTGCAGATGGCGTTGCACACCGGCGGCGGCCCGCTGCGATGGGATATGGAAGCGCAAGCCGAGCTCGCGCGCGCTTTCGCCGACGTCGGCGCGGACCGCGAGAACCGGCTTGTCATTCTGACCGGCACCGGCAACGAGTTCAGCGGCCCGCGGGTCGATCCCGATGCGGAATTCTTCCACGGGGCGGAGCTCACGCCCGCGGGCGTGCACGACATCCATTGGAACGCGAGGCGGCTGATGATGTCGCTCCTGGACATCGAGGTGCCGATGATCGGCGTGGTCAACGGGCCGGCCAAGCGGCATGCGGAACTCGCGCTGATGTGCGATATCGTGATCGCGGCCGATGACGCGAGCTTCGAGGACACGGCGCACTTCCACCTGGGCAGCATCGTCCCCGGTGACGGCATCAATATCGTCTACACGATGCTGATGGGCCTGAATCGCGCGCGCTACCTGATGCTGACCGGAGAGGTGCTCTCCGCAAAGGATGCGAAGGACATGGGGTTGGTCGCCGAGCTCATGCCGCGCGACAAGCTGGCGCCGCGGTCCTGGGAACTCGCGCGGCAGCTCGCGAAGAAGTCCGACACCCTGCTGCGTTGCACGCGTTCCGTTCTCACGCATCCGCTCCGCAAGCTCATGGAGGAGGGGCTGGACTACTTTCTGACGATGGAGATGATGGCGACGCTCGAGAAGCCTGTCGGCAAAGCGGGATGAGTACGTATTGGCGCAAATGTGGCAACGCATGCTCGGCGACTTGGACACGCCCACGCTGATGGATACGCCGAAAGATTGAACCGCAAAGGACGCGAAGGACGCAAAGGAACGCGAGAAGCTGACTCAAGGGAAAGCTGCGAAACGCCTGGGCATCACCCAGCCCCGCGTCTCCGAAATCACGCGCGGCAAAGTCGAGCTGCTGTCTCTGGACTATCTGGTGGGTCTGTGCGCCAAGGCGGGGATACCCGTCGGTGTGCGGCTGGCCGCATGAAAAGCGATAGAGGAGCGCGGGCCTGCTACCGGCCGGACAACGGCGGAAACACGCTGGGCCGGCTGCGAGCGTCCAGGCTTTGGGTCGGCTCCGGACGATCGGGGCTCCCGAAAGCGGCCGATTGCCGTGGCCGAAACCGGACGCTCGCCGTCAGATCAAGAGCGGCAGCACGTCCGGGTCGTGAGCAAACGTGTTAGTATTTGAAAATCCGCCCGCCCCCTTAAGGAGGACCAGACAGTGCTAGCGCCAAACGATTACTTTCCACCGTTTTCCGAGCAGGAATACGCGAACAGGCGCCGGACGATCCGGGCCTCAATGAAGGAAAAAGGGCTCGATTGCCTGATCATTTACGGGGCCTATCATTGGGGAGGTACGGATACGGGGCAGGTCAATGCAGTTTATTTGTCCAATTACACGGCGATTCCGCACAGTTATGTTGTTCTTCCACTGACCGAGGACCCGTCGTTATTCATCTCGTTTGCCCTCCATATCACGAATGCGAAGGAATGCGCGGCAATCGAGGACGTGCGTGTCGGCGGCTTCGATCTCATCACGGCAGTCGGCGCACGGCTGAAGGAACTCGGCCTGGAGAAAGGGAAGATCGGCATCGTCGGCCCGCTTCCAAGCTGGTGGACGATTACCCTGCCCCATGAACACCACGAGCATCTAACCAAGACATTCCCCAACGCCACCTTCGAGACGGTAACCGACTGGTACGAAGACTTTCGCCTGATGAAGAGCCAGGAGGAAGTGGCGCTCATGGAAAAGGCCGGCGCATTGTGTGATGTGGGACATGAAGAACTCTTTCTCGCAAGCAAAGTGGGAGCCCGCCACTCGGACCTGCGCGGGATTCTCGACGGGGTAGCCAACCGCTTCGGAGGCCGCTACCCGTTCTCGCACATCGGCTCGACATCGATGACGAATCCGGATCGCTTCTATCCCGATTTTTTCCCCACCCATCGGACCCTGAAGGCCGGAGAGGTCGTAACCACCGAGGTTGCACTAGGCTATGGCTTGTACTTCGGAAAAATCTGGGGCTGCTATTTCATCGGGGAGCCCACCCCCGAATATCGGAAGATGTTCGAAACGTCGGTCGCCGTTCACGACAAGGCGATCGCCGAAATCAAACCCGGTATGACCGGCAAGGACATCGACAAATGGGTGGAGCCTTTCAAGTCAGCCGGGTATATCACCGGCCTACCTTTGCTCAGCGGTTGGAGCACCTACAACCATCGCCCGCACGCAGGAGTGGTCGCAGACCCCAAGATTCCGAGCCGCATCACTCAGCGAGATCTTGACTGGGTTTACAAGCCTGGCCAGTGCGTAACCATCGTCGCTTTTCCGGTTATCCCCGGCACGAACAAAGGCCTCTGGGTGGGAACGACCTGTGTTTTCACGAAGGACGGGCTCAAGAAACTTCATGCCTATCCGGTTACCAAGTTAAGGGTAGTGCCGGTCTAGGCCAACGCTGATCGTCCACTGGGCTGTGCATCCTCTTAGCCGCCCATCCCAAGCTGCTCGCGCCGGTGCTGCAGATCATCCATCGGGGCATCGCGAGCTTTCTGATCAAGCAAGCGGGGCTGGAACGTTCCGCAGCCGACCCCGGTGCTGTCACCCTCATCCGGCGCTTTGGCTCGACATCAAGATTCCCAACTCGATCCTGGTGTGCGCCGACAAGGTGATCGAGTGACTCGGGTGAATGACCGCTTTGTCACGAATTTCAACCGCCGCGCGACGGTCCCAGAGCGGCCAAAAGCTCACTTTCGCGTTGCTGTACGTTCAACGCATGCCGCGGCGGCGTCCGTGCGCTGAACCACATAGCGGGAGGCCCACCCTCACCTTCGGGTCGACTTTGGCAATCATCGAGCTTTACGTAACTACGTTACGTCGCTCGGCCCTCACCCCCATACCCCTCTCCCGGAGGGCGAGGAGAGCGTCGAGCGAAACCGGACTGTCATCCGGTTTCGTAATACTCAGTAAGCGGGAGTGAGGTGACAGCGGTCATTGAACAGGGAAAGGAAAGGACCGTAAGAATCGAAGCTGACAATGCAGATACTGGTCCCGCCGATTCTGAACCTGCCAAGTTGCGTCGCCGGGATACCGACTGCTGCACAAAGAATTGAGGCAAGTACGAAGTAGTGGCTTACCACCACGATCGTGTCGTCCTGGTGCTTCTCCACCTTCTCCAGAATTGCGGTCCAGGCGCGGTTTTGAAGCTGGTCGCAAGATTCGCCGCCGCAGCGTTTGAAAAGAAGCTCGTCTTCATTCCCGCCCATGACAAGCTTCTGTAAGCGGGGCCCGATGTCCCTTATTTCCGCTCCTTCCAGTGTGCCGCAGTTCATCTCACGGAAAGCCGGTTCCTCGATTACATCGAGATTATGGCCGTCGGCAATCCACTGAGCGGTGCCCATTGCCCGGCTCAACGGGCTGGAATAGACGGCCTTGATATTTTCTTTTTTCAATCGCTCGGCAAGACAGCGGCACTCCCGCTCTCCTTCCTCATCGAGAACGGTGTCGTTGTTCCCGCCCTGCATGCGGCGTGATTGATTCCAGCTTGTCTGGCCGTGTCTTATCAGTATGACCTTCGTCACATCGGCCTTCTTTTCTCTACTCTCATTTTGGCATCACGGATGATTTGCGCTAAATTGGTGGCGGCCTGCCGTACATCCGGCGCGCCGATCACGGCAGTGATCACGGCGCAACTGGCTGCTCCCCCCTCGATACACGAAGCGGCATTGCCGTGGTCGATGCCGCCGATAGCCACGACGGGGACCTGCACCGCCCGGCTGACCTCTCTCAATACGGCCACGCCCTTGACCACCCCGATATCCTTCTTGACCCCGGCGGGGAAGATCATTCCCGTCCCCACATAGTCGGCACCGTCCGCCTCGGCCTTCTTCGCCTTCTCCGCATCGCCGGCGGAGACGCCAAGAATTTTGTTCGGTCCGATGAGACGACGCGCTATCGCCGCCGGCATGTCCTTCTGCCCGACATGAACGCCGTCGGCTTCCATCGCCAGCGCGACATCGACACGGTCATTCACAATGAAGACGGCGCCATGCTGCCGGCACAAGTCTTGGATAATCGCGCATACGCGGATCATCTCGCCGGTGTCCATCTTCTTCTCTCGAAATTGAATCACGTCGGCGCCGCCCAGCAGCGCTTCCCGTGCTCCCGCTATGTGGTCGCGTCCGGGAACAATATCGGCATTAGTAATAATGTACGTGTCAAGCTTCAGCGGCATTCTCGGGATCTCCCCACCACCGGCCGCGATCCCGCCTTGCCGATCCGAGGCGCCGGGAGCAAGTGCGAAAGAGTTCGCAGAGTGCGCATAATGGGCCTTATGTTCATGCTGGCTTCCTCCTCCCTGAAAGATGACCACGATCCGGGCGAGTCTTGAGACGGGTTATCGGTCGATTACCGAGCAATCTATTCCCAACACCAACGCGAAGCAAGCTTTGGCCCGCACCCCGGCTGCTCCGAGGCGTTTTCTTTGTGCGGCAAGTCAGGCGATGTCGGGAGCCGGATGATCGAGTAATGGGCGCCAACGACCGTTTTCAGGAACGGGCTATGACGGCTTCGGGTCGGCTCTGGAGTTACAGGCGCGATGGCGGGGACTCCATGGGAGTAAGATCTTGATTGTTTGCTCAAGGAGAATCTAATGGCGCAGCCAAAAATCGTCAGGTCTGATGAGGTTCAGCCACAGAATATACGCGGCTTGGGTAAAGAAGCGGGGCAGGTAAGAAAGATCATTACCACGGAAAAGCTCTTTTTCAACGTGGATGAAGTCAGTCCGGGCTTCAGTCCTCATCACTGGCATACGCATACAAAATACAAGGCGGAGGGTTACGAAGTCGAATACCCGGTGGATTTTGAGGAGATCTATTTCATACTCAGCGGGCGGGGGATTATCCAGTGGAAGACTGAAAGTGGCGAAATCCGGGAGCAGGAAGTGGGTCCCGGTGACACGATACATATGCCTCCAGGCGTTGTGGAGCATCAACTGCTCAACAATGGTACCGAAAAGGTACGCTTGGCCGTTGTTGGCGTCCCGCCACCCCGGCGGCGGCCGATTTAGAGCTTGTTCGATGCCGGTTCTCCGGGGATCCGATCCCACGGCCGGCGATCTCGAACGGACGCTTGATGTTCAATCTTTGATAAGGGCAAGAAAATTCATGAAGGAGCGATCGCTACCAGGCCACGTCACAGGAGCGCGCATTGTTGCGCTGATGACGGCATTTCTGATCAGCACCCCGGCCGTGGCGCAGATGGACATCGGACCCAAGACCGAAAAGAGCTACGGAATCGGATTGCCGCGCGATCATGCATCGCAGCTGTTTAAGGATGCGGATTATCCCGTATACGCGCTGAAGCCGGGACAGGAAGCGTACAAGGACATCGACGGCGCCCGCATGAAGAAGGACGTCATCGCCCTCTCCAAGATCGCGTTGAACTACCGCGACACTGTCAACAGGCAGTGGTGGGGCCGCTTTCCCGGCACCGACGCCGACAAGGCGGGCGTGAAGTATATGACTGATGAGTTCACGCGCCTCGGGCTCACAGTCAAGTCCTTCCCCTACACCCTGCCAACGGATTGGCGCCCGCAAAGTTGGGAGGCGAGCTACACATCTTCAAGCGGCGCCAAGATCGAACTCGCCACGATCTTCCCGGTCTCGGGCACCAAGGGCACGGGTCCTGAGGGCCTGACCGCCGAGGCCATTTGGGTGGGCATTGGCGCCGAAGCCGATTTCATCGGCCGCGACGTCAAGAGCAAGGCCGTCATCATCTATAGCACATTCGTTCCCGGCGGCCGCAGCCATTCGGCTTCCGATCGCGCAGGCCTGTTCGATGCTAACACCCGCGCGGAAAAGCTCGGCGCCGCCATGGTCATCAACGTCATGGCGGTTCCCGGTAACGGCCAGTTCCAACCGGAAGGCGGCTTGCGCAGAATCCCGCAGATGACCGTCAGCCAGGACGAAGGCTTTGCCCTGCGCGACCGGCTCGGCAAAGGCGAAAAGATCATGGTCACGCTGCACTTGAACGTGCCGCCGCTGAAGAATGTACAGACCACCTACACGTTCGCCACCCTGCCGGGTGAGTCTGACGAGCAGATCATGCTGCAAATCCATACCGACGGATATTTCCAGGCAGCGACCGACAATAATTCGGGCATGGCCGCCGCCTTGGAACTCGCCCGCCACTACGCCGCGCTCCCCAAGGAAAAGCGGCCTCGCACACTCGTGTTTCTCTTGTTCCCCGATCATCATCATGGCGAGGTCGCCCATCGCATGAAGGGCGGCATCGATGAGACCTACGATTGGAGCAGGGTCGCCCTGAAGCTCACCATCGAGCATCCGTCCGAGACCTCGCTCTATATGTATAACTCAGGGCTGACGGCAACCAACAATATGAGCGCGGTCCGCTGGAACGCTTTGGGCAGCCCCGAATTCGAGCGCATGGTCTTCAATCAATTGCGCGACTTTGGCGTCTCAGTCTATGGCGTCGAAGATGAGCCGAAGAACGGCAACTTCGCTCCTTCCTTCCACATCATCAATCACGTCGTCTATCACACCAGTCTCGATACTCCGGAAGTTGTTCCGGCCGAGGGCATGCAGCGGTCGGTCCGCGCCTTCGCTTCGGTTATCGACCACGTCAACGCGATGACGATGGCCCAAATCCGCGGCTCGGCTTTCCCGCCCAAGGATGGGCGCGGGACCGTCCTCGGACCGATCGGGTTGTAACGTCTGACGGAATGTCCTGCAAGTTGCTGGAGAGTGCGAAACGAAAAGGTGGCTAAGCGTTTGTCGGTGCGTGGAGATAATTCGTCGTATGAAAAGTTACCGAAAAGAGCTCTGGTTTAACATTCCTTCTCGCCGCGCTTTCATCAACATGACTTCCCAAGTACAGGAGTGCCTTGTGGAGAGCGGCATCAAGGAAGGATTCGCTCTTGTAAACGCCATGCATATCACAGCCTCCGTCTTCATCAATGATGACGAAAGGGGACTTCACCACGATTACGAGACGTGGTTGGAAACGCTGGCCCCCCATGATCCTGTCGACCAGTACCGCCACAACGATACTGGGGAAGACAATGCTGACGCGCATCTGAAGCGACAGGTAATGGGGCGCGAGGTAGTGGTGGCGGTAACGCAAGGGCGACTGGATTTTGGTCCGTGGGAGCAGATCTTTTATGGCGAGTTTGACGGCAACCGAAAGAAGCGAGTCTTGGTAAAAATCATAGGGGAATGATCGTCAATTGAATTGACAATCAGCCAATCGTGCGCTTGGCGCACGCTGCTCGCACATGGCATTTGCGGCGCCCGTCCATGTGCAGTAACCTTTCCGTCAGTCGCGACGCGAAAATAGGGCCAAGGTTATCGCAAGGGGGAGCCATGAGTTTACGTTTCGGGCGCGGCGCCATCGCAGCGTTCGCCATTCTGCCGGGTCTAATGATGACGGGTTGCGCAAATTCGCCGTACGACAAATCGATCGCGCTTGCCGAACAGGGCAGTTTCTTTGTCGGCGGGCGCATCGTGCAGGGGAAGGGCGTTTACGACCCGGCGAAGGACACGGGCAACACCAACGAGGGCAATACGTTCTGGGCGGACCAGATGTACGTTCAGTATCAGGTTCCCGCCAACCCGCGCAAGTATCCGCTCGTGCTGGTGCATGGCGGCGGCGGCACCGGCCGCGTCTGGGAGACCACGCCCGACGGCCGCGAAGGCTACCAGACGCTGTTCCTGCGCCGCGGCTTTGCCGTTTACATCGTCGATTTTCCGCGCCGCGGGCGCGCGGGCTTTCCGAGCTACAACGGCCCGTTCGGCGAGGTGGACGGCACCGCAGTGGTGCCGAACAAAACCAACCGCGCCGGCGTTCAATACGCGTGGTCGCGCTGGCGGCTGGGGCCGAAATATCCGGAAGTCTTTCCCGTGCAGCAGTTCCCGATGAAAGGTCTCGACCAGTTCATGCAGCACCTCGTCCCCACAGTGTCGGACAACCCCGAAATCATTTCGGGCGCGCTCGTCGCGCTGCTCGACAAGATCGGGCCGGCAATCGTGGTCACGCACTCGCAGTCAGGGCTCTTCGGCTGGCTTACGGGCGCGCGCTCGCCCAACGTGAAGGGCATCATCGCCTACGAGCCGGGCTTCGTTTTCCCGCGGGGCGAGATGCCGGCCCCGATTTCGCTCTACAAGGGCACGCAGGTTGCGGGCACGTCCGTGACCCCGACGGAATTCGCCAATCTCGCGAAGATTCCGCTCCAGGTGGTGTACGGCGACAATATTCCGAAGTCGCCGATACCCGACCTGGTGGCTGACGGTCGGCGCGCGCAGCGAGTGACTTCGCGGCTGTTCGTGCAGGCGCTCAACGGCAAGGGCGGCAACGCGAGCGTTCTGCTACTGCCCGACGCTGGCCTCTACGGCAACTCACACTTCATGTTCTCTGACCTGAACAACGTCGAGGTCGCGGACCAGATGTCGCTGTTCCTGCGTGCGAAGGGGCTTGATATCCGGTAGGTTCGATGGTGCTTGGCGCGGAGGCGCCACCGTTCCGGCATTACGAGCCACGAACCACGAATTACGTGTGGTAGTCGCAACTTGATCTGACGGGCAGTGTCCGCTTTTGCGCTATTCTTGAGTTTTGAGCAACCGTCTCAGAGCGGCCAACTCCGGACGGTCAAGGTTGCCCCCGGTAATGACTGCTTCTCGGCCTAACCGGTCGCTGGCCGTGTAATGACGAAGTAATCACCGCTTCCGATTTGAGCGTCCGCTCCCGGAAAAACTGAACTGGCGCTTTCGACCCTGAGCTGTCACAGGCAAAAATTGGGAGCGGCCATTCGCCGCGAATGCTGAAAAGTAAAAAGCGGCCGCTCGCAACGCAAAAACCACATTTTTGTTTTGGGCGGCGGCAATGCAGCGTTTGCCGCCGTTCGAGGCTTGGCTGTCGATCGGCATGTCCCTGTTTAAGTGCGGTGTCCAGCGAAGCGCTTCAAAGCAGCCATTGACGGCGGAGCGGAGGGCGTCCTTTGCAACAGACTCTAATGCAACGTGTTCCCCGGTCCGATCCGCCGCATGTATAAGGGCATCCAAATGATTAGTGCACGTTGATCGCGTTGCCGTAGCACAGAATCGAAGGCTCCCGACCCCAGGACCAAAGCGAGCGACCCTGATCTATGCAGCTCACGTCAATCAGTCCATTTGCACCCAAGCGCGCCGCCTCAGCCTGCAATGAAGCGATGCCGCCCGATTCGCTCGAATAGCTCGGAAGCCTGGATCGCGCGAACCACGTTTGCCCTGCGCCGGGTGCGCGTTGGCGAGGCGTTGGTGCACGCCGGCGACAAATTCCATTCCCTGTACGTGGTGCGCTCCGGCTGCTTCAAGACCGTCTACACGGACTTTTCCGGCAGCGAACAGGTGTTGGGATTCCCGATGTGCGGAGACCTGATGGGCGCCGATGGCATCGACACCGGCTACTATGGCTCCACCGCCGTCTCGCTCGATACGAGTGAAGTGGTGATCGTGCCCCTCGCCAGCCTGGCGCAGCTGGTGGTCGAATGCCCCGAGTACCTGCGCCCCCAATACGAGAAGTTTTGGTCGTCCATTCACACTGCGGAATGGTGGAAGCAGCACTGGCAGAAGACAGGGCTTGTGGATGTCCAGTGCGCCCAGTTTCTGCCCGAGAGCGACCAACTACTGCGCAATTATTGGGTAGAGCGTCTGCCGGATCAGGACAAAGACCCGATCATGCGAGCAGTGCCGAACGACGATGAGCGACTGATCGGTCTCTTTTGTCTGGTTGCGCGCAAACGGTAATTCTGTAAATAGTTACCGATCGGCCACCTCACCGCGCCGCACCCCAGCTTCTCTTGGCCACCTGCAAATCCGCAGTCTATTCTTCAGGTAAGCGGGCCAACGGTTGAATTTTCATAGGAGTCCAATCCGCGACAAGGTTCCGAATTCCTCGATGGCGCCAAGCTAGGACTCCGGAGACTCCTCTTCTGCGTCACTGGTGTATTGCCATTTGAAGCTGAGCGCCGCGGGTGTCTTCCATCCGAAC
>PLYS01000046.1:1811-10075 GCA_003153455.1 Betaproteobacteria bacterium | reverse complement strand
GCGAGGTGTATCTGCTGCTCAAGGATGGCATCAAGGTGTCCGTGCCGGACCGCGAGCGCGGCGGGCAGAAGACGGAGCGGGTGCGGGTGATTGATTGGGAGCAGCCGGCGAATAATGATTTCCTGCTGGTCAGCCAGTTCAGTGTCACCGGCGCGCTCTATACCTGCCGGCCGGATTTGGTCTGCTTCGTCAACGGCCTGCCGCTGGTGGTCATTGAGTTGAAGAAGCCCGGCGTACCCGCGCGCGCGGCGTTCGACGAGAACCTTACGCACTACAAGCAGCAAGTCCCGGCGCTGTTCTGGTTCAACGCGCTGCTCATTGCCTCGAACGGCACGGACAGCCGCGTCGGCTCGCTTACGGCGGATTGGGAGCGGTTCTTCGAGTGGAAGCGAGTCGAGCNNGAGCACAAGGCCGGGCTGGTGAAAATCATCGGGCAGAATCACCAGGTTCTCGGCGTGAACAACGCCATCGTCTCGATACTGATCGCGCGCAAGATGGGACACGGTCGCGGCGGCGTGTACTGGCAGACGCAAGGCAGCGGCAAGAGTTTCTCGATGGTGTTTTTCGCGCAGAAGGTGCTGCGCAAATTGGCGGGCAACTGGACATTCGTAATTGTGACCGACCGTGTGGAACTGGACGACCAGATTGCCAAGACGTTCAAGGCCACTGGCGCGGTGAGCGAGACCGAGGGCGACCAATGCCACGCTGAGAGCGGCGCGCACCTACGGGAGTTGCTGCGCGGGAATCATCGCTACGTTTTCACGCTCATCCACAAATTCCAGACGCCGGAAATGCTTTGCGACCGGCCCGACGTGATCGTGCTCACGGACGAGGCGCATCGCAGCCAATACGATACGCTGGCCTTGAACATGCGCGCGGCGTTGCCCAAGGCGTTGTTCCTCGCCTTCACCGGCACGCCGCTCATCGCCGGTGAAGAGCGGACGAAGGACGTGTTCGGCGATTACGTCTCCATCTACGACTTCCAGCAATCGGTCGAGGATGGCGCGACCGTGCCCCTCTTCTATGAGAACCGCACGCCGGAGTTGCAGCTCGTGAACCCGGACCTGAACGATAACATCTACAACCTCATCGAGGCGGCAGAACTCGACCCGGAACAGGAAGCGAAGCTCGAACGGGAGTTGAGCCGGCAATACCACATCCTCACTCGCGACGACCGGCTGGAGACGGTGGCGCAGGACATCGTGCGGCATTTCCTCGGGCGCGGTTTCATCGGCAAGGCGATGGTGGTGTCCATCGACAAGGCCACGGCGCTCAAAATGCACGACAAGGTGCGGAAACATTGGGCGGTAGAAACGAAGCGGGTGGAGAAGGAACTCGGGCGTCACGCCCTCGCGGCGGACAAGAAGGCGGAATTGTTGGCGCGTTTGGATGTGCTGAAAACGACCGACATGGCGCTCATCGTGTCGCCCGGCCAGAACGAGATTCAGCAAATGCAGGCGCGCGGCCTGAACATCGTCCCGCATCGGCAGCGGATGAACGAGTCGCAACCGCCGTTGGACGAAAAATTCAAAGACCCGGACGACCCGCTGCGGATCGTGTTCCTGTGCGCAATGTGGCTGACCGGTTTCGATGCGCCGAGTTGTTCCACGGTGTATCTCGACAAACCGATGCGGAATCACACGTTGATGCAGACGATCGCACGGGCGAACCGCGTGTTCCCCGGCAAGCACAGCGGCATGATTGTGGATTACGCGAACGTCTTCGCCTCACTGGAAAAGGCGCTGGCCATCTACGGCGCAGGCAAAGACGGCAAGAACCCGGTGATGGACAAGACGAAGCTGGTCGAGGAACTCCGCGCAGCCGTGAACGCCGCCACGTCTTTTTGTGCAACGCGACGGGTAGATATCCCTGCCATTGAGCAGTTATACATCGGAAGTTTGGAGCGGTTGCAACGGATTGATGATGCCATCAACGCGCTGATTTCGCCCGACCCGCTGCGACGCGAGTTCCTCGGCCATGAACGGCTGGTCAGCACGCTTTACAGTGCGGTGAAGCCCGACCCGTCCGCGCTGGAGTTTGCCGGACGCATCTTCTGCCTCGTCGCTATCGCCAACGCCATACGCGTCAAGCTCAACCCGAACCCGCCGGACATCACGGAAGTCATGGGCGGCATCAACAAGTTGCTCGACGCCTCGGTCACAGGCGTTGACATGCCCACCAAGCCCGCGCCGGTGATGGATTTGTCGAAGATCGATTTCGAGGCGCTGCGCAGGCGGTTCAAAAAATCGAAGCACAAGAACACCGACCTCGAAGTCCTCAAGGCCGCCATCCGTGCACAACTGGAAAAGCTGATTCGCCTGAACAAGACGCGAGCCGACTTCGCCGAGAAGTTCGAGGAGTTGATCGAGAGCTACAACGTGGGCAGTCGGAACATTGAAGAACTGTTCGAGGAATTGGTGATGTTGAGCCGCGGTCTAAGCGAGGAACAGCAACGCCACATCCGTGAAAACATGACCGAAGAAGAATTGGTCATCTTCGACATCCTGACGCGCCCCGCGCCGGAGTTGCATGCGGACGAACGAGCCGAAGTGAAGAAGGTCGCCCGCGATCTCCTGAACCGGCTCAAACAACTCCTCGTGCTGAATTGGCGGCAGAAATCTTCCGCGCGCTCTCAGCTAAAGCTTGCCATCGAAGACGTTCTCGACACCGGCTTGCCCCGCGCCTATGACAAACCGCTCTACGAGCAGAAGTGTTCAGCGATATTTGAGCATTTTTACGAGAGCTACCCCGAGCGGCATCTGAGCGTTTACGCGGCAACTGCCTGAGTCTCAGCCGATTGTTCATGCCATAACCCAGCCGCCGTAGGCCGGCTGGGTTGAACGAAGAGCTAGCCGTGCTCGTTTGCGGGTGTCGGCTGCGGCGCGTTGTTGGGCGTCCCCAGTTTGTCGACCAACTGAAAATGAAGAATTACGCGCCGCAATGCTCGTTCTGACGTCCAATAATACGGAGGACGGAATAGGGGCGCCGGAAACGGGAGCGATGCCCCCTTCAGAATAACGGTTCTTCCAGCATCATCCGCAGCTGAAAGTATCTGGGAAATGATCAAACTGCGTGAGGTACAGAAAGGAAGCGCGCGGCCGGTGTATGACACTTCCGGTAAGCACAGCACAAGATGACCTTCATTTCTCACGGCGCGAACAAGGCCTTGAATAACTTCTGAGTAAAGTGCGGCGAGTCCCGACAATTCGTCATTGGTGTTAAAGCCGTAGGGCGGATCGGTGACGACAACATCGCACGACTGGCACGCAATCGCCCGTGCATCCTCAATCACAATGTCGCCTGAATGTGTGACGAGCTCCTTCGCGAGAGCCAGAGAGCGAGCGCTAATGGCACACGACATGGAATACTGACCCCGAAATACGGCCACCGGGCCGTGATCCTCAGTCACGTGTTCAGCGTCCGCCTTCCAATCTCTGAACGATGTAATCTCTTCGTATAGATCCTTTGCGGATTCTTGAAAGGCATCGACCCATTGTCGAGACCCCCTCTCTAATGCCCCCTTGAAGCGAAGCTCTGCCCGCAACGCCGTATAGAACACTAGGCGCTGAATAAGACTGAACGTCGCCAACTTGCTGACATAGTCTTCGGAAAATGAAAATACCTGCGTCTTTTCCGATTCATCATTTCGGAGCCCGGCAACCAAATCTGCTGCCAATTGGTATGAATCGCGCCGACTTGTCGGGTCGAGAAACATGTCAGGCGTTCGCGGCCTCTCCGGATCCTCAGACAGCCTCTTAAATTCAACCGCGACGTTGTCAAGCTCGCTGAGGCCGAGTCCGAAGAACTGCGCATTATCTTCGACGAGCAGCCGAACCATTGGTGATAGATCGGAACATTTCACACTTGCATTGGGGAGTTTGAGCACCTCAAGCCAAGTTGTACCGGTACCAGCGAAAGGATCGACGACTACTGTACTTGTGAGTTGAGGCCACGGCCTTGTAACGTTAATCATGGCGCCAAGTAGTGTATGCGGTATAGTCGTATGAGCGATCCAGCCGGGCTTATTTTCGTTAAAGATATGAAAAGGGCTCGCGTTAAAATAAAGCTGGTCGTAGCAGATGTAGTACTTCTGACTCCCTGGCTTTGTGAAATCCTCTGGGTTGACGCCTGCGTCGCGAATTAACCAGAAAGTGCGGTCGTGTAGCCCCTTGTGCTTTTCCCGGAAATTTCCTGGCGGGGGCACTTCGAGTCTTTCCTTAAACCGTTTGCGGAGCTCCGACAGCACTTGGGGAAGCCTGTATATTCCCATACTGTCTTTCTCGACGTGAATCTTAACGTCATCAAGCCCGTGCAGTAATTCATTTTTCACATGTTTCTTGTATTGGTCGAATTTCGAGAAGTCCTCGTGCGAATACGGGGCGAAAAATATTGTTCGTCCTGGTGTCCCAAAGCGCTGAAGATAGGACTCAATCGCATCGAAGAAATCTGATTGCTTGGCTTTCTCGATGTTGCGCACATATATAGAGCGCCCGCAGGAATGCACGTATCCAGACTCAGCGCAAACGCGCACGAGATCCAACGTAAGCTCCGGCGGCAGAAAGATTGCGCAGGAACCGTGATAGGCATTAACGACCACGATCTTTTCGACTATAGACTGATACAGACCTGCGATCTGCTCAAAGTTGGCACCGCTGGCTGGCGCACCTTCGACTAACGGGACGACGATTACCTCAAGGAACTTTTCAAATTCTTCGGTTGAGTAAAAGAGAAGCTGCCCCGCGTGTGTACCATCCTTTAGGCGCGCATGTTCCTTTACCAGAGCGAGCAATTCTGAGAATTGGATATTGGTAACGCTTAGATTCTTCTTAAAGAGAAAGAAAAGAGCAAAACCATGCCTACGAAACCAAGTTGCGAAAAACGTGTCGGTGCGGAACTTATTGCTTTGGGTAGATTCTGCCAGCGTTCTGGCAAACAAGGTTTGAATGGACATATCGGCGTACTGCAGGTCAGGGCGCGCTATTCCTAGTCAAAGCGAACGCCTGCACGCGAGCGCAGCGATGCTTGCAAGCATCCATTTTCGAACGCGCGGTTAGCCGCCACTACAACTTCCCGATGTCAATCTTGTAACCTTGAGCATGCATCTCTTTGGCCAGAAGAGCGCCCGCGTCCTTCTGGAGGTTATCCTTGAACGGGATGTAAATGAGGCCTTGGATGTCCGAGGGGCGTTCCATCTTGTCTTGCTCCTTGAGAAGGATGGCAACGCGTTTGCGGCCAAGCTTCGCCAGCAACATTCCAAGCTCAAGCACAACGTTTTGACGCGCGCGAAATGCCTTTTCATCGGTACGGCCTGCTCGATGACCTTCGTCATCTGGTGTAGCCAGAATCACGGCGAAGTTACCCTCGGCCGTATACTTCTCAAGCTTCTCAATAATCGTCTGCCCCTCGGAGGGAAGCTGATCGAGGATCAAAGGCTCCAAACCCCAGCGGCGTAGCATGACCTCGAGTTCGTTCCGCACCTTGTCATCGTGCCCATACACGACAAAAACTTTCGTGTTTGCGCCCGCCACTTGTGCGGGCGCTGGGCCGCCGAGTGCGGTCTTGACGGCATCCTGATGCTTGCCCTGGACATTGAAATTGCCGGAATCATATAGGTTTACTATCGCGCCGTTCTCAAGCTTCAGCTGAGTGCCGGTGTTGTTTGGCAACCGGCCCTCTGCCGCAACTGACAAGTTCGCGGCTTGTAACAGCGCCTTCGCTTCATCTATCTTCATGCGCGATGACTCCAGTGAAAGCCTATAGTAGGTTGCTCAAAACACGAGTTGCGTTCCCGCATATCTATGTCCTTTGACTTATATCCTACTCCGATCCAAAACGTTATAGACGATACCACAATAAGAACTCATGTTATTGGGATACGGCCATGCAAAACAATCGCCAACTGTTCCCGACAACCTGCCATGCCTATACCGGAACCTTGAGCTGACGATCAAACCGGGATCGGTGTGCATGGCGTCGGGCTCCCGGTTCAGCTGAATTGGCTCCGGTAGATTTCATTTTCGTAGCGCAAGCCTCGCGGGCCAGCGTAGCCTCTTCATCACCCGGGAACCGCCCTCTGAAATCATGCGTTTACTGAATCGTGATCGTAGATGAGGGACAGGGTAGGCTGAAGCGCAGAGGAAGGCAGATTATCGAGCTTTACGTAACTACGTTACATCGCTCGGCCCTCACCCCCATACCCCTCTCCCGGAGGGCGAGGAGAGCGTCGAGCGAAACCGGACTGTCATCCGGTTTCGTAATACTCAGTAATGCGGATAAGAACAAGAGCAACGGACAGGATTAACTGGCATGCGCCCGGCATTGTGACTACAATGCCATCGCGGCTGCAGAACACCAATGTAAACGCCGCATCAGATGGCGGAGGCTCGAATGCAATTCGCATCGACAATCACATGTGTTTGTTCTGGTTCGTTGTCATCCATGTTTCGCGGCGGCCGGCGTTCACTTTCCGCCAGAAAGCGATTGCGCGCCGTTGTGGTTGCAGCATTGGCCGCGATTCTTCTCTGCCCGGATGCTGTTCTTGCGCAGTATCCAAACAAGCCGATCAGGATGGTGATTTCATTTCCGCCGGGCGGTGCGGCCGACATAATGGGGAGGATCGTTGCCGGCAAGTTGCGTGACAGCATGGGACAGCCCATCGTGGTCGACAACAAGGCCGGTGCAGCGGGTGTCGTTGCGACGGAGTTCGTCGCGCACGCCACGCCTGACGGCTACACGATTCTTTACGCTGCATCCACCATTACCGTGTACCCGTGGATCCAGAAGCTCTCTTTCGACGTCGAGAAGGACTTGATTGCAGTGTCGCAGACGACGGCGACGACGTATGTGCTCGTGACCGCTCCGAAATTTCCTGCCAGCACTTTTCAGGAATTTCTCGCCTATGTGAAAAAGCAGCCGGGTCGCCTGAACTACGGCAGCTACGGTCCCGGCTCCGGTCCTCACATTACGATGGAGGTTCTCAAGAATCTCGCGAAACTGGAGATCACACACGTGCCGTACAAAGGTTCGGCTCCGCAGCTCACCGACTTGATTGCCGGTCAGATCGACATGGCCTTCGATACGACGGCTGCCGTCGTGCCTTATGTGAGCGCCGGTCGGCTTAAAGCGCTCGCCGTTGCAGGACCTCAGCCGATCGACGTGCTGCCCGGCGTGCCCCCAATCGCGCAGACATTCCCGGGGTTCGATATGGACTCGTGGCAGGGCGTGTTTGTCCCGGCGGGAACACCGAAGGAAGTTGTCGCGAAGTTGAGCGCAGAACTCGGGAAAGCGGTGCACGCGCCCGATGCCGCCAAGCTGATACGAGAGCGTGGTTTCCGTCCGATCGGCAGCAGCCATGAACAGTTTACGGATTACGTGGCAGCGGAGCTCAAGAAATACGAAAAGGTGATAAGGCAAAATAACATTCGGGGCGAATGACGGATCACGGGACAATCAACGGGCCAGGTTCGAATTATCGAGCTTTACGTAACTGCGCTACATCGCCCGGCCCTCACCCCCGCGCCCGCGGAGGGCGGAACAGGTTCCGTCGGCTTGCCGATGGATGTGACCCCGTAGCGGGATGCAATGCGCCGGATATCTGCGTGCTTATGAGCGCCTTCACGGTCGCATCCCGTAAACGGGTCCCTGCTCCACGTTCCGGCGCTCCCCTCGCCCTGCAGGGCGAGGGGAGCGCCGAGCGAAACCGGACTGTCATCCGGTTTCGTAATGCTCAGTAGACCCGAATTCGCAGAACCTGCCCACGACGCCCGCTGTTGCGGGCGTTGTTGTTTCAGCGATAACATCGGCCTGCGCCGAAAGCGCGCAGCTGATCACGTGATCATCGTCGGGGTCGGCGCTGACCGTGCCCTCGACGGTTGCGGTAGCGTTTAATTGGTATCGAGGACAAGGCGCATCAAGGCTCGGCGCGTGGTTCGGCAGGAGGCTCACGACGACGTCTTCACGGCAAGAAACTCGCCCTTGCCCACTGGAATGAGGCAGGTCGCAAACTCGGGATCAGCCGTCACCAGGGCGACGAAAGGAGCCATCTGCTCCACGTGAGACGTCGCGTTATCCACGATCAACAAGCCTCCCGGGCGCAGAACTCGACGCAGGTAAGGCCACCAGCCGGGATACTCCGGGCGTTCGGAATCGAGAAAGATCAAGTCGTATGCGCTCTGATCACTTTGCTGCAGGAGGCGACCCGCGTCGTCGTGAACCAGTGTGATGAACGGCGAAAGCCCAGAGCGCGCGAAGTTGGCCGAGGCGAG